>CAKULY010000004.1 GCA_934667505.1 uncultured Treponema sp. | reverse complement strand
GATTGTTCAAGTCTATTGCAAAACACCAAGGAGGAAAGCAAAATGGCAAATATAAGAGACTCGTTGAGTCATACAAAATGGTTGTGTAAATATCACATTGTATTTACACCAAAGTATATGTAAGTCAATCTATAAAATTTTTATGTTACAGTTTTTATATAGCCCAAACTTCGAGTTTTTTATAACTGTAAAAAATGCTTTCAGTGAATTTTAACGTTGTTCAGACGGTTGTACTTGCACTTCGCTTGAATTGTTTTGGACTGCTATGCAACCTTAATTGTTATAATCACACAAAGTTTTCACAAATTGCAAATTTGCTTACTCTTTCGTTTATTTTTTCTAAAAATAAAACAAAATTTAAAGTAAAGTTTAAATTAACATAAAGTAAAATAAATAGCTGCGATATTTTGCTTAAGAATGTTATCTTTTAAATGTATTGCGATTAAAAGTACAGTTTAAATCGTTCATACTGTCAAACAGATTTTCTGGAGAAAACTCAAAATTTTCATCTTCCCAAAAAGGACCGCAGTTTTTGTACAGACCGGGGATTCTGCATTTCTTTTCTTCTATTTTTGTTAGTTTGGCAACAGGCTTTTTTGAACGGCCGTACAAAATCTGTATTTCGTCACCATTGAGAGCTTTGTCTAACACGGATGAAAATTGTGCTTTAAAGTCGCCGACTGTCATCTGAATCATGTGTCAAATATAAGTAAAACTTGTTAAGTTTGTCAAGAAAGTGAAAAATATAAACTCAAATATATTGAAATAGAAGACATTGTAGTTTAAGATGTGCTTACACTACAATTGTAAAAATATGATATACTTGTAGTGTAAAATGCGAATGAAAACCGATGTTATAAAAGCAGTTTTTCAGGATGAATTGGAAAGAAACCAACGCCTGTTATTGCGTTATGAAAAAGAATTAGAAATTCTTCCAAAAGGGGCTATTTTTAAACGAAAAATAGGCAATCAGGAATATTTATATTTAAATTATAGGGAAGGGAAAAAGGTAATTTCTAAATTTCTTGGTAAAATCGAAGATTTCAATTCTGATGAATTTCAGACACAGTTAAATAAACGAAAAGAATATAAACAACTCATAAAGAAGCTCAAATTAGAACAAAAAGAGTTATTAAAGGCGTTAAAATGAAAAAAGAACAGGAAGCTGTGTGTCTAAACACACCTAATCAAAGGAAAGCGAATGAGAATAGAAAGAAATAATTATCTGAATAAAATTGTGGAGCGAAAACAGAATGAGTAGTCAGAGAAATAGATTTTGTTGTGAATAACGGAAATAATCAGTGTTATATTCAGTCTGCTTTTGAAATGTCAACGCCTAAAAAACAGGCAGCAGAACTGAACCCGTTCAGCATTGTGAACAATTCGTTCAAAAAAATTGTTATCACACGGAATGAATTGATGCCTTGGTATGATGAGAATGGAATCTATCATATCGGACTAATAGGATTTTCTATTTCGAGATGATGCAATTTAGGAATTTGCTTACAGAATTAATTGCTCAAGTTATGTTTGCCTGATTTCTGGTAAATTTTATTGAGCTAAGGGGAGTTTCTTTTTATTACTTACAATTTTATTTCAAGAATATTTGTTCTATAAATATTCCTGAAATATTTTCATATACTTTACTGCAACAGACTCTGGCGAATAAGCATCAATAAGTTGTTCTGATATGGAATTCAATTCTTCTTCTGATTTTGGATTACTTATGACTTCCATAATCTTTTCGGCAAGTTCAGAACTGTCTGTAGGATTTTCATAATAATTAACAAGTCCCATCGTTGCCTCGTACAAAGATGTTGCCTTTGATGAGATTACAGGAATTTTGCATATAGCCGCATCTACAGGAGTTCTCCCAAAACCTTCAAAGGTAGAGGGATTTACAAAAATGGAAGCATTTAGCATTAGCCAATTTTTTTCATCTTCCGGTATTGCATAAAAGAATTTTACGCGGGGTTCAAGGTGATTTTCTTTTAAAAATTCCAGCAGTTCATTATAGACTAATGAATCTTTTTGACCTCCGCAGAATACCAAATCAAGGGATGTTTTTTCCTTTATAAGATTAAAGGCTTTCAGCAAAGTTATGTTGTTTTTCCGCTTTGTATAGGAATTTATATCCAAAATATATTTTCCGGTTATCGATTCAATTTTTTTTGTTCGTGACAAGTCCAGTGTTATTGGAGGCGGAATCACGATGGAGTTTGTGTAGTTTAGAGTATTTTCGATGTCTTTCCTTGTATATTCTGAAACAACAATAAATTTGTTGGTCTTATCAGAAAAAACTCTGTCGAAGAATTTCTTTGCGTCCCCGCTATGATATGTGACTATATCATGTACTGTAAGTATCTTCACGGCACCGATTTCTGCCGGTATAAAATTCTTATGATTTGCAAACGGAAACCAAACAGCCGAAATATTGTTGTTTTTTACAATGTTTTTATAATATCTGTCTTTCCAGAAAAATTTGCCGCCAAGTTTTTTACCGTTTGAAATTTTGTATATAAGAGTGCTCACAAAAGGTTTTATTGCAATGACCTCATATCCAGGAAATTCCCCTTTTATAAAGTTAATGTCAGGAAATCTGCACAATAAGATAAAATTTTCCGCTTTATTCAATTTTGTTATGGAATTCAACCATGAGCTTTACAAAGAGACTTTTCCAGTTCCTAAAAAATTACCAGAAATGCTTTCATTAGCAGCTGATATGTCGAAAGATTTTTCTTATGTAAGAGTTGACTTCTATTTGCTAAATAATGAGATTTATTTTAGCGAATTAACTTTTACTCCGGATAGCGGGATTATGAATTTCAACCCTCTTCAGACCGATTTAGAATGGGGGAATATGCTAAAACTTCCTCAACATCCACAATCTGGTACAACGGAATGTTTATAAGCCAGCCGTCTAGTCAAGGTACGCTTGCACTCAAGACCATGGGTTAAATAAAAAACAGGAGAAACTCTTTCTAAATTTCTCCTGTTTTTTCTAAAGTGGTGTTCCTTATTTTACACCAAGTTTTTTCATTTTAGCCTTTGCCGCCTCGATGTCGTTTACCATAAGAATTGGCTGGCCGGTTGCGTCTAGTGCGTCTCGCCACAAGGCGCCTTCCGGATCTACGTAGTTTCTAGAAGCGATTGCCATTTCTGTTGGTATGTAAACAAACTTATCGTGAACAAGACCTACAACCATGCGTGTTTTTCCTGCCATTGCAGCGTGAACAGCATTGTTTCCTAAGCGTTCGCAATAGATTGAATCGGAAGCTGTTGTTACAGCAGAGCGAATCTGATAGCTTGGATCGCAGTATTTTAAATCTATTGGAATATTTCTTTTTGCAAAATAGTCTTTTATCTCATCTTTTAGGAACATTCCTATGTCAGAAAGCCGCTTGTTTCCAGAAGCGTCTGTTTGGTTTGTTCCAGAAAGCAAGTCCTGACCAGCACCTTCTGCAACGATTACAACTGCGTGATGATGATTTAAAAGCCTTTTTTCAAGGTTTACAAGGAAGCCGTTTGGACCGTCCATTTCAAAAGGAATTTCAGGAATAAGGCAGAAGTTTGTTTCGTGGCTTGCCAAGGCTGCTGCTGCTGCAATAAAGCCTGATTCACGACCCATAAGTTTTACAAGCGCAATGCAGTTTATTTGAGAGCGTGCTTCCATGTGCATTGAAGAAATAGCGTCCTTTGCCTGGTGAACGGCTGTTTCAAATCCAAATGAACGGTCTATAAGTTGAAAATCGTTGTCAACAGTTTTTGGAATACCCACGACTGCGCATTTTAGACCGCGTTTTTCAATTTCTTCCGCAATTGTTAATGCTCCGTGCTGAGTTCCGTCTCCGCCAATTACAAAAAGCTGATTTATGCCTAATTTTTCGATTGTGTCTACGGCATCTCTAATTCGTTCTCCGCCGCCACGGCTTGTTCCTATAAATGAACCGCCAATTTTATGGATTTCGTCAACAATATCTGGAGTAAGTTTTATAGGCTCGTAACCTGAATCTTGAAAGAGTCCTCTGTAGCCGTATTGGAAGCCAACGATGTCTCTTACGCCGTAACGGTTCCAAAGGCATCTGACAACGGCTCTTATAACGTCGTTTAATCCCGGGCAAAGACCTCCGCAAGTGCATATTCCTGCTTTTACTTTTTTAGGGTCAAAATAAATAAATTCTCTTGGACCAGCTTTTTGCAAAAGATTAGTTGAATCTAGCGCAACTGGTTTTTTAGTGTCAAAAACATTTACAGAATTAAGGACGAATGCATCATCTCTAACGTAATTTGCGCTGCAATCACCCACAACAGTTGACAATTGAATTGGAGATTTTATCTTACATTCTCCCAATTGAGTGATTGTAAAATCTGCTTTATTTTTGCTACTCATAAAGTTATACTCCCGTAAAAAGTAAATGATAAACCTAATAATATATCTTTAAAAAATATATAAAAATCGTTTTTTTATCAATATGCAAAGGGACGCACGCTTATCTATTTTTTTATTTTTTTTGAACATTTAGAAAGTTTTTATTTGACCAGAAACTGTATTGCCTGTATGTTTAAACTCTAAGAATTTATTTTTTGTGCAATTTCTAAAAAGATTGCGCATTTTCAGCCTGAAGCAGTCAAAACTTCGAGTTTTTATGAAAATGAATAAAAGCGTAAGCGAATTTACAATTTGTGAAGATTTTGTGCGGTAAGAACAGCTAAGGTTGCGCAGCAACCCAAACCAATCCAAACGAAGTGCGAGCACAATCATCTGCAGCAAATTGTAAAGTCGCTGAAAGTATTTTTTTCAAACTGTATAAAAAACTTGAAATTTGGGCTAAGCACAAAATTTGGAGGTCTTTTTTATGACGGCAAAGACAAAAAAAACTTTAATAGTGGTTGCAATTGTTTTGGTAGTTTTTGGAGGGCTTGCTTCTTGCATCAGTAAAACTTATAACAATATGGTTAGCATGGAAGAACAAGTTTCTGCGCAATGGGCGCAGGTAGAAAATCAGTATCAAAGGCGATACGACTTGATTCCAAACCTTGTTTCGACTGTAAAGGGGTACGCAAAACAGGAAAGCGATGTTTTTACTCAGGTTGCCGAAGCCCGCTCTAAAGCTGGCGGCATGATAACTATAGACGAAAGCGTTCTTGATAATCCTGAAAAGATGGCGGAGTTTCAAAAAGTTCAGGATTCTTTAGGCGGAGCTCTTCAAAGACTTCTTTCTGTTACTGAAAATTATCCTGAATTGAAGTCGAATCAAAATTTCTTAGCTTTGCAGGATGAGCTGGAAGGAACTGAAAACAGAATTTCAGTTGAACGCAAGAGATTTAACGACGCGGCAAAAACTTACAACACAACAATACGCAAATTTCCAGGAACAATTCTTGCAGGAATATTTGGATTTTCGCAAAAAGCATATTTTACAGCCGTTCAGGAAGCTTCCGCAGCTCCTAAGGTTGAATTTTAGTAGATTTTGGTAAGCCGATGAATACAAAAACTTTATTAAAGAAAATTAAACTTTCTGAACAAGATTTTGAAGAAATAAAAGAGGCCGTAAAAAAGGCTGAAGCTAAAACTTCTGGCGAAATTGCATTGGCTTTGACGGCCGAAAGCGCAAAGTATTCTTTTTGGGAATTAAAAGGCGCGATTTATTTTGCAGCCCTTGTTTTTGCACTGTTGTTGCCGTTTTCTTCTAGAATCCTTGGCTTTTATGAAGCTAGATTTTGGAGCCAGCCTGTGTGGCTTTTGCCTTTGATTTACGGAATGAGTTGCCTTGTTGCAATATTCATCGGTTTTGCTTGCGCAAATATTCCTTTTATAGACAGATTTATAATTCCTTCAAATGTAAAAAAACATACTGTCACAAACAGGGCTTTTAGGCACTTCGCTCAGAGTGGAATTTACAATACAAAGGAACATTCTGGAATCTTAATTTTTGTTTCCTATATGGAACGCCAAGTTAGAATCCTTGCGGACAGCGGAATTTCTGTAAAGATTTCTCAAGATTTGTGGAACATAATTGCAGACGACCTTGCTTCTGGAATAAAAGCCAAAAAGACAAAAGAAGGTTTTATTGCGGCAATTGAAAAATGCGGGGAACTTTTGCAGGAAAATTTTCCGTGCAGCAAAGAAAATCCTAATGAAATTGCAGATGGGTTAGTCATATTGGAGGATAGCGAATGTCTGTAAAAAAAGCGTTTTCTGCAATAATGTTTTTGTGCGTCTTTAGAGTTTTTGCTCTTGAAGTTCCAGAATTAACAGGCCGTGTAAACGATTACGCAAGCATTATCAGCACAGAAGATGAGCTTAAGATAACTCAATATCTTGCTGATCTTGAAAATACAACTTCAATACAGATGGCAGTTCTTACAATTCCTTCGCTTGAAGGAGATGACATAGAAGAGTTTTCCTTTAGGACGGCAGAAAAGTGGCAGATTGGTCAAAGAGATTCTGACAATGGCGCAATTCTTGTAGTTTCCATGGCGGAACGAAAAATCAGGATAGAAACAGGCTATGGGCTTGAAGGAAAACTTACTGATACAAAAAGCGGTCTTATAATAAGAAATGTAATTGCTCCAGAATTTCAAAAAGGCAACTATTCTGAAGGTATCCTTTTAGGCGTGCAGAACATGGGCGGCATTGCAAGCGACAATGCGGAACTAATTTCTGAAGACGTTTTAGATTCTGATGACAATGGTTTGTTTGGCGTCTTGTTCGGATTCTTTTGGGTGTTCATTTGGTTTATAATATTTTCTGCTTTGGCTAGCGGCAAAAAGAACCACTGGTTGCCTTGGATAATCTTTACAAAAGCATTCCGCGACAGTCACAGAAGCAGTTCTAGCTTTGGTAGTTCTAATTCTTTTGGCTCGGGCAATTTTAGAGGTTTTAGCGGCGGCTCAAGTTTTAGAGGCGGAGGCGGTCATTTTGGCGGCGGCGGTGCTAGCGGCGGTTGGTAGGCTGCGACGGCTAAATCCATAATATGCACAGCTCGTAGCGACTTAAACACGACTTAGGCACGGCAACACGGTTAAAACTAAAGTTGTAGTCAGTCAATTTTTATGCTATTATAAATATCTCTAAAAATTCGGAAGGTAATGATGGCATACGAAGTAACGGCAACTCGCCGAAGACCTCAGCATTTTGAAGACCTTGTGGGTCAGGAATTTGTTGCTGAAACTCTTAAAAATTCTATAAAAACAGGGCAGATAGCTCATGCGTATCTTTTTGCAGGTCCTAGAGGCTGCGGCAAGACTTCAACCGCAAGGATTTTGGCAAAGGCCTTGAACTGTCAAAGTTCTGACTCTCCAACTGCGGAACCTTGCGGAAACTGTGAATCTTGCAAGTCTATTACAAATAGTTCTAGTTTAGATGTTATAGAAATAGACGGCGCTTCAAATACCAGTGTAAACGATGTCCGCCAGATAAAAGATGAAGTTATGTTTCCGCCTACTAGCTGCAGGTACAAGATTTATATAATCGATGAAGTCCACATGCTTTCGAACAGCGCTTTTAATGCGCTTTTAAAAACTATAGAAGAGCCGCCTGCTCATGTAATCTTTATTTTCGCAACAACGGAGCTTCAAAAAGTTCCTGCCACAATAAAAAGTCGTTGCCAGCAATTTAATTTTAGGCTTGTTTCTGTTGAAAAATTAAAATCCTTGCTTTTAGATGCTTGCAATGAGCTTGGGGTAAAAGCCGACGACGAGGCGTTGTATTGGATTGCAAAAGAATCTGGTGGTTCTGTGCGCGACTGCTATACGCTTTTTGATCAGGTTGTTGCTTTTAGCGATGGTCTTATAACTTACGAAAAAATCCGGGACAAGCTGGGAATTCTTGGCGTAGACAGGTTGAATGTTATATTTGAATCCTGTGCGAGCGGAAAAACAGAAGACGCAATGGCTCAGCTTGATTCTTTTATTCAGTCTGGAATTTCTATTGAACAGTTGATTTCAAACAGCACTGATTATTTGAGAAGTCTTTTATTAATCAAAAATGGAATAAAAAAGGAATCCTTGCTCGGGCAGTCGGCCGAACGTTTTAGCGAAAAAGTTCTTTCTCTCTGGAATACTGTTCAAACAGAGCAGGCAATGTCGATTTTTCTTCAGCTTTATAGGGACATAAGATATTCAATTTCTCCAAGGTATGAATTGGAATTGGCGTTTAGCAGGTTGTGTTGGCTTGCAAGCTACGTCTCTCCTTCGCAGGTAAAAGCTGCAATTGATAGAGCCTATGCGGTTTTAAAGCAAGATTCGGCTTTTGCAGAAAATCAGAATAAACAGCCTGTTTTGAACCAAGAAAGTGTTTCTAGCAGAGAAGGTGCAAACCATAGTGATAAAGAAACCGCCCAGGATTCCTATCAAAATTTTGCGCAGCCAGCAGAAACTAAAAAAACTTCGTTTAGTGCTAACGGAATGCCAATTTTTTCTGCCCTGGCAAATAATACGGCTGGGCAGGATGGCGGTCAAAACCCTTTTTATAGTGGCGGAGCCCTGCCGCCTGAACAATCAGAGGCGGAAAAAACTCCTGCGCTTAGTTATTTTGCGCAAAATTCTGAAAATGCAGGTTTTACAGAAAATCCTGATGAAGAGGACTGGAGCAATACTGCAGCTCCGGAAGATGATTCTTACCCTGTAGAAAGCGAGATAAAAAATAATGAAGAGTATGTACAGGAGTTCGCAGAACAAAATATAGAAGATTCAAAGGAAGATGTCCATCAGAGTGAAGAAATTTTTAATTGTCCTGATGGAAGTTCTATAACGCTTGGAAAACTTTATGCTTCTTTGGTAACTGAATTTGCGGTAAAAAATCCGATGCTGAGTTCGGTAATTATGCAGACTGGAAAATGGCAGTTAAAAGAAAATGCAATAGAAACAACGATTCAGTCTGAATATCTGTTGAGCATAATAGAGCAAAATAAAGGTTTTATTGAGCAAACTTTTGAAAAGTTCTGCGGAACAAAGGTTGCCTTTGAGGTCTTGCTGAAAAAAAATGAAGAAAAAACTGTTCAAGCTGTGGAAATTCCAAATGAAGTAAAGCTTCTTTGCAGCACGTTTAAGGGGAGTGTAGTTGGAATGTAAATAAAGTTTGCGTAGCAAACTTTCAACCTAATAAAATGAGCGTAAGAGGTAAAAAAAATGAATCCTTTTGAACTTTTAAAAAATACTCAGGCACTAAAAGAGCAGGCAGAAAAACTTAAGGAAGAAATGGCGGCTCTTACAGCAACTGGCTCCTCTGGTGGAAAAATGGTTACTGTAAAAATCAACGGAAAGTTTGAAATGCTTGAAATTCATCTTGATCCTTTGTGCGTTGACAATCGCGACGTAAAAATGCTTGAAGATTTGATTGTCGCAGCTCAGCACGACGCAGTTGAAAATATGCAGAATCTTATTAAAGAAAAAACGACGGATATGGTTTCTGGAATGAATATTCCAGGGTTGTAAAATGGCAAATATAATTGATGAGCTTACAAATTCATTTGCAAGGCTTCCAGGAATTGGAAAAAAAAGCGCCTCAAGAATAGTAAATCATCTTTTAAAAGCGGATTTGCTATATGTAAAAAATTTTTCTAAGCAGCTTTCTGAGCTTCAGGAAAAAATTCATCCGTGCAGCGTGTGCGGCTCTTGGACAGAAAGCGAAACTTGCCCGATATGCTCAAGCCCTTTGCGAGACCGCTCGCTTATTTGTGTTGTGGAACAGCCTCAGGATGTGCAGACTATTGAAAGTGCAGGCGGTTTTACGGGGCTTTACCATGTTTTAGGCGGTGTTATTGCTCCTTTAGAAGGAGTCGGTCCAGACCAGTTGAATATAAAGTCTCTTGTGAAAAGGATTCAAGGCGGCGATGTAAGCGAAGTTATTCTTGCAACGAATCCGACTTTTGAAGGCGACTCCACTGCGCTTTACCTGCAAAGAATTCTTTCTGAATTCAGCGTAAAGGTTACAAGGCTTGCCACAGGAATCCCGGTTGGAGGAGACCTTGAATATGCGGACAAGCTTACTTTGGCAAGGAGTTTTAAAGGGCGAACGACTTTTTAAATCTTGTTCGTCTTTAGCGGTTTAAGATTTCGAAAAATTGCAAACGGCTGACTTAAGATTCTGCGTGTAATAGAGTCTTGGTTCAGCAGTTTGCTATTTTGCCATTTCAGTTTCGGCAGTTTCCTTTTTGATTTTTGAAATTACGTTTTGCATTGAGCGAATTAATTCTGAAAGAGTTTCAAGGTTCTTGTTTAAATTCAGCTGGTAAAAAATCTGCGTGCCGATTTTTAAAGGTTTTATTACACCGCAATCTTTTAAAACCCTTAAGTGATGCGAAATCGCAGGTCTTGAAAGCTTTGACTTTAGGGATAGATTTGTAACGTTTATTCCTTGTGTACCTGCGTCTGCAATATCAATAATAAGTTTTTGCCTTTGCTCGTCACCTAATGCAATAAAAAGTGGCCCGCATGACTTTAACATGGATAAAATGCGTATTAATTCTAAGTTTTCTATCAAAATACTGCCTCTAGGATTTATAAAAAATCGCAAAAATAATATTTAGCCCGAACTTCGAGTTTTTAGGAAAATGAACAAAAGCGTAAGCGAATTTACAATTTGTGAAGATTTTGTGCGATAAGAACGATTAAGGTTGCATAGCAATCCAAACCAATTCAAACTAAGTGCGATCACAACCATCTGCAGCAAGGGTTAGTAAACAAACCTTGGAAAGTCGCTGAAAGCGTTTTTTTTACAATTTATAAAAAAACTCGAAATTTGGATTATTTACTCCGTCAAATGCAAAATCATAGTTTTAACAAGAAAATTTGTCAATCACTTTATTTTTTATATTTTTTTATAAAAAAGATTGACGTTTTAAGACGAATTAAATATATTATAAATGTTCAAAGGTTTAAGAAATTAAACAATTGAACTTATAAACGAAAAGAAGAAAACTAGAAATTAGAAGATTGGAGGTATTACTTTGAATTTCTTCAAAAAGTTCTTTAAACATCCGCGTGTTATTATCGCTCTTTGCTTGGTGATAACCGCAGTGCTAGGTTTTTTTATAAAGGATTTGCGAATTGACAACTCAATCAGGCAATTCCTTCCTCAAAAAGACGCATCTTACAGCAGGCTTGTAAAAACTGAAAATCAGTTTGGAAGCATGATTGTAATCGGTGTTAGCCTTGAATCTACAGATGGGGATATTCTTACTCCAGAAAACATTCAAGTTGTAAGAAACATTACGGACAAAGTTCTTGAATTAAAAGATGTAGATGATATTGATTCATTAACACATATCGATTACGTTTGTGAATCTGACGGTTCAATCAGTGCATCCCAGCTTATTCCAGATTCTTATACAGGTTCGCCAGAAGATATTGCCCAGTTAAAAGGTCGGCTGACTGAATGGAGCGATATGTACAACCGCGTTATTGTAAACGATGACAATTCTGCTACTCAAATGCAGATAACTATTCATTCTCCTACAGAAGCAGAAAAGGCTGAGGAAATTGAAAATGCAAAAAAGGAAAACAGAAAGCCACTTACAGATGCTGAACGTCAGGAAAACGTTCTTGTTCAAATAAGAGAAATAGTTACCCAGGAAACACAGAATCACAATCTTGTGTTTAAGATTTTTGGCGATCCAGTTGTTGCAGAAAATGCCCGCTCGTTTATGCTGAGCGATCTTGCAGGACTTATTCCGCTTGTAATAGTGGTAGTTCTTCTTTCTCTTTACTTTAGCTTTAAGACGTTGGACGGAACCTTGCTTCCGCTTATTACTGTTGTGATGGCAACCGTTTGGACTATGGGCTTTATGTCTATTTTTGGAGTAACATTTACTTTGGTTTCAAGTGTAATTCCAGTTGCGCTTATCGCGGTAGGTTCTGCCTACGGTATTCACGTTTTGAATCACTATTATGTTGCCCTTGAAAGCGCAGGCACAAATCTTACAAAGGAAGTCTATGAAGAAACTGTAGCAAATGCTCTCCGCGATGTAATGCTTGCTGTTGTTCTTGCCGGTGTTACCACAATCGTTGGATTTATTTCTTTGGTTTCAAGCCCAATTGCACCGCTTCACAGTTTTGCAGTGTTTACGGCTCTTGGCGTAGGATTTTCTTTAATTCTTGCAATTGTTTTTATTCCTGCGTTGTTGCTTTGCAAATCTGTAAATAAAGTTAATGCAAGAAAAGAAAAAAAGAGTCATATTCCAGAAAAACTTCAGAAAAAACTTGAACGGGCAAAACAGCTTAGAGGCGGAAAATCTGCGGCAGAAGCTAGCGGAAATACTTTGTATACAATTTATCACTTCTTCTGCGGGTCAAAGGTAAGGCTTACGTTGTTTGTCGTGGTGATTGCAGCTCTTTCGTATGTTGGAATAAAAAGCTTGCATATTGACACTGCGCTTGTAAACTATTTCCCTTCAACTTCTGTTTTAAGGAAAGATATTGATTACGTTGATAAGCAGTTTGCCGGCACAAATAGCGTTTACTTTGTAATTTCGGGCCAGGAAAAAGGCGACTTAACTAAACCTGAAATCTTAAAAGCTGTTGATGATATGCAAAATTATTTAGAGCAAGACTTTGACGAAATCGGAAAGATTGTTTCTTACACAACATTTATAAAAAGAATAAATCAGGTTTGGCATGTTCCTTCTGAGCAAAACGTAGTAACCGAACAGGACACTGCTTCTGATAGTTCTGACGATTTTGAAAGTCTTTCGTTTGAAAGTTTTGGAGATGATTCTTTTTCAAGCTTTGCAGACGATTTTGCAGCAGACAGCGATGCTGCAGAAGATTCCACGCCTGCTGATTGGGTAGATCCTAATATTGCGTATACAGAAAAGCTTAATCAGACAATGACAACTCAGCAGGTTCTTGACATGCTTGCGCATGCTTATGTTGAAGCCGGCGGAAAGTATGCGACTGTAGAAAAAATGATGGAATGTCTTGAAAAGGAAATGAACTACAACGGCATGGCGTACTACGAAATTCCTTACGACGTTTCAAAGTATCCAGTTCCTTCAAAAGAAGAGCTTAGCGGAGTAGTTCAAGGTTATCTGACATTGCTTAGCGGCTCCTTAGGAAGGTTCGTTGATGACGACATGAATCCAATGGTTATGCGGGTAACTTGCCAGTTGCGAAATCATTCTACAGAAACAACAGGAAAAATCATAAAGGCTGCGCAGGATTACGCTGCTGAACACTTCCCAGAAGGATTTACGCTCGAAGCGACCGGCGCTGGCGAAATGGAATACACAATGACAAACATGATTGTTTCAAGCCAGTTGTCAAGCCTTCTTACTTCGCTTGTTTCAGTATTCATAATAATTGCAATAGCATTCCATTCCGCTTGGGCCGGTCTTGTAGGCGCAATTCCTTTGGCGCTTGCAATCGTCTTGAACTACATGGTTATGGGCTTTACAGGCATAAACCTTGACCTTGTAACAAGTATTATAGCTTCTGTTGCAGTAGGCGTAGGAATCGACTATACAATTCACTTTATGACCACATACCGCGAAGAGCGAGCGCTTTCTGACAACTTGGAGGAAGTTACAAGGCAAACATTCAAAAAGAGCGGACACGGCATTGTAACAAATGCTCTTGCTGTAGGCTTTGGATTCCTTGTGCTTTGTTTCTCAAAGTTCGTAGTTTTGCGCTACATCGGATTCCTTGTTGCGATTGTAATGTTCACATCAAGCTTCTTTGCAATGACTGTAATCCCTGGAATTTTGAATCTGTTTGAACCAAAGTTCATCAGACCAAAAGAAGAAAAAGAAACAAAAACTTCAGAAAAAAAGGTTTTAGAAAACAATAATTCTGAAGAAAAATAAAATACTTGAAAGTCGGACTTTTGAAAAGAAAGTCTGGCTTTCAAAAAAACTAATTAGCGAGGTATAAATATGAAAAAGATTACAAAAATGGCTGCTTTGATTGCTGCCGCTGCGCTTTGCATGGGTTCAGCATTTGCTGATACAGAAAAAGGTTACGAAATTATGAAAAAGGCTTCCGATGTAAAACAGCCTGCCTTTACACACTCTTTGGTTGCAATGACTTTGACTTCAAAAGATGGTTCTAAAGAAGTTCGCCAAGTAGAAGAGTTCGGAAAAAACAAAGACGGCTTGGATTCAATTGTGATGGTTTTCCTTTCGCCAGCTTCTGTAAAAGGAACTCGATTCCTTCAGGTTCAAAACGACGGTCGTGCCGATGACAAATGGATTTATCTTCCATCATTAAAATCTACTCGCCGTGTAAACTCTAGCGAAGGTTCAAAATCATTCATGGGAACAGATGCGACTTACGATGACCTTACAACTCGCGATGTTGATGCAGATGTTCATGACTTCCTTCTTGAGGAACAGAAAAACGGCTACGACTGCTGGAAGATTAAAGAAACTCCAAAAGACAAGGCTTCAAGCCAGTACAACTACAGAATTACTTGGGTAGACAAAAAAACTTACTATCCGATTTACACAGAAATGTACGACAAGAACGACAAGCTTGTAAAAACTCTTTCTGTGGAAAAGATTGAAAATCAAAGCGGTTACGATACTCCAATGGTAAACGTTCTTAAAAATGTGCAGACAGGACATTCTACAACTTTGGAAATTGTAAAATTGATTGTAGACCAGCCAATTCCTGACAGAGTATTTACACAGAGCTTCTTGAGCACAGGAAAATAAGTAAGACTTGCGGAGGCAAAATAAATGAAAGCTAAGAAATTAATTCTTGCGGGCGCAGTTTCTGCAATGGCTCTTGCCACAACATTTGCTGACGATTTTGATTCCTTTGATTCTTTTGGAACAGATTCGTTTGGTTCTGGTTTTGGTGATTCTAGCGCTTCTGCTCTTTCTGTTAGCGGAAAAGCCTGGATTGATATGCGTGGCTATTTGAATCCTAACGGAACTAGCAGCGACGACTACAAACTGTTCGACGATGTTCAAGTAAAAGTTCTTCCTTCTGCAAAGTTGAACCTTGAATATTCTGGCAGCATGAGCGATGTTCTTCTTGCATTGAAAGTCGATGAAAACACAATAAAAAATCATCCAGTCGATGTGATTGATGAGCTTGCTCTTCGCGGTTATTTTGGAAACTTTAGCCTTGAAGCCGGAAAAATGAAGCTTGTTTGGGGAAAAGGCGACAAACTCCATGTGCTAGACAACTTTAATGCCGATGACTACACGGATTTTATAATTCCAGACTACATCGACCGTCGTCTTAGCACTCCTATGGTTAGGGCTGCATACAGTTTTGGGGATGCGAACTTAAATCTTGAAGCAGTTTATGCACCGTTCTTGACTGTGGACCGCTTTGCTACAAACGGTGTTTGGATTCCTGCGGCTTACAGCAAGCTTTCAGGAGCGGTAAAAACTAGCGCGACATCTAAAGTTGCAGATGCTTTTGCAACATATACAAAAGCAAGCGCTAGCGCAGGCACTTTGAATGCTTTGGCAGCTGAATATCAAGCGGCGGCTGGAGCTTATGCACAAGCAAAGGCAGCCGGTTTGTCAGATGAAAATAATCCTTATAAATCTCAAATGGAAGTTGCCAAAAAGGCTTGTACAGGTGCTATGACACAACTTGGTTATAATAGTGTAGATGAAGCTTCTGCAAAACTAACTGCTGCTGGCGAAGCTTATATGTACGCTCTGAACAACGCGAATAGCCTTAATTCCGACCCAGACATGATTTATCCTGACTTAAAGACTTTGAAATACGGTCAGTTTGGAACACGTCTTACAGGAACATTGGGTTCTTTTGACTGGGGCTTAAGCTATTACAACGGATTTTACAAACAGCCTTCTTTCAACGCAACAAAACTTGATAGCTGGTTGAACAAATATCTTGCGCAAGGCACAACAAGCGAAGACGACAAATTCCTTGCTTACGACAGAAAGCAAACTTTCGGTTTGGAAGCTGCAACAACACTCTGGAGATTCAATCTTCGTGGAGAAGCTGCCTACAATTTGACCGAAGATGTTGACGGCACAGATGCGTTTGTTCACAATAATTCAGTTGCTTGGCTGGGCGGATTTGACATCGACCTTCCGTTTTGGAACATGAACGTAAACGTTCAGGAAACAGGAACTGCAATTCTTAAAAACGATGAAATAAAGAGTTCTTTGGATGTTGACTACAGTGAAAACGCTTATACAAACAATAAATTCGTTGTAAACGTCACAACTTCTTTTATGAACGAAAAGATTTTGCCAGAAGTAACTGTTTTGTACGGAATTGAAAATGGCGACTTAATTGTAATGCCAAAGTTTACATACAAGCCAGACCAGTCGCTTTCGCTTTATGTAAATGGAATGTACATTTATTCAAGAGATGATAACAGCGAATTCGCCGCTTGGAAAAACAACAGTTTTGTAAACATTGGTGTAAGTTATCAATTCTAAAGATTTGCGGAGCTGCTAAATAGCAGTCTTTCAAAATAGTATCAAGTCCTTTGTGGCGGTCGATTAAAGAAACTTTAGTTGACCGCCACTTTTTTTACGTCTTTGTTTTCAATGTATTTTTCTTCGAACTCCGAAACAGGAATTGGTTTTGAAAAATAAAAACCTTGAAACAGGTCGCTTCCAAGTTTTTTTAGGAAGTCTAATTGCTCTTGGGTTTCAACGCCTTCTGTAATAACAGGCATTTTTAAGCATTTTGAAAGTTTTATTATGGCATCAATAATTTGAATTGAACGTTCTTTGTTGTTCTTTACCTGCAAGAATTCCATGTCGATTTTTAAAATATCAAAAGGAACGTCTTTTAAAAGGTTCAGCGAAGAATAGCCGCTGCCAAAGTCGTCCATTTCAATTGAAAATCCGTATTTTCTTAGTTTGTTTATTAGTTCGAGCTGTACATCAAAATTTAATAGTATAGCGGATTCTGTTATTTCCAAATTTAACTTTTGCGGTGGAATTTGATACTTTTCGACAAGGTCCGTAAAAGTCTTGTAAACGTCTACGTAGCAAAAATCTTTTGGCGAGATGTTTACGGAAATGTACATATCCGTTTTCCCTTGATTTTGCCATTCTTTTAATTGGCGTGCGGCAAGATCCCACATGTAAAGGTCTAAGCTTGTTATGATTCCATTTTTTTCAAACAGAGGAATAAACTCCTTTGGATTTATTGTTCCTTCTGTAGGGTGTTCCCAGCGAACTAAGGCTTCTGCGCCGTGCAATTTTTTGTCTCCGGAAAATTGAGGCTGAAGATACATTTTAAACTGTCCGCTTGCTAAAGCGTAGTTAAATTCACCAATAAATTTTTGTTCTTTAAGCATAGAATTTCTAATGCTTTTGTCGTAGTATGCGATTTTTTTTCTAAAGTCACCTTTTATGGTGTTCAAAGCCATAAGCGCGCGGTCGCACATCGTGCCTATAGGAAGGTTTCTTTCTTTTATTTCATAAACTCCCATGTGAATGCTTACCGGATATAAAAGATTTTCCGCTATATAAGAAACTTGAGAACTTAAATCAATAAATGTTGTTTCGCTGAAGTATTTTTTATTCAGCATAACAACAAAGTGGTCGTTGTCCAAGCGGGCATAAATGCTGTCTTTTTTTACATTTTGCTTGATAATGTCTGCAAGGCGTTTTAAAAAATCGTCGGCTACGTTTTTTCCAAACAAATCGTTTATAAACTTAAAGTTGTCTATATCCGAACAGACGAGCAAGAATGTTTCAGAGGGATTTTCTGTAATAAGAAGGCGCGCTTTTTCGTAAAACGTTTCGCGGTTATAAATGCCTGTAAGCATATCGTGAGTTGCCCTGTAGTGTTCAAATGCCACTTGTTCAATTTCTTTGGTTCTGTCGTAAATTACCACAAAAATTCCCATAAAACGCCGTTTTTTGTCTTTTACAGGGTTTACTGATATTTTAAGGTAAAAAGTTTCAGAATCAGTTTTTATTTCTTTTTGATATTCTTTTTTTTCTAAAAGAGTGTCTTTATTCTTAAGAAGTTCTTTTAAGCAGTTTTCAAGCTCAAAGTTTGACTTTTTGTTTAAATCTTCCATTGCTTTGTTGCTGTAAACAAAGTTCATTTCGTTATCAAAGATTTCAACAGCATCTTTCATGTTTGTAACAACGCTTTTTAACTGCTTTGCAATAAGTTTTGGAGGAACAAACGATGGAGTGAACAGGCATAAGCAAACCGCGCAGATTGTGCAAAATATTATTGAAAAATCTATTGGAATTCTTACAAATACATAGGATGCGTCGCCTACTATTACAACTAGCAGAGAAAGAAGAATTGTGCGGTACATGAATTTGTACGGAGAAGGGGCAGAAATCAGTTTTTTTATTATGCAAAAAAGAGTAAATGCTAAAACTATATAGTTTAAAAAAAGATGGATATTGTAGGCAGTTGTCTTATTGATTTTAAATATGAAGTTGTCTTGGACTGCAAGGGAAATGTCGTTGTCAAAATGAATTTTTACAAGGCTGAACATATATTCAAAAGGAATGTTTAGGGTTATGGCAACGATGTCTAGCGCAAAAAGAACTGCAAAAATTATGTTTAAGACTTTGAACTTGGAAGAATTTTTTGTAAAAACCAAAGTGTATCGGTATATAAAAAATACAATGAAATCTATGGTTATAAAAAATATAGCGTATGCGATGCTTGCAGTTCTATAGTCTTTTGTGTGGATAATTACAATGTGGCAAAGGCAGGAAATGCTGGTAGCTATTAAAGATATAAGAAGCGGATATTTTAAAACCTTTGGAGAACTTTTTAATGTAAAACAAGTACCTATTAGGAATAAAAAAGAAGCGCAAAAAAGTACAGTAAAAAAAGCAACCATTGTAATATTCTAATTTACTAATGGAAAAAAAGCAATTAAATGATAAGAATTGTTTGATTGGAAAAACTTTCCTTTTTTTTATAAATTATGAAAAAATGCTTTCAGCGAATTTACAATTTGTTCAGATGGTTGCGCTCGCACTTCGTTTGCATTGGTTTGGGGGCTGTCCCAAAAGTATCTTTTCTGTCATTTTCGGGCTTGACCCGAAAATCTAAATGCATATATTGCAATCATTTAGAGATTGTTGTATCAAGTACGACAATGACATTTAGAACTTATTAGACAGCCCCTTAGTTGTTCTAATCGCACAAAATCTTCACAAATTGTAATTTCGCTTACGCTTTTGTTTATTTTTCAAAAAAGCGAAGTTTGGGCTAATTAAACTATTGCAAAAGTAATGTTTTTATTCTAATATATGAACAGTTGTTCATATATTAGAATAGGAGGTAAAATTCATGCCGCAAACAGTTTTTGAGCAAATGCCAGACGAAGATACGCTTTTTGATTTGGCTGAACTTTTTAAGATTTTTGGAGACTCTTCAAGAATAAAAATTCTTTTTGCGCTTCTCCAGCAAGAACTTGCAGTGACGAGCATTGCAGAAAATTTAGGAATGACGCAATCTGCTGTAAGTCATCAGTTAAGAATTTTAAAAACAAACAAACTTGTAAAGTTTCGCCGTGAAGGAAAAAATCTTTTTTATTCTTTGAGCGATAATCACGTGGTTTCAATCTTAAATCAAGGGCTTGACCACGTAGGCGAATAAAACAAACACTAAAAGAGGTATTGATATGGAAAACCATGAACATGAACACAGCCACGAACATAAGAAATGTGAAAATCAAATTAAATGTAGCTGCTGCCATGAAGAAGAAGAGGAAGAAGAACATTCCTTAAAAAAAATAATCATAGCGGCAGTTGTTTTTGCAATTGCGCTGTTTTTAAAACATTTGGTGAACTTTGAAAATCTTTTTCCAAATGTAAAAAATATTGCAAGCTATCAAAACTATGCATATATTCTTCTTTGTTTGGCAGCATATTTGTTAGTAGGAAAGGATGTTGTAATCGGCGCGGTAAAAAATATTTTAAAAGGAAAAATCTTTGATGAGCAGTTCCTTATGACGCTTGCTAGTTTGGGCGCCGTTTTTATTGGGGAAGTTGGCGAGGCAGTTGCGGTCGTTCTTTTTTATCAAATCGGCGAATATTTTGAAGATTATGCGGTAGACAAATCAAAAGATTCAATTGATTCCTTAATGGAAATCTGTCCTGATACTGCAAACGTTATCCGGGATGGAAAGACTGTTGAAATCACCGCAGAAGAAGTCGCAGTTGGAGACATTGTAATCGTAAAGCCAGGAGAAAGAATTCCTGTAGATGGCGTTGTTATTGAAGGAAAGTCATTTATAGATACATCTGCGCTTACAGGAGAATCTGTTCCGCGGGAAGTTTTTGAAGGAAATGAAGTTTTTAGCGGCGCAATAAACAAAAATGCGCTGATTACTATAAAAACTCTTCGCCCCGCTTCAGAAAGTTCTGCTAGCCGCGTAATTCGCCTTGTTTCAGAATCTAGCGAAAAAAAGACAAAGACAGAACGCTTTATTACTCGCTTTAGCAAAATCTACACACCGGTTGTCTGTGTTGCAGCCCTTTTAGTTGGCGTGATTCCGCCTGTAATAACAAAAGTTGCGACTGGCAATTGGACTTGGTCTGTCTGGATTTACAGGGCTCTTGAATTTCTTGTAGTTTCTTGCCCTTGCGCAATTGTAATCAGCGTTCCTCTTTCGTTCTTTGGCGGAATAGGAAATGCAAGCCGCAAAGGAATTCTTGTGAAGGGAAGCGCTGCGATTGAAGGTCTTTCAAAAGCGAAAACCGCCGTATTCGATAAAACTGGAACTCTTACAAAAGGTGTTTTTGTAGTTTCAGATGTTCATCTTGCGCAAGGATGCAACATTCCTGCCGATGAATTAATTGCAATTGCAGCTCACGCAGAAACTTATTCAAACCATCCTGCGGCAATCTCCTTAAAAAAGGCTCACCACGGAGAATGTTGTTCTCTTGCAAAAATTACAAATGCGCAAGAAATAAGCGGACAGGGAATTAAGGTTAATCTAAACGGAAAAGTTGTTCTGGCTGGCAATCAACGCCTTATGGAAGAGCAAAACGTTCAAGGATTTGCAAAATGTTCCAAGCCTGATTACGGAACAATAGTTCACGTTGCTCAAGATGGCAAATACTGCGGTCACATAATCATCAGCGATGAAACAAAGTCCGATTCTGCATCTGCGATTCAAAGCCTAAAAAATGCAGGTGTTCAAAAAGTTGTAATGCTTACCGGGGACACAAAGGAGTCTGCCGAAAAAACAGCAAAAGAACTTGGAATAACAGATGTCTATTCGCAGCTTTTGCCTGGCGATAAAGTTTCTAAAGTGGAAGAGCTTATTGCCAGCATGAAAAATAACGGTCGCAAAAGAGGAACTCTTCTTTTTGCAGGTGATGGAATAAATGACGCGCCAGTTCTTGCCCGCGCAGATGTTGGAATTGCAATGGGTGGAATGGGAGCAGATGCCGCCATAGAAAGCGCCGATGTGGTCATTATGAACGACAGCATTGCAAAAATTGCAGATGGAATTAAAATCAGCAGAAAAACAAAAAGAATTGTTTATGAAAATATTGTGGCTTCTTTGGGAACGAAGGTTGCAATAATGGTTTTAAGCGCATTGGGAATAACAAATATGTGGCTTGCGGTTTTTGGTGATGTAGGAATTTGTATTCTTGCTATCTTAAATACAATGCGTCTTTCAGGATTTAAAAAGTAGGCTAGAGGTTTTAAACCATAAAATAAAAGCCGGGTTTTTAGAAAATGAAAAAAAGCGTTGAAAGCTTTTTTTACAGCTATAAAAACCCTGCTTTTATGACTTTATTTTTTTATTAAATCGTCAAAAGTTTTTAAGAATTTCTTTGCGTTGTATTCGCTTAATTCAAATTTGTGAACAGTGCGGCTTGAAGTTCCTATGTATTTTTCAGAATCGCCGTCTTTTTTAGAATAAATTTCCACAAAAACAGTTTCGCCTTCAAGCCCGATTTGAACAGAAGCAACTTTTTTTGCAGGTAGAGTTTCATCATCAGAAAGCCAAGAATTTACTTTTAAAGTTGCAACAGACTGAACCCAATTTATAGCCTTGTCGTTGTCAATTTCTTTTTCAGGGCTGCTGTTTGCAAAATTCCATTTTTCTTCTTCGCCAACCTTTGCAAGATTTTCAATCTTTAAGGTAGTTCCGTTTGCGGTGCTTGAAACCCATTTTACTTTGGTTTCGTCAAGTTCATAGACGTATTCGCTCCTAAAAGAATTTTCATCTTTTTCAAAAACTGAACGGTAATTTCCAGAAACAAGGAAAATTTCTTTTTTACCGTCAAGCGTAACGTAAGTTTGCGAAGATGTTGAAGTTGTCTTTCCTATAAAAATTGTTCTAAGAACGCTTTCGCCTTTTTTTACAGAAACAACAATTGATTTTCCGTCAGAAAGCTTGTATCGCTCTTCAAGAAGTTCGTTTCCAGTTTTTCCTACTGAATCTAAAATTTTGATTTCTTTTACAAGTCTTAAAATAGAGTCGATTTCCGTTTTTTTCACTTCAAAAGAACCGTCGCCCACAGTCCATGCTGAGCCATTGCTTTTTAAAGAAACGGTTTTGTCCGCGTTTTTTATAATTAAAGAATCTGGCTCTGCAGAAAGCTTTACTGTTTTTACAGGATTTTTATTTAAAACTATTGACTGAATAATTGCAATTACAAGCAAAACGCCCGCAACTGAACAAAGTGTAATTTTTCGTTTTGTCATAATTTACCTCTCATAAAAGATAAAAACCGCCGAACGTAGCCAGTTTTTATCTTTAGCATATTATTTTGAGTTTTCTATTCTTGAATCATTTGGATTGTATTCCAAGCGAATTCTCTTTTTGCGAAGGACTCTTGCCCTATAAACTACAAATCCTGCAATTGCAACTAGCAGCGGAATAAAAATCATGTTGAAATACTTTACAATTACTGCCAAAGGCGACTTTGTGTTTGAAAGCGTGTTTATAGAAAGGCTTTTTGTCCGCATGGTGCACAAATCTTCGTTGCCATTCATGTAGTCCATTACGTTGCGGACAAATAATGCAATCGGTTCTGAGCCAGAATCGTCAATCAGCATGTTAGTTGTTATCATCGCGGTGTTTGCGACAAATACTTTTCCGTTTTGCGCAGATTTCTTTATGTGCTTAGACGCATTTAGCTCGCCAGAATCATCTTTGCTTTCAGAAGGATTTGAATCAAATGCGCTTGTAAACTTTCCTTCCAAAAGGGCAATAAGATTATAAGATTTTTCTTCCGACTTGTTAAAAGGAGGTTGCATTCCTGGAGCAAGCTGGAAGCCAGACTGTTCCGCCCATGCGTTTTCCGAAGTTTTCGCAAGAACAGAAAGCTTTATATTCTTATTTTCCTTAGCTTTTTCAACGTCTAGTGAGCCTGACTGCAAAAGAATCACGTATCCAAGATTTTTTGTAATCGGGCTTTTTTGGTCAAGCTGTTTTTTCTGAAGCTGTGGCGCCCAGAATAATTTTATTTCGCCATACCCACGCTGCCGCTGAACGTAGCACTGTTCGTCAAAAACGTAGTTCTTTTCAAGTTTTACGCCGTAAGATTCAAGAATTCTTTCAAGACCGGTTTCAATTGGTGTGTACTGCGGCTGCGAATAGTAGTTTGCTTGACTGGCATCAAACGGATCTTGGAAAACAATTAAGTTTCCGCCCTTCATTACAAACTGGTCAATCTTGAAAAGCTCTTCTTCAGTGAATTCTGATTTTGCTCCGTTTATAACGATTGAAGTTAAGTTTGCAGGGATTTCATCTTCCGCAAGGTTTAGCTCCTTGAAAGTGTACATATCGCTTATTAGGGAAACAAGATGGATTTGCGAACCGTTTTCGTCAGCAAGAGAAGCTTCTTTGTGTCCAGTAACGTAGCCAATTTCCGTAGACTTTGCTAGAAGGCTCTGCAAACTGTCGTTTATGTTTGCTTCAAGCTCGTCAAGCCCCGAAATTCCGTATCCAAAAAATGAACGCTGGATTGCAAGCGGAACTGTCCTAAACGAATCGCCGTGCTCAAGAACTATGCCGAAAAGCGCGTTTCCTTCCTTGTTGTTTTTGTCTTTGTAGCTTACAACAGGCAATCCGTATTTTTCTGCAAGCGCAACAGATTCTTCGTCAGAAGGATATTTTCTTATGTAAGAAAGACGATTTAAATTTTTCTTATTAACGCTGTTAAACGCGTTTTGCACAACTGTATCAAGGCTGTCAAATCCAGAAATGTTGAACTGGCTTAACTCTTCAGAAGCGAACAGCGTCATAGAAATAGAATCATCGCTATTAAGACCGTACAAGGCATCCACAGTTGAAACAATTTTTGAAATTTTAGAAGTAAGGTTGTATTCAAATCCAGAATCGCTTGTAATTTCGTCTAAAAGTTCTATTGAATCTCCGTAAACGATTGCAAGACCCATCCAAGCCTGCATAAAGCCGACTTCTGTGCGTCCAACTTTTTGAATCTGAACTTGATGGATTCCGTAATTTCTTGCAATTGCCTGATTTTCGGGTTTGTTCATCTTAAAGAATTGGTAACTAAAGTTCTTGTTCGCAGAACCTTTGTATTCAACTAAAATATCTTTTACATACTGGGCAGTTTCGCTGTAAGGCGAAGGCAAGTCGTCGGAAAAGAAAACCTTTACCGAAAGCGGCGAGGAAAGCGTTTGCAATGTGTTTTTTGTTGCTTGCGAAAGAGAATATGTTCCCTGTCGTGTAAAATCTATGCGAGCAAAAGCTCTGTAGCCAATTACATTTGCAAGAATCAAAATCAAGCAAAAAAGCGCAAAATCGCTGGCTGGACCTTTTAACCAATCAATAATTTTTTTCATCTGTAAGTCTCCAAATTATTTTGCTTTTTTACGTTGAGCAATAACCGTTAAACTAAAGAAAAGCACCGTCAACGAAACGAAGTATAGCAAATCCCTTGAATCGATAATGCCTCTTGAAATTGAGGTAAAATGCTCTTCCGCGCTTAAAAATTGCAAGAAGCTTACAATTGGCGAAGGCAAAAAGATTAAGAACTGGCTGACCATCGTAAGCGCGATGCAAATAATGAATGCGTAGAAAAATGCTACAATTTGATTTTTTGTTGCAGAAGAAGCAAATAGACCGATTGCGCAAAAGGAAGCACACAAAAAAATTGTTCCTAGATAACCGCATGCGACCGGTCCCATGTCTGGAATTCCAAAAGGCAAAATGCTGACTAGATAAAGCAGCGTCGGGGCAATCATTGCAAGAGAAGCAATCAGTGCGGCAAGGAATTTGCCAGCTGCAACTTGGGTTTCTGTAATTGGCAGTGTCATAAGGGTTTCAATAGAGCCTGTTTTCATTTCTTCTGAATACAAGCGCATCGTAAGCGCAGGAATAAAAAGCGAAAGAAGAAGCGGCAAAATTGAAAAAAGATTTCGCATATTGGCCTGATTTTGCAAGAAAAAGGCCGTAAAGAACATAATTCCTGTAATTATAAGAAAAAGACCTGTAACGATATATGCAATCGGACTTGAAAAATACGAGCCAAGCTCGCGCTTCATTATTACAAATGCAGGATTGCAAGTTTTATTTTTACTGTTGCTCATAGCAAACATTCCTCCAAATTATATAGGATATAGACAAAGTCTAGCCTTGCGCAGACGTTTCGCAGTGGAACTCTTCTGCGTTTCCAGAAGTAATCGCATGGAAAACATCTTCAAGGCTGTTCTTTTGTACAGAAAGTTCGTAGAGTTCTATTCCCTTTGAAACAAGAGCTTTTGCTATTTCAGGACGAATTTCCGCATCATCTTTAACGGAAATGCTTGCCGTGCATATTCCGCTATTAGCATCTGAAGCAGGCTGCTCTTCTAAGCTTGCAATTTCTGTGATTTCTGAAAGCGCAGTTTTTAACTGTTCAAAACTAGATTTTGCGGCAACTGTGACTGCATACGAACGGCTATAGTTTTCGCGAAGCTTTTCAGTAGGGCTGTCTGCAACAAGTTTTCCGCCGCTAATAATGATTACCCGGCTGCAAAGCATTTCTACTTCGCTAAGAATGTGCGTAGAAATTATTACAGTCCTGGTTTTTCCGATTTCTTTTATCAAAGAGCGAACGTCTTCTATCTGATTAGGGTCAAGACCGCTTGTAGGTTCGTCAAGAATGATGATTTCAGGGTCGTTCATAAGCGCGTGCGCCAAACCTACGCGCTGGCGATAACCGCGCGAAAGTTCAGAAATGTTTTTGTACATGACTTCTTTTAGCCCGCATTCTGAACACAAAAGAGGTAACTTTTCCTTAGGATTTTGACCGTAAATGTTTGCGATATAAGTCAAATAATCGGCGACAATCATGTCTCCGTAAAGGCATGCTGATTCTGGCATATAGCCGATTTTTTTCTTTGCTTCAACAGGAAAGTTAGCAACGTCGATTCCGTCAATTTTTATGGAACCCGATGTAGGTTTTAAAAAGCCTGTTATCATGCGCATCGTGGTTGTTTTTCCGGCTCCGTTTGGTCCAAGTAAACCTACAATTTGACCAGTTGGAATTGAAAAACTAACGTCATCAACCGCATGAAATGCCCCAAAACTGCGAGACACATGGGAAACTTCTATCATATTTTTCTCCAAGAGAAAGTGAGCTGCCAAATTAAATGCTTTATAAATTTAATCTGGCAATAAAATGGATATAAAAAGTTTGCAACGCAAACACTAAAAACTAATCTATATTTTAAAAGAACGTTTTGAAGGATCTTCGTTTTGTTTGTATAAAATTGCAATGTTGCCAATTACACGCACAAGAAATGCGCTGCAGCCTTGAGCGAGTTGTTCTGAAAGAACTTTTTTTTCATCTTTAAAGTCGTTGAATTTAACTTTTATTAATTCGTGGGCATCTAGCTCTGCGCAAACTTTTTGTTTTAATGCATCTGAAATACCGTTGCCGCCCACTATTACAACAGGCTGAATATCGTGAGCGTATTTTTCGAGTAATTTTCTTGTCTTGCTGTTAAGTTCCATTTTGTATACCTATTCCCTGTTCCAGTTGCCACGAGATGGATAGTAAGACCACAAGCCGATGTTGTCGTAACTTGCGCCAGCTGTAGTTTCTGGATAGATAAACTGCAAAGACGAATACATTACGGTATCCGCTTCGTTTTTAGTTGAATCCACACAGAATAAAGTTCTGACTATGTAAGGATTCGTCATTATCGTAGACATATTAGATGAGTAGCCGGAATCGCTAGAAGTAGAACCGTTTTCTTTTGGCTTTCCTTCAGAGTCCAGTAAAACTCTAACAGTGCCTTTTCCGTTTGTTCCAAGAAGAATGGAATTCTTTGTAACGGCAATAGAAATTATGCTTTTGTCTGCGCTTGTGCTGAGAGAATATATCTGTTCTTTTCCGTCTTTTGTAATTTTTACGTCTGTAAATGTTCCGTCTTTAGAGCAGTAAAGAGTTGTTCCTTCGCATTTTATAAGGTGGGAATCGCCGCCAGAAGAATCAAGGGTTTTTCCAGTTCCTAGCCGGTCAAAAAAGTACGTTTTGCCATTAAAATAAACGGCGGACATAGTGTCTTTTGTAATTCCTAGAGAGTTTTCAGCCTCGCTGCTTGCCATGCAGCTTGCGGCAGAAGTTTCTGCTCCGTCCAATTTGTAAAATTCAAATTTGTCTGTCCACAGATTTGAAGAAATAGTTGTATCTCCGCCAGTTTTTCCAGAGCCGCCGCCAATCCGGATGTAGGCTTCTCTGTTTTCAACCTTTGCGTCATTCGTTCCAAGAAGACAGATGTTTATGTCTTCAAGGTAATAAGTGCTGTAAGTTGAACTTTTTAAGGAAAATACATATTCTTCGATTTTTTTATTGATTTCTGCAACTTCTTTCCATTCTTTTCCAGGTCCTTCAGAACAATAAAGTTTTATAGTTCCAGAAACATTTAAGCCGCTGTCGTCGTCTTGTTCAGGTTCAAAGCCCAAAATATAAATATATTTTCCGTCTGCTGCGGATTTATAGAAAAATGTTCCAGAAAAACCTGAAGAGCCGTTTTCCAAATAGTAATTATACTTTACAGGATTTGGAGTTTTTCCGTCTTTGTGCCATTTTCCGTGCGTGGCATCTTCATTTGAAGCTGTTTTATAGTAAACAAGTCCATTTTGAAGGTAAAGATATTCTGTATCTATTCCAGATTCGTTTTTGGCATTGAATCTGGTAATGTTATTTATAAATCCTGAAATTTGAGCATCTTCCAGTTCAACTTCTTCCCTTATTCCCTGTAAAATTGCGTCGTAGCAGCCTACAAAAGAAAAAAGTCCTAACGAGCAGATTAAAACACTAAGTAATTTTTTCATATTAATTAAATCCCTGTTGATTTGTTTTTAGAAATGGTATCTTGCCGAAGCAGAAATTTGCATATACAAGACTTGATCCGGCTTTGCGTTTTCAGTTTTTGTATACCATTCTGGGAGCATAACAAATTTTCCGCCTAAGCCAAAAGACCAGGTTTCCGACATGCGGAAGAAGACTCCTAAATCTGCTTTAAAAGACAGACCGGGAAAGTATTTTTTGTTTTGGCAAGTTTCAAATGCAGTTCCCAAGGAAAGCGTTACTGGAAATTCAATTTTCCAGACAGAAGGCTGAAACATAACGCCAAAACTGATTGGAACGTAGGTAAAAATGTTGCTTCCCTTTGTAAGGTTGTAACCTGCCATAAGTTCGCCGCCAAGAGCTAGCCAGCTGTTTAAGAATCTGTAGTAGCAAAGTTCAGCAGCTCCCCCGATTTTCATTTGGTCGCCAAAATTTAATGGGAAGCTAGGCATAATGGCGATTTTTATAAACTGGTCGCCTCTTCCGTTTGTTTCGTATTTATAGGTTTCTTGAACTTCAGGCTCTTCTTCTGGAACAGAATTTTCTTGCGCATTTACAGAAAATATTAAAACAGAAAAAAAACACAGAGCGAAAGCAAAACGTTTCATCTTTTCCTCACTTTACTAAACCATTCTAAAATTTTATATAGTTTGTATAGATAGAACTAAACAACAAAAAAAGTTATAGTAGCATTAATTATACATTTTTTGCGGTGTAATTACAATTAAAATAACCGAACTTAAGGAAGGTAACAAAATGAGTGCAAAAATCATAGATGGAAAGGCTATAGCGGCGCAAGTAAGGGGCGAAGTCGCTAAAAAAACAGAGGAACTTAAGGCTAGGGGAATAATTCCTTGTTTGGCAGTTATTTTAGTTGGAGAAAATCCGGCAAGCGTTTCTTATGTAACAGGAAAGCAAAAGGCGCTTGCAGAAGTTGGAATGTTAGACAGAAGCATGCATCTTGCAGAAAGCACAACTGAAGAGGAACTGCTGAAAATAATTGCAGAGCTAAATGCGGATTCTTCTGTACACGGAATTTTAGTTCAGCTGCCGCTTCCAAAGCATATAAACGAAGAAAAAGTTTTGCTTGCAATAAGCCCGGAAAAAGACGTAGACGGTTTTCATCCCGTAAATGTGGGAAACCTTGTAATCGGAAAAAAATCTTTCTTGCCTTGCACGCCGCACGGAATTATTGTTCTTCTTGAAAAAATGGGGATTGAAACAAGCGGAAAACACGCGGTTGTAATTGGGCGTTCAAACATAGTCGGCAAGCCGGTTGCGCTTCTTTTAGCTCGCCGCCAAACAAACTGCACTGTAACAATTTGCCACACAGGAACAAAAAATCTTTCTGAAATTACAAAGCAGGCGGACATCTTGGTAGTTGCCAGCGGACATCCTCACACCGTTACAAAAGATATGATAAAAAACTGCGCAACAGTTATCGACGTCGGCGTTAACAGAATCCCGGACAGCTCAAAAAAAAGCGGATTCAGATTAATTGGCGACTGCGACTACAACGATTTGCTGGAAACTGCAGGATACATAACTCCAGTTCCGGGAGGAGTAGGTCCAATGACCATAGCAATGCTCATGTTCAATACGCTCGAAGCCGCCGAAAGGGAATAAATTATGCGTGATATTCAGAACGAAGAAGACACTAGAAAAATTCCCTTGCAAAAAGTGGGAGTAAGAAACGTAAAATATCCAGTTACAGTTTTAGATAAAGACAATCGTACTCAAAACACAACTGCAGCTGTGGATTTGTATGTGAATCTTCCTCATAATTTTAAGGGAACCCACATGAGCCGTTTTATTCAGGTTTTTCACAAGTACCATAAAGATATAACAATGCAGCATTTTCTTGAAATGCTTGAAGAAATGCGCCAAAAGCTAGACGCTTGCAAGGCTTACGGAAAAATTTCTTTCCCATACTATATAGAAAAAAAAGCTCCGGTAAGCCAGAGCGAAGGAATTGTTGAATATCGGTGTTCTTACGAGGCAGAAGTTTGCGCCAGCGATGAAAAAGATGCTCCTTCGCAAAAAAGATTTTTTGTAGGAATAGAAGTTCCCATTACAACCCTGTGCCCTTGCAGCAAGGCTATAAGCGAATACGGCGCCCACAATCAAAGAGGAACTGTAAGAGTAAAAATTCTGTACAGCGATTTTTTTTGGATTGAAGATATAATCAAAGGAATTGAACAGTGCGCCTCGAGTCCGCTTTATTCAGTTTTAAAAAGAAAAGATGAAAAATTCGTTACCGAGCAAGCTTACGAAAATCCTCGCTTTGTGGAAGATGTTGTTAGGGAAGTTTATATTTTTCTAAAAAATTTTAAGATTAAAACTCCATTCGCCTGGTTTAGCGTTGAGTGTGAAAACGAAGAATCCATTCATCTTCACAATGCTTATGCGTACACGGAATATTCTGCATGAAAAGCACGTTGCAAGACATAACAATTTTATGCAAGGTTGTGGACAATTTCGGCGATATAGGCGTTGTCTACAGGCTGGCAAGAGCTCTTTCTGAAATTCTGCCGCTTTCTACAAAGATTAGAATTGTTGCAGACAATCTTGAATCGTTTAATTTGCTTTGCCCTAAAGTAAATCCAAATGAAATGGTGCAGACTGTAAATAACTGGAAGATTTTTCAATGGAATGCCCAAAAATTGTGCTTTGAAGAGTTTTCTAAAAATCCGCCTCAATTGATAATTGAATGTTTCCAGTGCGGAAGGCCTAGCTGGCTTGAAAAACTTTTATTCGAAGTAAAGCTTAAATCTACGGTCTACACAATCATGCTTGACTATTTGACTGCGGAAGATTATGCAGAAACTTTTCATAAGCTAAAATCTCTTACGCGCAGCGCAAGAGTGCAGAAAGTGAACTTTATGCCGGGCTTTACTTCAAAAACCGGAGGCTTGATTTTAGACAGACCGTTTCTTTCTTCAATAAAAGAGGCGGAAAAACTGAACTCTAAGAAAGATGAAAAAAACTGTGATTTTAACGTGCTGTTTTTTTCGTATCCAAAAAAATTAATTCCTGTGGTAAGCGCATTGGAGACCTTTAATGAAAAAGTCTGCAAAAAAAGTCTTTTGGTAAAACTTGCGCAGGGGGCTGGAAAGCAAAGCTTTGAAGATGCGGTAAGCAGGCAGAAAACTAGTTTTTCTGTTAGGATTTTGGATTTTCTTCCGCAAGAGGAATGGGATTTTCTTTTGTGCAGCGCGGATTTGCTTTTTGTCCGGGGCGAAGATTCTTTAAGCAGGGCGTGCTTGTGTGGCAAGCCGTTTGTGTGGCACGCGTATCCGCAAAGCGAAAATTATCAGCTTGTGAAAGTTCAGGCCTTGCTAAGCAAGATGAAGCCTTTTTTCGACCCCGATGTTTTTTTAGTTATTGAAAAGTGTTTTTTAATTTACAATGACAATGAAAAATCTAGCGAGGAACTTGAATCTTCTGTCGCAGAATTTTTGTTGAACTTTAATCAGCTTAAAAAGGGCTTTAAAGATTTTAGCAGTTCTTTGCTTTTAAACGGAAATCTTGCCCAAAATTTAATAGAGTTTGCGCAAACTTACATAGCAGAACACATTTTTTGAACAATTTCTTCTATTTTGTTTTTAGAAATTCCGCTGTAGTTTATTATAAAAACAGGTTCTTTTTCGTTCTGGTCTTTTGAGCTTGTGTAAAAATATTCTGAAAGAAGAGGAATTTTTAGCCCTGCGCTTGCAAAACGCTCTTTTAATTCTGTTGCCTTGAGTTCTGTTTTTATTTTTAAAAGAAAATGCAGTCCGGAATCTTCTTCATGGATTGTGCAATTCTTTGCAAGGGGGCTGCATTCTATTGCATTTATAAAATTGTTTCGCAGCGAACGATAGTAGTTTTTCATTCTGGTAATGTGTTTTCCGTAATAGCCGGAACTTATAAATTTCGCCAAGGTGTATTGCTCAAAGGCGCTTACGGTGCTTGAAAAAAATCCCATTTTTTTTCTGAACGGCTGAACTAGGCTTGGCGGAAGAATCATAAATCCAATTCTAAACGAAGGCGAAAGCGTTTTGCTAAATGTGTTTATATAAATAACTTTTGAAGAAGTGTCCGCGCTCTGCAGTGTTGACAGGGGCTTTCCGTTAAACCGGAATTCGCTGTCGTAATCGTCTTCGATTATGTAGCGGTCTTTTTCTGCCTTTGCCCAGTCCAGAAATTCTTGCCGCCTGAGGACTGGCATTACGGTTCCTGTAGGAAAGTGATGGTTCGGACTGATGTGGGCTATTTGAGCTTTTGATTCTTTTAACTTTTGCAAGTTCATTCCGTTTTTATCAATATCGATGCCAACGCACTTTGAACCTAAGGATTCTATGATGGCGGCGACTTTTCTGTATCCTGGATTTTCTACAGCGTAGGTTTTATTTATTCCTAGAAATTGAACAAGCATGCTAAAAAGGACTTCTGTTCCTGCGCCAATCACAACCTGATTAGCGTTTACTTCCATGTTTCTAAATTCTTGAAGATACTTTGCAATTGCATCCCTAAGTTCAAAAACTCCTGCAAAGTCGATTCTTGAAAGAAGCTTTTGTTCGGCGGAATTAAGCACGTCTTTTGTTATGCGAGACCACAATCTGAACGGAAACTTTTCTACGCCTGTGGAATTGTCAGTAAAATCGTAAAACCATTTTTTGCGGGCTTCCGCGTTGCTAAAATCCGCTGGCTCAAGGTTTTTGTTTTTTAGAGGAAGGTTTTCTTTTTTTAATTCTGAAGGCTTTAGTTCGGTAACAAAAAAGCCTTTTTTTTCATAAGAGTAAAGGTAGCCTTCGTCAATTAAAAGATTATATGCGTTTTGCACAGTAATAACACTTATTCCCAAATGCTGCGCAAGAGTCCGTTTTGAAGGCAGTTTTTCGTTTCCCTTTAAAATTCCTTGTTGAATCTGTTTTTTTATTGTGATGTATAAATATTCGCAAAGTCCAAGTTTTCCGCGGTTTTGAAAATCAATTGTTATCATATTTTATGCCTTTGCACATTATACCGCACTTTTTTGTTTTTGGTCGAATTTTGCGTTTCTTGAAAACTTGTAATGCAACCTATATAATCAACCTATGACTAATCAGATAATATATTCAAATCCATTTGTAGTAATTTTTTTAGCAGGAACTTTTCTTTCGTTTTTTATAAATCATATTTTAAAATTCAGCGACTGGCGCGCAAGATGCAAGAACGGTAGCGTTTTGCCAAAAGAAATAAAAGAAGCTGTTGAAAAAAATAATCTTGATTCCGATTCTTTTGATAGCGGAAAATTAAAAAAAATCTGCCAATACGAAGATGCAAAATACTTTGCTTGGATTCCTTTTTCTATTTGTGGATTAGCATTAACGCTTCTTTTAGTGTGCACAGGTTATTATCCATTTGTTTTCCAAAAGATTTTAAGAATAACAAGTTTTCCGCAAGGATTTTTATCAACATTCCTTTGCGCAGCTCTTTTCCTTTTTTTTGCGGGGCTTCCAGAATCAATCCTTTCTATTCCTTTTGAATTGATAAGCGAATTTAAAATCGAAAAGAAATTTGGTTTTTCAAAGATGACTTTTAAACTGTGGCTTGCAGATCAAATAAAGAGCCTCTTTTTATCACTGGTTTTATCTGCAATTCTTTTGGCGGCGGCAACATTTATTCTTGTAAAAATGCCGAATACTTGGTGGATTTTTCTTACTTGTTTTATTTTTGTTTTCACTTTGATAATGCAAGTCCTTTATCCTTTGGTAATTGCTCCTATGTTCAACAAGTTTACTCCGCTAGAGGAAGGGGAATTGAAGCAAAAGATTTCCGCTCTTATGCAAAATTTGGGCTTTAAGTCTTCTGGGATTTTTGTAATGGACGCCTCAAAGCGCAGCGGCCATAGCAATGCGTATTTTGGAGGGCTTGGAAAGTCAAAAAGAATTGTGCTATATGATACTCTTGTAAACCAGCTTACGACGGAAGAACTTGTAGCCGTTTTAGGTCACGAGCTTGGCCACTATAAGCTAAAGCACATAATCAAAAGATTTTTAGCTATGGTTCCGCTAGAATTTATTTTGATGTTTGTGCTTTTTAAGTGCGCGCAAAGTCATTCTTTGTATACAGGGTTTGGTTTTGCAATAGAAAGTTCAAAAATACAAGCTGCTCAATTTATAGGACTATTTTTATCTTCCATTATATTTTCTCCGCTTTCAGAATTGCTTTCGCCAGTAACAAACTTTTTTAGCCGCAAAGACGAATATCAGGCTGACGCATTCAGTTCTAAAATTACAAAAAATCCACAGGCTTTAATTTGCGCTCTTATAAAGCTTAATAGCGAAAACCTGAGCGAGCTTTTGCCTTCTGAACTTTATGTATTCTGGAATTATTCGCATCCTACATTGATTGAACGGATTCGCGCTCTGAATAAAAATGATATAGGTTGAAAGCCGCGTTTTTTGTAGTTAGCCCAAACTTCGAGTTTTCAGAAAAATAAACAAAGACGTAAGCGAAGTTGCAATTTGTGAAGACTTTGTGCGATTAGAGCAATACGTCTGGTTAAGGTACGCTTACGCTCAAGACCTTGACTCAGCCGTTTTTAGGGTTTTGATAAACCCTAAATCAAGGGGATGTCTAATAAGTTCTAAATGTCATTGTCGTACTTGATACGACAATCTCTAAATGATTGCAATATATGCATTTAGATTTTCGGGTCAAGCCCGAAAATGACAGAAAAGATACTTTTGGGACATCCCCCCAACTCCAATCAAGCGAAGTGCGAGCACAACCGTCTGAACAAAGTGTAAATTCGCTGAAAGTCTTTTTTTTTTCACCTTTCAAATTCTTTATAAAACTTTGCAAGTTTTTTTATGTGTGTTATAATTTACGCTATGGGTTTTGAACATATTATAAAGTCTGTAATTGAAAAATTTGAAAGTGAAGAAAAGAATAAGGTTTTGTACCTTTCTGTTCCAGAAATGTTTATGAAAACTTTGCGGGAGTTTATTCCTAACGCAAAGTTCATCGATTTGCTGAACAACTATCAGCCTCTAAAACCTTTTATGGAAATTATTTCAGAAAGTTCTCCGAACCTAGAATTTGTAAAAAAAGTTTCGTATTCATTGCACGAAAATTCTTTTATTGAATACTTAAAAAACGGCGTAGTCTGTGAGCGCGAAGATGTCGTAATTCCAGAAGAAATTTATTACGAAGTTTCTTGCCTTAGGCGCAGCGTAGTAAAAATGCTTTGCGAATTTTCAAGCGACACTTACGTTATTGCGAACGCTCAGCTTATGGGCGAAGAGTCCATCAAAATCTTAAGAAAGCTTGAAAATAAAAATCTAAAAGGAAAGTTTATATTTTGTTTTAATAGCCTTAAAATTGATGAAAATACAACAGACAGCTTTAAAGCTTTTTATCAGGAATTAATAGACGCCTCTAAAACAAATTTCTATACTATTTCAGATTTTAGCGATTCTTTTAATCGTTCTAACCAGCAGCCTTGCGTGTATACCCCTAGCTTTACAGAGCTTTTAAATTCCTTAAAAAATTGCAGGCAGTTCTTTTCGCTTGAGCAGGGATATGTTCTTACCAACTGGATTTTGGATAACATGGAATGTCTGAGCATGAATTACACGCAAAAGCGAGCCCTTTACCTTGAAATGGGACTTATTTGTTTTTATTCAGGTCATTCAGACGAAGCTTCTTTTTATTTTAACTGCGTGCTTGAATCTGAGCTTGAAGACAACATTGAGCTTATGGCGATGTTTTTTCTTTCTCAGGTTTTATATGATAGAAATGCGTGCAGCACGGCCCTTAAATATGCGACTTTGCTAAAACAAAAACTTTCAGAAGACAAGGATTCTGTATGCTATGCGCTTGCTTGCATGCAAGACTACATAATAAACGAAAGGATGGAAACAACTTTTGTCTCTGATGAAGAATGTATAGAAAAGTACCAGCACACAATAAATCTTTTAGAGCAAAGGGGGCTTGTGAACAACGCTTACTTTGTTTCTCTTATAATTCCATGGAATCTTGTTTCTAATCCAAAAACAAAAGATTTTATACAGCAAAAGGTTGATGAAGCAAAAGATATTACAGAAAGGTTAGGCAATAAATTTGGTCTTTCTACAGCTTGCCATTGGAAGGGAATTGTATATTCGCAGAACGGTCACCCTGAAGAAGCGTTAAAATGGTACAACCTTTGCAACGAATTGCGGACAGAAATAGGTCAGCTAGCTTCTGTAATGAAGATTAGGAACGGTCTTTCCTATGAGCTTTTGATTCGGGCAAAGTACAGAGAATCTTATGATTTGATAAACAGCTTTATTTCCAAACTCATAAGTATTGACGACTATCCAGAAGTTATAATTACGCTTAATAACATGGCAAGAGCTCTTTTTTACGCAAGGCAGTACGAGTTTGCTTATGTCTTTTTGCAAAAAATAATGCACTTCCTTAATATTTTTAATCTTTCAGAAAGTTCTGCTAATTCCTTCTTGCCAGAGTACAATGATATTTTGATGTATAGAACTGTAATTGACTATGACCGCGAAGATTTTTTGCGTGCAAAAATCAATTTGCACAATATTTTAAATAACGGAAGGTCGGTAACTCCTATAGAAGGCTTGCTAGAATATCTTATTCAGGCTTTTATTTTAGTTCGAGAAGGAAAAATTCTAGAATCTGAAAAATATATATCGCTAATAGAAGAAAAATTTGATTCCGTAGGAAAAACTCAAGAACATCGCTTGGTGTTCATGTTTTACGAATATGCGGTAGCCTTGTTTAAGGCGAAAAAATTAGATTCAAAAGAAGTCCTTAAAAATGCTGACTGTGCTAGCCAAAAAGATTTTGAAGACTTGTGTTCAAAATTGAGCAAAAAATACATGGAAAAAGGTTTTGCTCTTGCTAAAGAAAAAGGATTTGACTTTTTCTTGTTGGAAGACAAGCCATTTTCTGTTGAAAAGTATCTTGAAAGCGTGCCAAAATTTCCTCAGGCAAAAGTCGATCTTGTAAAGCTAGAAGGGCGCGCTGAAAAGGAGCGGCTTATAAATCAGCTGCACGGACGTTTAAGAGATTCTCAGTTTTTGAACAGAATAATGTCTTTTAATTCTGAAAACACAAATCAAATTACTTATGCAAAGAATGTTTCGCAGTCAATTTTTGATTACGCTACAGCCGACTGCGTTTTTATAGCAGAACGTTCTGGCGTGGAATGGAATGTCCTTTCCCAAGTTTCTAGAAACGACTGTGAAAAAATTTCAAATGAAAAATGGGAAGAATTGCTGAAAATTTCCAGGGAGCAAGAGCATCCTCGCCTGTTTTTCTTAAAAGAAAAAGGAATAATTTTTGGAAACCTTTCAAAATTTGAATTTGAAGGGGGAATTGTTATTATTCCAGGAAAAGCATCGGCTTTTGCGTTCACTGGCGAAGATTTTAACACTCTCAACATGGCGATAATGAGCGTTCAGGCGCAGCTTGTAATGCTTAAGCAAAATGAGCATTTGCTTTATATTTCTTCTACAGATCAGCTTTCCATGCTAAAAAACCGCAGGGCTTTGCAAGAGCATTTAAGTTTGGAAAGCGAGATGATTCGCCGTTACGAGCGAAAACGCAATCTTTATATGCACGAAGCCATTTCGTTTATAGATTTGGACAATTTTAAGTACTACAATGACACGTTCGGCCACGAAGCAGGCGATCTGCTTATTGCGTGTTTCGCACGCCTTTTAAAATCCGTTTACAGAAAGGTTGACTTTGTTTCTCGCTTTGGCGGAGACGAATTTGTGGTCGTTCTGCCAAACACCACTTGTTCGGAAGCGCGGCGGGCGGCAGAACGACTTCAAGAGGCTTTGGAAAAGGCTCAGCATTTTATTCCCGATCTTGAAGCCTTGCTGGACAAAAAAATAGAAATAAAGCCAAAGTATTTGCTTGGTTTTAGCATGGGAATTTGTTCAAATTCAGATACCGACGACATGACCGACATGGAAACTGCAATGATAAATGCAGACCATGCGCTGTACTATTCTAAGCAGCACAATAAGGGCGGAGTTTCAATTTGGTCAGAAATAAAAGACAAGCTTTCTGAAGAAGAAACAAAGAGAGTTCGTTTGATAAACGAAAAGTAGACTTGAATGCATAAAAAAAGAATTACTCGCGAAAAAATAATAAATGCTTTTCTGTTTTGCGCATTTGATAAGAGTGCCGGAGCTACTTCTCTTCAAGATATTGCGCAGTGCTTGGAAATAAAAAAGGCTTCTTTGTACAACCATTTTGAAGGGCGAGAGGAAATGTACTTGGCGACATTGGAATACTGCTGCGACTATTTGGCAAACGTGAAATTTGTTCCAGACAACCTTTTTGAAGAAGCAAACCTTGGTAAAACAGAAGTTTATAAACTTTTTGAGCGATTTATAAAGTCTTACATTCAAGTTTATGAATCTGAGCCGGTTTTGCAGATTTATACTTTTGTGCATACGGAACAGTATTTTAATCCCATAGCTGCAAAAACTGTAGATGCTGAGCTTTTAAGAACAGAATATGATGTCAGCCGTTTAATTTTGTCTTCCTGCAAGGTTTTAAAAACTTCGCTTTCTCCAATTGACGTTGACTTTATAAGCAAATGGTATGCTAAATTCCTTTTAGGTCAGATAGACTTGTACATAATGCACAAAAAAGAAATACTAAGACAAAACCCTGAGTGCGGAGTTGGCAGCCTGTTCGCGCTTCCCACTGATGAAAACGCCCTTGAAGAAATATATGCCCAAAGCAAAATGTTTTTTAATAGGCTAAATATATTGTTCCCATAAAGTATTATTTAAGCTATATTTTACTAGGTCAGAATTCACCTTTCGGCTTTCAATCAAAATATAAATTTTTTGGAGATTTTTATGATTTTTTCACCTGTTGAAATTCAAGAAACTGTAAGCATGTTTATGCGTCAAAAGCTTGATATACGTTGCGTTACAATGGGGATTTCTTTGTTAGACTGCGTGGCAGAAGATTCTAAACGCTCTTGCGCAAAAATTTATGATAAAATCATGAAAAAAGCTGGAAATCTTGTAAAAGTCGGCCAGGACATTGAAAAAGAATTTGGCGTTCCTATAATTAATAAAAGAATTTCTGTAACTCCAATCGCTCTAGTCGCAGGCTCTAGCAATGCAACTTCCTATGTTGATTACTGCAAGACTCTTGACAGATGCGCGCAAGAGCTAGGAATAAACTTTATTGGCGGCTTTAGCGCGCTTGTTCAAAAAGGTATAACTCCTGCAGATAAAATTTTAATAGATTCTATTCCGGAAGCTCTTGCGGAAACTAGTTTTGTTTGTTCTTCTGTGAACGTAGGAACCACTAAAAATGGAATAAACATGGATGCAGTAAAGCTTATGGGCGAAACAATCTGCAAAACTGCGCAACGTTCTTCAAACTGCGAAGTAAACGGCTGCGCAAAACTTGTGGTTTTTTGCAATGCTCCAGAAGATAATCCTTTTATGGCAGGAGCTTTTCATGGACCTGGAGAAGGCGACAGCGTAATCAATGTTGGAGTTTCAGGACCTGGCGTAATTCTTTCTGCTGCAAAGGAATACAAAGGACGACCTATAAACGAGCTTGCCGATGGCATTAAAAAAATGGCATTTAAAATTACGAGAATGGGGCAGCTTGTAGGAACTGAAGCCGCTAGGCGTTTGAACACGAATTTTGGAATATTAGACCTTTCTTTAGCTCCAACTCCTGCTGTGGGCGATTCCGTTGCCCGAATCCTTGAAGAATGTGGGCTTGAAGGTGCCGGCGCTCCAGGCACAACCGCTGCTCTTGCAATGCTTACAGATATGGTAAAAAAAGGCGGAGTCATGGCATCTACAAATGTGGGTGGTTTGAGCGGCGCATTCATTCCTGTTTCAGAAGATGAAGGAATGATAAACGCTGTAAAGCAAGGCTCAATTTGCCTTGAAAAACTTGAAGCCATGACAACCGTTTGCTCTGTTGGGCTGGATATGATTGCAATTCCTGGCGACACGCCTGCTACAACTGTTTCTGGAATCATGGCAGATGAATTTGCAATTGGAATGGTAAATAATAAGACTACAGCAGTAAGATTAATCCCTGTGCCAGGGAAAAAAGCTGGAGAATGGGTGGAATTTGGCGGGCTTTTAGGTGGCTGCCCAATAATGCCTGTAAGCAAATTCGGTTGCGCCGATTTTATAAATCGTGGGGGAAGAATTCCTGCTCCAATTCACAGCTTTAGAAACTAGGCATGATTTTTATACCTTTAGAAGAACTTTCCGCAAAAAATAAAACAGACTTGCTAGCTTTTTTGCTAGAGCATGAAAAGCTAGGGGTGGGACTTTCTTCGCTTGTAAAAAAGCATAAAAAAAATATTTTTGCAGTTTATGTGCAGGAAGTCAGCGCAAAAAATCTTTACGGACTTTTTTCTCTTGATTTGACGCTTCTTTTTATACTGCCTTTTATAAACTCGCAGGCAGAAAGCGCTTTGCAAAAGGATTTTTGTTCTTCATTTGAAGAATTTTTTTTTCAGGAAAAATTTGAATTTCCAAAGTGCATAAGCGGTGAAGAAAACGGAGTCTTAGCTTTTGTAAATATTTTTGAAAATCATAAAGAAAAGCTCGTTCAGCTAAATCGATACGATTTAATGGTTCTTAAAAAGAAAAACTTTTTATCTGTCTTTCATAAAAAAATTGCGAAAATAGAGCGGAGCGCTTATAAAGTTCTTCGATGTTCGACCAGTCTTTCTGAAAAAGACTGGCATTCTGCGCTTGAATTACAAAAGCTTTACGAAAAAGAAGAAGTCCTTATTAAAAAAGCAGATTTAGATTTCAATGAGGTTTTGTGCAATCTAAAGTTTTCTAAAGCTTCAAAAAATCAATATATACTTATTTTAAAAGTTGACGATAAAATTGTTTCAAAAGCAGGAACGAACGCTATTGGCTATTCGCACGTTCAGCTGGGCGGGGTCTTTACAGAAAAATCTTGCAGAAACAGAGGCTATTCTAGTTACTTGCTTTCTGTTCTTTTAGCGAAACTTTTAAAATTTTCGAAAACGCCTGTGCTTTTTGTAAAAAAGGAAAATTTCCCAGCGCAAAATCTTTATTCATCTTTAGGATTTAGTAAAGTCGCTTCCTGGGCAATAGCTTATTTCTTTTAGAGCGAATATAGCGTTGCGTAGGTTTCCATTAATTCTTCAAATTCTGTTTGGCTGTCGCTTACAATGGAGCAGGCAAAGTAAAGGGCAATCGCTGATTCTGTGGAAAGATAGCCCATAGGAACGGCACCCTCTCGCCAAACTCCATGGGCGGTAATGTATTGCGAAAAATCTAGATTTATCATCTGCTGGCTTGTGCAGTAGAAGCGGATGCCGTTTTTTCTGCCCGCCAGAAGCATTGGTTTCAGCGAAAAATCGCTGTCGCTCATATTGCCGCTGCCAATCCCGTACATTTCCAAAAAAATCGACTTCACTTTTGAATATTTTATTATTCCATTGTAAATGTCGCTGCGAAATCCTGGGTAAAGCTTGCAAGTAAACATTTTTCCGCTTGCCTCAACAAGAATTTTTGAAAGAACGTCCTTGTCCAGTTCTCCGCATGAATTTATCTGCGCCGCTATAGGACCGTTGTCAACAAAGTATTGCTTGCTTAGATTCCAGTTGCAAAAACTTCCCGGCCTTTGCAAGTGCAAGTTTAAAGGGGAAAGAATTTTTCCGCCAAAGACTACAAAAACACCTTTTTTTTCTTTTGAAGCAGTTTTGAGCGCAAGTTTTAAGTTTTCTTCAGCTTCTTCTGATTCGTAAGGAAGAGTAGAAGATGCTGTTAGTACGATTGGAACTTCGCAGTCGCTAAAAAGCCAGTACAGAAGAGCTGCCGTGTATGAAAGCGTGTACGTTCCGTGCGTTACAACAATTCCGTTTGCAATTCCTGCGTTGAGTCTGACGGTTATTTCTGAAATTAGTCGCGCCCAGTCAGAAGGTTCTAGTTCTTCGCTTAAGTATTGCCCTGCGGAAACTGTTTGAACAGGAACATCTGAATCAAGTTTTTCTATAAGTGATTTTAGCACGCTTGAATTTCCGCTCGTTATAGAACCGTCTTCGTGGCGGACTGCCGAAATTGCGCCGCCTGTTGTAATCATGTAAATAACGCTTATGTTTAGTTCCTTTTTTATAAGGTTTTTTACAACTTGAGGAACTGCCTTCCCTTTTGTTTCTTTCATTACAAGACCTGTAAGAAATTCTAAGGGCGCCATTTCCCCGCTTTTTAGAGTTTTGCAAAGGCTTTGATTTTCGTTTATAACTTTTTTTACGAACGGCAGCAAATCTTTTTCGTTAGACACTTCGTTTAGATTCAAGCTTTTTATAAGCTTTTCTGGATTGTGGCCTGTTTCAAAGGTTGCTCTTAGCAGTTTTTTTGCGCTTGCGCTGTGGATTTCATTTGCATCAAGTTTTCTTATTATCCAAGCAAAATTTTTTGCAGTAATTTTTGAATCAGAAATAGAAAGCTTTGTTTTATTTAAAAGCCGTGTAAGTTCGCTGGCAATCCAATGGCTTGCGTTTTGCGGACTCGCTCCCAAAGAAACAGTTTCTTCAAAAAAATCAGCTCTGTCTTTGCTGTCGCATAAAAATTCGGCTCTCAGGCGCGAAACTTCGTACTGTTTTTTAAATCTTTGCCGCCTTGCTTCGGGGAGTTCTATTTTTAAAATATCTAAGGCTTCTTTTTGCCACTTTTCAAAATTAATTGTTTTTGGCGGCGTTAAATGTTCAAATCTTTTTGAAAATGCTTGCCTAGTCTGAAAAAATTCTGTACACGATTTTGCCTCGTTCCAAATTCTGCTTTCGCTTTGAACTTGCTCGCCGTTAATAATCATGTTTTCCTGACGCGTAAGCTCATGGTTTACGGCCTTTCTTGCAAAGTTAAAGGAGTTTAGGTTTCTAAGTTTTACGTAATAGTCCGGGGCATTTGGATATTTTGAAAGCGAAACGTATGCGTTGCAGCGAATCGCTCCGTCCTTGCAAGAATTATCATCAAGATGCAAGTATTGCACAAGTCTTCTAAGCTCATCTAAAAATAAAAAAACTTCTTCGCCTAATTCAAATGAATTTTCTGTCTTTATGCGGATGCTTGGATTTCCTGCGCAGCTAAAATCCATTCGCGTAGTTCCGTTTATGTGCGTCAAGCGTCCAGAATCTTCTTCAACACGAACTTCGTCAATTTTGATGTTTTTAGAACGGCTATGGAAGAGCAGTTTTATTGTGCCGCCTTCCGCAGCTTTTACAGAATATCCTTTAATCTTTTTACATTCGTCAGTTTTTGGAAGGTTTCCTTTTATATGTTCAATATCAGAAATAGAAGGAATTCTGCAAGAAAGCGCCTGCGAAAGCGTAAAGACTTTTTTAAGAACTTCTTCATTTATATAGATTTTACCTGTTTTTTCATCTGTGCTGAAAACAGAATCTACGGCATCTAGTTGAATTCTGGCTTCTATATATATGTGCGATTGATACATATAAAAAACTCCTAAAATATGCAAAAATTATACCTTTTTTGAAAAAAATATGATATACTAGTCTAAAACTGTACGTCTTTGATTTGTGGCTTGCTTAAAACTACAAAAAATAGCTTTAACATAAAGTTTTATGATTTTTGCATTTAAAGACTAGGAATTTCAGGAGTTCTTGTGAATAAGCACGATTTCCCCAAAATCCATTTTTACGATCAGGATTTTGTAGATATTTATAACAAAACCTGGACTATGCTTTCTGATTACTGGATTAATCCAAAGACAGGTGAAAAAACTACTGATGGACTTTTTATTTATCCAGTTGATGAAAAATTTATAGTAGACCAGTTTGAATCGATTCTTTCATCATTTTTTTTGGTTTATTCAAACAGAAATTTTGATGCAAGCGCTAATATCGATTACTTTTATAAAATGCAGGAAGAAAATGGAGCGATTCGTTGGAAATACGATGCGAAAAACGATTCTCCCATTACAGACTCTTCCAATGAACAGGGAGTAGGTCTTCCGCTTTTCGCTTGGGCAGAGTTTAATTTGTATCATAAGTCGGCAAATAAAAAGCGTATAAAAGAAGTTATGCCAATCCTTCAAAAATACATGGATTGGATTGATTCTTCGTTTAAGCAGGAAAATGGTCTTTACGCCGCTCCTGCAGCTGCCAGCACAATGAAAAATTCTCCTCGCGAAAATGCAGCCTATCCTATAGATTTTAATGCCGCGGTGGCAATAAACTGCGCTTATATGTCTGCGTTAGGCGACATACTTAATGATAAGGATTTGAGTTTTCAGTATAAAAGAAGTTATTTTTCATTAAAAACTAGAATTAATAATCTTATGTGGGATTTTGAAACTAGTTTTTACCACGATCTTGATAAAGACGGAAATAAGCTTCCTGAAAAAACTATAGCTGGATTTTGGCCTTTGCTTGCAGAAATTCCAAGCGCAGATAAATCAGAACAGCTCGTTTCGCACCTTTTAAATCCAGAAACATTTGGAACAGAGCATCCTTTTCCAACGCTTTCAAAAGACAGCCAGTTCTTTTCTGAAAATGGCGAAGGATTCAGAGGGAGTGTCTTTCCAATATTCAATTTTGTAGTTATAAAAGGGCTTGAGAAGTATCAAAAGTATGAGCTTGCGCGGGAATGTTCTATCCGACACCTTTACTACGTGCTAGAAGGGCTTATGCCGACTGATGAAAATCAAAAAGGCGACTTTTACGAAGCCTATATGCCTTCCAGTTCGCAAAAAGCGATTTGGACAGGGGAAGAAGATTTTCCGCGGAAACGCTTTTTGGCAAGCGCGGGGCTTTCTACAATCGCTCTTATGATTGAAAATGTAATTGGACTTTCAATAAGCTTGCCAAGAAAAACAGTCGATTGGATAATTCCAAATCTTGAAATAATGGGAATAGAAAACCTTTCCTTAAAGCGAAACCTTATTACAATTTTGAGCAACAAGAGTATGCGCGGCTGGGAAATTCAAATGGAAAGCGAAAAATTGTACTATTTTACGATTAATATTTTGGATCAAAAAAAGAAAACTCTTCCGATTCCAAGCGGAAAGTGTTCTATGCTGATTGATAAACTGTAGTCTTACGAATAGGAGAATACCGATATGGCAACACCTGAAGCAGTTATTGAAATCGGCTCGACGGGAGTTCGCCTGTTGGTCGCCGAATACACTTCTGAACGAAAACGAAATATTTTAGACAGGGCAGAAATGCCAGTTTCTCTAGGGCGAGATGTTTTTTCTCATGGTTACATAACTCGCGAAACACAGCTTCAGTGTATTCATATACTTTTACGCTATAAAGAACAGCTTTCTGGCTGGGGAATAACTCCGTCGCAAACATCTGTTATCGCAGGCAGCGCTTTTAGAGAGGCAAAAAACAAAGACCCGGCAATGGATAAAATTCTTTCTGCGACAGGTTTTAGGGTTACTGTTGTAGACGGAATTGAAGAAAACCGGCTTATGTATCTAGCCGTAACTGAATGTTTAAAGGCTGAGGATGCAAAGCTTCGCTCCGAGGACACTGTAATTCTAGAAGTCGGCGGAGGCTCAACCGAACTTATGCTGATGAAAAAAGGCAAAATGGCGGGAGCTCACAGTTTAAGGCTTGGAACAGTTCGCCTAGAACCAAAAATAAGAGCGCAGATAGGCTCTTTTGAAGACATTCAACGCTATGTAAAGGAACTTACTTTAAATACAAAAGGTTCAATCGAAAGCGAGCTTAACATTGAAGAAGTAAAGCAGTTCATTGCTGTTGGTTCAGATGCAACCCTTGCGGCGATATATGCAGGCCACCCGATTTCTACTTTTTTGTGGTCTATAGAACGCGAAGATTTTGATAAGTTTACAGACGAAATCCAGGAATATTCGGTGGACGAATGTGTCGCAAGGTTCAAAATTTCTTACAATGATGCCCAAACCTTGCGGATAAGTTTGCTTATTTACAAGATGTTTATTCACCTTACGCAAGTGCAGACAATTATAGTGCCAGAAACTAATATTCGCGAAGGCTTGATTTTAGACAAGACGAATGTGCCTAATGAAGAGCTGAAAGAAGAATTCCATCAGCAGATTATTGCCAGCGCTATGAACCTTCTTAGAAAGTATCACGGCGACGAAAAGCATGCGGAATACGTTCGAGAAACCAGCCTTAAAATTTACGAAAAACTGAAGGACGAAATTTCTTTGGATGAGCGCTCTCGCTTGCTGCTTGAAGTTGCGGCGATTCTTCACGATATAGGAATTTTTATACGGCTAGATGAACACAATTTGCACAGTGAATACATAATTCATCATTCAGAAATATTTGGTCTTACGCATGCGGAGCGGGAGATTGTTGCTCAAATAGCGCGTTTCCACAGGGGAAAAAGACAGCCTCAGGATATGGAAAGTTTTCAGATTCTTGCCCGCAGCGACAGAATGCGCATTTTAAAACTTACAGCAATTGTGCGCATCGCAGATGCCATGGATAGAAGCCACGGGCAGTCGCTTAGAGACCTTTCGATTCAATTAAAGAACGAATCTCTTGTAATGCGCATAAAAAATAGTAAAAATGTTGCATTTGAAAGGATTGCTCTTTCAGAAAAAAGTGATCTTTTTGAATCTGTTTTTGGATATAAAGTTATATTGCTTTGATTTTTGGAGGTTTTGATTTTATGAAGCCAAGATTTTTTAACAGAGAGCTTTCCTGGATAGAATTTAACGGTAGAGTTTTATATCAAGCTTTAAGAAAAGAATTGCCGCTGTTTGAACGGTTGCAGTTTCTTTCTATTGTCACTAGCAATTTCGATGAATTTTTTCAAGTCCGAGTTGCATCTGTAAAAAGACAGCTTTTTTCAGACGCCAAAAAGGTTGATATTTCTGGACTTACGCCGGAGCTTGTGTTAAACCAAATTTCTGCAAGCTGCCATCAAATTTTTAGAAGCCAGCACGAATGTCTAAAAAACGACATTCTGCCGAAACTTGCAGAAAACGATATTCTTTACGTAAAGCCTGAAAATTTTAATTCAGTTCAGATGGAATACGCTCAAAGTCTGTTTAGAGATGAAATTATTCCTCTATTAACACCGCTTCGCACGGATACAGAAGTTTTTCCTCATATTGCGAATTTGGCTGTTTATGCGGCATTCTTGCTAAAACCTATAAGCGGAATTCGCAATGCTAATGAAGATTTAAAAGGCAGCGACGAAAATCCAAGAATCGCTTTGGTTCAAATTCCAAAAGGGCTTTCGCAAGTTGTATGGCTTCCTAGCGAAAATAAGAAAAAACGGTTTGCCCTGCTTGAAGAAATAATTACTCAATATGGAACACAGCTTTTTCCAGGATTTGCAGTTGAGGAAACACTGCTTTTTAAAGTTGCCCGCGATGCCGATTTTGCGGTTGATGAAGATTCTGGAAGAAATTTTATTCATGAGATGGAAAAAGTTTTAGTTCAGCGTCAATCTTCATTTCCTGTTCAGCTTACCTGTTGTAATTCTAGCGAGACTATAACAAAGTTTCTTATGGAAAAACTTGAACTAAAGGAAGAAGATGTTTATCGCGTGGATGACATTATAAATCCTCCTGATTTAATGGAGCTTTCAGAAGTCGAAGATGCCGCAAAATTGAAGTTTCCAGTTTGGCAGCATTTTTATTCAGCAGAGCTTCCAAAGGATGAGCCTTATTGGGATATTTTAAAACAGAAAGACGTTTTGCTTCACGTTCCTTACGAATCTTACGATCCGGTTGTAAAGTTCGTTTCGGATGCGGCGGACGACCCCGATGTTTTGGCGATTAAGATGACTCTTTACAGAACCGGCAAGGATTCTGCGATTGTAAAAGCTCTTGAACGGGCTGCAAGAAGCGGAAAGCAGGTTGTGGTCTTGGTAGAGTTAAAAGCCCGCTTTGACGAAGAAAGAAATATCGCTTGGGCGCAGGAGCTGGAAAATGCTGGCGTAACTGTAATCTATGGGCTGGTAAATTTAAAAGTCCATGCAAAAATACTTATGGTCATGAGGCGGGAAAACGATTCTGTAAGAAGATATGCTCACCTTTCTACAGGTAACTATAATCCAAAGACTGCAAAACTTTATTCAGACCTTTCGTTGTTCACTTCAAATTTTGATATTGCGACCGACGCTACTGAGTTCTTTAATCTTGTTACAGGTTATTCTACCTTGCAGAATATGAAATATTTGGGAATGGCTCCTGTAACTCTAAAGTCACGGCTGTTAAATATGATTCAAAGGGAGATTGAGCGCAGCGATTCAGACCACCCTGGACTTATTATGGCGAAAATGAACAGCCTTACTCACGAAGAAATAATTCAGGCGCTTTATAAAGCAAGTCAGGCTGGTGTAAAAGTCCTTTTAAATGTGCGTGGAATTTGCATGCTAGTTCCTGGAGTAAAAGGGCTTAGCGAAAATATAAAAGTTACTTCCATTGTTGACCGCTATTTGGAACATTCAAGAATTTTTTACTTTCAAAATGGAGGCGCTGAAGAAATTTACCTTTCTAGCGCCGACTGGATGAGCCGAAATCTTGACCGCAGAATAGAATTGATGTTCCCTGTTTTGGATTCTAAGGTATTTAAGGAAGTAAAAAAAATACTTGGAATCTATTTTGCCGACAACACAAATGCTCAGGTTTTGTGCGAGACTGGCAGATGGCAGAGCGTAGAACGCAAAAAAGATGAAGAACCTTTTAGAGCTCAGGAAGTTTTATACAAGGAATACAAACATCGTGCAGAAATTGCAGACAAAGCTCCTAAAATAGAATTTGAAGTGCGCCGCAAAGATTAAGAGGATTTATGATTCATTTGGAAACAAAGGTTAAGCTGCCGTTTTTATGGGGGAAAACTGCTTTTAAAAAAGACTGCTGGAATCAAGTAAATCTGATAGTTGGACCTAACGGTTCTGGAAAGACGCTTTTGGCAGAAGAACTTGCAAAATTCTTTGAGAAAGCAGGTTATCAGGTGGATTTTTTGCGTTCAGACCGTTACGAACAGGAAAGTTCTCTTGCTGTAATCAAGGAAAACGCTGCTGTTAGAGAAAAAATAGAATCAGTTATTTCAAATATGTTTGGAAAATCCATTCGATTTGAACAGCTTTCAGACGGAAGTTATGTTCCTATGGTCGAAAATAAAACTCGCGGTGTTGAATACAATTTGCGGGAAGGTGAATGTCACGGCCTAAAGGAGATTTTAAAACTTTTAGTCGCGCTTTACAGCCATAAAAAAGGTTGCCTTATTGTAGATGAACCTGAGCTTCACTTGCATCCTCAATTTCAGCAGTTTTTTATGAATGAAATTCGCCGGACTGCTGAAAAAGAGCCTTCAAGAGTCTTTTTTTTAATAACTCATTCGCCTTATTTTATTGATTTAAGGTTTCCAGAAGACCTTATCGGCGTTGTTGTTTGCCATGTAAATAGAGTTCCAACTCACATCGAAAATCTTGATGAAAAAGATGAAATTTTGTTTAGAAAATTTCTGCCTAGATTTAATACCTACCACAAGCAGTTTTTCTTCAGCGATAATCAGATTTTTGTTGAAGGGTATACAGACCAGCAGATGTTTACAAACCTGCTTTGCTGCATAGAAGACAATGTGGGCTATGCAGGAACTGGAATAATCGATGTGGGCGGCAAAGATGAGCTTGGCGTTTTTTTTAAAGTCTGTACGCTGCTGGGAACTGACGGCCGAATTATAACGGACTTGGATTCTCTTTTTTGCGGCAAGCTTAGAGACATGATTTGCGAAGATGAGCGTCCGCAAAACTGGCTTGAAAAACAATATGAAAAACAGCTTCCGTTTTTTGCGTCGCTTTTTTCAGATAAAGAAATTGAAAGCAAAATCACTTTAGAAAAACTTATTATTAGGCTGGAAAGGTTTTTAACGGCAATAGGAAAGCATATTTGTTCAATTGACTATAAAATTTCTTTAGAAGTAGATTTGTTTGTTGAGAAAGTAAAGGCCCTTTGCGATAAGTACGAAAAGCCAGAAACTTTGGACACATTTAAAACTGTAATTCTTATGGGAGTTTTAGATTTAAACAAAAAGTTAGAACGCATGCTTCCGCTTTCTCTTGCGCAAACAATAGTGCCTGTAATAAATCTTTTTAGATTGATTTTGGCAGCTAGCGAAGCTGCAAGGGTTTATATTTTGCCAAAAGGGTGCATAGAGCATTTTTATACGCAAAACAAAGTGTATTATATGCCTGTAAGCGCGAAAGACAGGCTTTTTCATGCGGAATTTGAGTTTATGATAAACTGCACGCCACAAAAGTTAAAGAAGAATTATCCTGCGCTGGTTTCAATTCTTCATCGGGCGTGTCTTAGAGAAGTGTAATTAAGATGGAAAACATATTTGAACGCACAGAACTTCTTTTAGGTGAAAAAAACTTATCTATCTTAAAAGAAAAAAAAATCGCTGTTTTTGGAATCGGGGGCGTAGGCGGCTATGTCTGCGAAGCTCTTGCCCGTTGCGGTGTCGGCAGTCTTTCCATAATCGATAAAGATGTTGTAAGCGAATCGAACATAAACAGGCAGATAATAGCCCTTCATTCCACCGTCGGCAGACCAAAAGTTCAGGTTATGAAAGAAAGGCTGCTCGATATAAATCCTGAACTTTGCGTTAATGCTTATGAATTGTTCTATTTGCCAGAAAATTCGCAAAAAATCGATTTTTCATATTTTGATTATGTAGTTGACGCTGTAGATAACGTTACTGCGAAAATAGAAATCATAAAAAGGGCAAAAGAGTTAAATGTTCCTGTAATAACTAGCATGGGAACTGGAAATAAAAAAAATCCGTTTGAATTTAAAATTGCTGATGTCAGCAAAACGAAAGTTTGCCCTTTGGCGCGAATTATGCGAAAAGAACTTGCAAAAAGGGGAATAACAAAAGTAAAGTGTTTGTATTCGGAAGAAAATCCCGTAAAATCTTTAACAAAAGATGAAAAAACTGGCAAGCCTATTCCTGGAAGCATAAGTTTTGTTCCTAGCGTTGCAGGCCTTTTGATTGCAAGTGAAGTTGTAAAGGATTTGCTATCATGGAAGAAATAAATGATATAAGAAAGTATGCGCATTTTAATTCTGTCCCAATCGTAAAGGATGAAGGAGCGGAATTTATCTGCCAGTATATTTTGGATAATGGTGTAAAGACTGTTTTAGAAATAGGAACAGCCATCGGTTATTCTGCAATAAGATTTGCAAAGCTTTCAAAGGATATTCATGTTACAACAATTGAACGCGACATCGACAAGGTAATTCGAGCAAAGCAAAATTTTCACGACAACGGTTTAGAAGACCGCATAACAATTTTTTGTGAAGACGCCTTGCTCGCAACCGACATCGCTGGCGAATTTGATTTAATTTTTATAGACGCCGCAAAAGCTCAGTACATTAAGTTTTTTGAAAAATACAAGCAGAATCTTTCGCCTAAGGGTGTCATAATAAGCGACAATCTTTCTTTTCACGGAATGGTCGAAGATTTGAGTCTAACGCAAAATTATAGCACTATAAAGCTTGTAAAAAAAATAAGAAAATACATAGATTTTTTAAAAGAAAATAAAGAATTCCACACAGATTTTTACAGGATTGGAGATGGAATAAGTATAAGCCGGAAAATAACGGGAACTGCATTTGTTCCTTACATAGCGCGCAAAGTTCAAAACGATTCGGATATCCAAACAGCAAGAAATCTGTTTTATTCAAAAGGCTGTGCGCTTGTTCTCTGCAAAGGTGAAAAGACTGAATGTTTTGCGGACGGCGGAATCGAACTTTTAGTAAAGCTTGTTGAAAGCGGAAGAAATTATTCAGGTTATTCTGTTTGCGATAGAATTGTGGGGCGTGCGGCTGCTTTTTTATATGTTTTAATGGGAATTACAGAAGTCCATGCAAAGGTAATGGGGCGGCTTGCAATACAGATTTTAGACCGTGCTCAAATTTTGTATTCTGCAGACCAATTTGTTGATTTTATAAAAGACTTAAATGATGTGGAGTTAAACGAAGTTGAAGATGCCGTAGTTCGTTCAGGTTCGCCAAAAGTCGCTTTGCAAGATATAAAGAATGTTCTTGCAAATAAAAAAGAGGCTGCCCCAAAAGCTTAAAATCTAACATCGTTTGAATCTAAAATAAATTCAATATGTCGCTTCTTTTGGACAACCTCTTTTAAAACAAAAAACTGACTTTAGGCTTATTTGTTTACTCTGTCTTTAAGTGCTTTTCCTGGCTTGAATTTTGGAGATTTAGAAGCTTTTATAGTAATTGTTTCGCCTGTTTTAGGATTTCGTCCTGAGCGAGCAGCACGTTCTCCTACAGAAAAAGTTCCAAATCCTATAAGTTGTACATCTTCCTTTTTTTCTAAAGCCTTTGCAATGTTTTCAATGATTGCCTTGAGAGCTGCTTCCGAATCTTTTTTTGTAAGTCCTGAATCTTTTGCAACTGCGTCAATAAGTTCTGATTTGTTCATTCTGTAAACTCCTATGAATGCATTTTTAATATATCCTTTATTGTAAGATATATGCAGTTATATTGCAAATGGAATTATCAGTTTTATTTAAAAAAATCCAAAGTGTTTAAAAAATGCGGTAAAGGCAAAGAGCGTTAACATTGAAAAGAACGCTGTCCATACAAGAATCTGGCCGGCAAGCTCACTGTCTGCGTCCATTTGATCTGCCATTGCCACGCTTGCAACGGCTTCTGGAGTGGCGAAAAGCGCGAATAACGCTGCATATTCGGCGTTTTCAAAGTGTCTAAATCCAAATACTGGTGGAAGAAAGATTACAATAAGCATGCCAAGTATTGGCGCGAAGATTAGTCTTGCAATTACGCTTGCGCTTATTTGCGGAAGAAGTTTTTTTACTGATGAAAACTTGAACTGGCCGCCAAGCAGTATAAGGGAAAACCAAGGGGCAATGCTTCCCAGTGCTTCTATGCTTTTGTAAAGAAATCTTAGATTTCCTGTAGAAAAACGCCAGTTTCCGCAGTAAGGACGAACTGCAACGCAAGCAAGACCAGCTAAAACTCCTAGAATCAAGGGGTTTGTTGCAATCTGTCTTAATACAAACAAAATTGTATGCAAGTGTTTTTTTAATGTTGCTTTTGCACCGCTATTTAGGTTTTCTTCGCTTTCTTTAAATACAGAAAGTGAAATTACAGCTAAAATGTTGAATGCGGGCACAGAAAATGCTGATATAAGCGCGGCTAGGACAAGTCCTTCGTTGCCAGCAATATTGAACGCAAGCGGAAGACCTATTGTCGCATAATTTGACCTATAAAATGCCTGGTGAACCACACCTTTTTGCTTTGAATCTTTTATAAAAAAAATGACGTAGATTAATCCAATAAAAAAAAGCACAGCTATTACAAGGACGGCAAATATAACAACGTTCCATCTTATAGAAGCAAGGTTTTCAATTTTATAGATGTTCGTAAACATCATTGCCAAAAAGCCGTATTTAAAGCAAAACTTGTTTCCGCATTTTAAGAATTCATCGTTTATGGTCCCGTTTTGCTTTATGTAGAAGCCTAAAGCGGAAAGCAATAATAAAGGAAAAACAGCATTTATAGAAAAAAGAAGCGCATCCATGATTGAAAATAAATTATATTCAGCAGAATATTTTTTTCAAGATGGCAATTATTTGTGTGATTATTTGCGCAGCTGCCTGAGCATAAGTGCCTGCAAAAATGTTTGCCAGAATGTCTGAAAAGGCAAAAATCTAGTTTGTCGTTTATTGCTCAGATAGATGTCAAATACGTCTAGTCAAGGCGCGCTTACGCTCAAGACCTTGGCTCAGCTGTTTTCAGGGGTTTGATAAATCCTGAATGAATACTTTCTAAAAGAAGAATTATAAAGTATAATTAGGGCATGGCAAAAAATATTTTGATTGCAGGAAAGGAGCTTCCTTCTATAGCGGAATTTGCAGATTCTTTTGCGCTTTCTGGAAACAATGTTGTTGTTGCAGATGAAAATGGAGAATCAAAAGGACTTTCTTCAAAAGATATAAAAGTTTTAACCTGGAATAAATGTTCTGCAGTGGCTGCTAGGGCATTGATTTTGCAGGCAGAATCGTTAATCGGTGTTCCAGACCGTTTTATTTTTTACTTTGACGCTGAATACTTTGCTAGAAAGTTTTCTTCTTTTTCGTTAGATGCATGTTCTTATGCTAACGATAGCATGATTTTAGGGTTTCAATACCTTGTAATGGAAGTTCTAAATAGAATTCAACAGCATGGCTCGAAGGCTACAATCGTTTTTATATTAAAACCAGTTGCCTCGCTTAGGGATGCAATTCTTAACCCAGTGCTAAAATCAGCTGGAATAGATATTGCTAATCCTTTAGTTGCGGCATCAGAGGCTGCGTTTGCTACTTTTGCTGAAAGTGTTGCGGCAATGCAGTTTAATAACGAGAACGTGCAGGTTTTGCTTGTTTCTGGTGACGAAAACAATGAAATCCTTAAAAAAGATAGTTCGCTTTCCCAATGGCTGGATTTTTATATAGAAGCTGCTCTTTTGGCAAAGCATAAGCCAAGCGCAAAAAATGCTCTTGCCTGGGTAAAAGCTGGAAGCAAGAATCCAAGTTCTTTTTCGTTGTTTAGATAGCCCGAACTTCGAGTTTTTAGGAAAATGAACAAAAGTGTAAGCGAATTTACAATTTGTAAAGAAACTCGACATTCGGGCTAAAAGGGAAGTTTAAAATGTCTTTTGGAAATTGGTATGTTGATTGTCTTGCAAGGTTGTGCGCTGCCTTTGTGTGCGGCCTTGTTTTAGGAGTTGAACGGAAGCGCAGATACCATTCTGTAGGTATGCGGACGCTTATCTTGATATGTGTTTCTTCTGCAGTCATGTGTATGCTTTCTGTTCTTATTGCGGAAAAGTCTGTTGTAAAAGGTGATCCTGCAAGAATTGCGGCAGGCGTTGTTACAGGTATTGGTTTTGTTGGCGGCGGAGCAATTATTCATCAAGGCTTGAATATCCGTGGGCTTACAACCGCCGCTGTTATTTGGACGGCTTGCGCATTGGGACTCGCTTGCGGCGTAGGTGAATTTTTTATAGTTGCGGTAACCTTGTCGGTTTCTGTTTTAAGCTTGATTTTTTTAGGCTTCGCCGAAATGAAGCTTTTCCCGGCAGAAAAAACCAAAAGGCTTGCATTGACCTATGCGTCTGACACAATGGATTTAAAAAAAATAAGAGCCATAATTTCTAGCGCAGGTTTTATATTTCGCGATTTAAATATGTCTGAATCCTTAGAGTTAAAAAGAACGACTCTTGTTTTTTCTGTAAAAGCTCCAGAAAACTTTGAGCTTCACGAATTAGTAGAAAAATTGCGTGAAGTTGGCCAGCTTGTAGACATTTCAATTTCCGACGACTAGTTTTTTAATAGCTCAAATGCTGAGTTTTTAGGAAAGTGAATAAAAGCGTAAGCAAATTGAAAATTCGCTGAAAGCATTTTTTCGCAGTTATAAAAAAAACGAAGTTTGGGGCTACTTAACTTTTTTTTAGATAATTGATAGATTAAATAAAAGGTCGAAAGTCTAGTTTTTTATAACTGCAAAAAACTTTTGACTCTTCTATTCATTCTTTTTAATTCGAAATTTGGCTAAATAAAACTGTAGGCAAAAAATGACGAATCATAATACATCAATAGATATTTTAAAAATAAAGATGGCAATTCGTTCTGGCGTACCTCTTTCCATAAACACATATACGCTGCCTCACGATATGGAAGTGTATATGGGCAATGTGCTTACTAGTTTTTTAAAGGAATTAGATCAAAATTTCATGATTCCGTATCTGACTTATTGTATGCAAGAGTTGGTTACAAACGCAAAAAAAGCAAATACAAAAAGAATTTATTTCAAAGAAAAAAAATTAGACATTACAAGCGAACAAGACTACAACTTGGGAATGAAAGATTTTAAGTATGAAACTCTGAATAATATTAATTACTATTTGCAAGCGCAAAAAGATGCCGGGCTTTACGTAAAGCTGATGTTGCAGTATCGAAATAATAAAATAAAAATGGAAGTTCGCAATAATTCTATAATAACGGTCTTTGAATACAAGCGAATTTATGAAAAAATGCGTAGGGCTCAAAAGTATGCTTCGATTGAAGATGCCTTAAACCAGGTTTTAGATGATTCGGAAGGGGCTGGCCTTGGCATTGTTATAATGATTCTTATGCTAAAAGAGATTGGTCTTACAGAAGAAAATTTTCAAATTCTTTCTGAAAATGGGGAAACTATAACAAGAATTATACTTCCACTAAATAGTGAAGTAAAAGACAAAATCAATATTATTTCAAAAGAGTTTGAAGATTCAATTAACAGCCTACCGCAGTTTCCGGAAAATATCGCAAGATTGAGCAAACTGCTTGAAGAACCCGATTCAAAAATTTCAGATATCGCAGTTCAAATAAGCAATGATGTTGCCCTTACTGGCGAACTGTTAAAATTAGTAAATTCCGCCGCCTTTGGTTTGAGCCAGCCTTGTAAAAGTATTGCTGAAGCTGTAAAACTTATTGGCTTGCATGGCATAAAAAATATGCTTTTTACAATAGGAACTATAAAGGCGTTTTCTTCTGTTCCTGGAAGCACAGAAAGTTTGTGGAACCACGCATATAAAGTTGCATATTATTCTTATAACATTGCTAGAAATTTTTGTTCTTCCCAAAGAAGTGTTGTGGAAGATTCTTATGTGTGCGGTCTTTTGCATGACATGGGAAAAATTATTTTTGAAACAATACATCCGTCTTTTTTGGAAAGGATTAGAATTGTTTGCAAGTCAAAAGGAGTTGAACCCGAACTGTTTGAAAAAATTCTTTCAGGAGTAAATCATGGTGAAATTGGAGCAAAAATTGCAGAAAAATGGAATTTCCCGCCCATAATTGTAAACGTAATCAGGTATCATCATTCCCCTGAAAATGCCCCGGAAGATACAATGACTCTTGCCAGCGTTGTTTATCTTGCGGACATGCTTGTTCACTATCAGGAAAAGAGAATTGAATATTATCAGATTGACCAGGATGTTCTTTCTATGTTTAGAATTCCTTCTGAAAGTCAGTTTGCTAAGATTTCTGAAAAACTGAATTCTAGTTTTGAAGAGCAGAATTCAAAGAAATAAATTAGAATTATTCAGCACTAATGTATTCAATCCATTTTTGCATAAGGATTCCAAAAGCAACTCCCACATTTAAGGATGCCTTTAGTCCTTTCATCGGAATGGTTACAGTTCCGTAAGTGGCTTTTTTTAAGGCTTGAGGGCTAACGCCTAGTTCTTCTGACCCGATTATGCATATTCCCTGTCTTGGAAACTTAAAGTCATTTATTGGAGTTCCGCCTGTTTCTAGCGCGAAAACTGGTGTTTCGCTAGGCAGATTATCAACTGAAATCCTTGAAAATCCCATTGTTTCTACGCAGCCCATGCCGCTTCTAATAGAGCGTTGCTGCATCGGGTCTACACAGTTCGGAGAAATGTAAATTTTTTCAGCGCCAAGACCCTCTGCAGTTCTAAAGATTGAGCCAATGTTAAAAGGCGAGCGAATATCTTCTGCATAAACGCATACGCCCGGGAAAAAATCCCGCTTGCGGACAAGACCGTTTTCGTCTGTGGGCAAGGCGTGCGGAGCAATTACAAGGTCCCATTCGGCAGGGAACGTTCCTATTATTGCAAGAAGCTGGTTTCTTGCATAATTACAAACCCTAAGCTCGTCAAATGGCTTTTCGCTTAAAAGCGATTTTAATTCTGTAGCTGCTTGCGGAGGAAGTTTCGGATCTTTTAACAAAATTTCAGCTAGCTTTTTTGTGTACTCGCTTCGCGGCATTGCTTTAAAATTGTATTCAGTTCCTTTTTCTGCAATGCCCGCAATATCTCTTTCTAAGGCTCCAAAAGTTAAAGCTAGTTTTCTTCTCTTTTGTCCGCCGTCTAGTTGAAAAAGTTTTGAAGGTTCTATCATTTTTAGTAAGCCTGTTTTAACATGTTAAAAATGTCATCTGCTGTCATGCTGCGTGGCAAAGTCGTTGCAATTTCTAATGAGCTAGATTCATCTGCTATTGTGGCTAATTGCTCTATTGTAAGATTTAAATCTTTTAGTCTTGTTGGAAGATTTTCTTTTGCTAACTTTTGGCGAACGTTTTCTGCAAAGGCTTTGCAAGCTTCTTCTCTGTACGATTCTGCTGGTATTAGTCCAAATTTTTTGCCCAGATATTCAATTTTATTAGATTTGAACTTTGCGCAATCTTCAATTATATATGGAAACATGATTGCGCAGACTAAAGAGCGGCTAATTCTGAACTTTGAATTTGCAATCAATGAAATAAGGCTTGCCGTTCCTACAGAACTAGATGAGGTTGCAAGTGAAGTCATGCAGCCTCCCTCTGCCAAAAGCACTTCTGCTGGAGTTGATATTTCAAGGCTTTTCGCCCCGTTTATTGCGTATCCTAAAAGTTCTGCGCCTTTTTCGCAGAACATATCGCTTAGAAAATTTGCTTTTTGAGAGAGGTAAGCTTCTGTGTCAAGGCACATGGTTTCAATCCCCATTGAAGCAAGCTGATTTTCAGTAAGTGTTATGTAAAAATTCGGTTCCCACACCATAAGGCGGCAAACATTGTTCTGTATTTTTAATAATTTTGTCTGCCAGCTCCTTGAATCTATAATCGGAATGGAAGATGTAAATGAATAAGGAGCTCGCATTGTTGTTGGAATACAGACTAAAGGAAGCGGAGCGGACGTAGGAATTGCTCCATCTATAAAATCATATATGTCGTGAATTTCGTTGAATAAAGAGGCGACAATTGCTGCGGCGTGCTGAATTTTTTCACCGCCAACAGCTATGATGCCGTGAACATAGCCTTCTTTTGCAAGTTTTAAGATTTGTTCTATTTCTTTTGAATTAGCTCCATCGGTAATTTCTTCGCAAACAAAATATTCCACTTTGTGTTCGTTTAGCGACTGTACAACTTTGTCAATAATTTTGAATTCTCTTAAAACTGGGTCTGTAAGAATTATAAATCTTGTGCCAAAAGTTTTTATATACTGAGAAAGCCTTGTTATTGTGTAAGAGCCAAGAATTATATTTGGCGAAATTTTAAAAATAAGATCGTTCATTATATTCTCCACAAGAATTTTATAAATCAAAAATACGCCCGGTCAAGGTACGCTTGCATTCAAGACCTTGGTCCAGCCGTTTTTAAGGTTTACATAAACCTTAAATAAAAAAGGCATTCCGAGATGTTATCCCAAGAATGCCTTTGTTATAACCTAAAGCGAATAGTGGTTTATCTTTAAATTACAATCCAAAGCTTTCCATGATGCGATTGGCAGCAGATGCTATAACGCTTTCATTAAGATAGTTTGGATTTTGAATCTTGCTTTTAATTTCGGCGATTTTGTCAGCTCTTACGTTAGGAGTTTCTGAAGCGACTTGCTTCATGTAGTATGTTTCTGCCATTGCCTTGGCTTCTGCAGATACAGAAACTGAATCTTCAATGCGGCCGAATTTTTCAGTTCCATTTGTACGGCGAGAACCCTGCACATTCTGAATAGCGTTTATTCCTGTAAGTTTTTCAATACCCATCATATTAATCCTACCTTCTACCTTTTAATTATCGGTAGTTTCATCAGAAATCTGAACCTTTTTTATGCCAAAAATGAAAACTGCAAATTCACCTTTGATAGCATTTCTTTCAGCAAAGTTATTTCGCAATTCTAAAGCTGTGCCTTCTATAATTTCTTCGTGCAGTTTTGTTAGTTCTCGTCCAATAACTAGCCGACGTTCACTTTCTATATCGGCAATATCCGTTAGTAACTTTATAATTCTGAACGGACTTTCGTACAAAACTATTGCATTTCCTGTTGCTAAAAGCGCCTTTAGCCGGTTTCGTCTTTTTCCAGGACTTGGAGAAAGAAAACCTTCAAAGATTAAAGTTTTTCCGCCAGAGCCTGCCACGCTTACTAAAGTTGCAAAAGCACTAGGTCCCGGTATTGGAACAACAGAATGACCTGCTTTGCGAACAAGTTCGACAAGAACTTCACCAGGATCGCTTATTCCAGGAGTTCCAGCGTCGCTTGCGTAAGCAACATCTTTGCCGTTTTCCATTAATTCAATAATCTTTTTTGCCGCCGTCTCTTCGTTTTGCGAACGGCAGCTTATCATAGGCTTTTTGATTTCATTATGAGTCATCAAGCCTTTAGATTCCAACGCATTTAGAAGTTGCAATGTATGACGAGTATCCTCTGCGGCTATGACTTCAACTTTTTTTAAAGTTTCTACAGCTCTAAAGGTAATATCATTAAGGTTGCCGATTGGCGTTCCAACTACAAATAGCGTTGACATATTTCCATTATAAACAAAAATCTTGCTCTTTACAATGAAAAATTATATTTTTTGCAAGTCATTTCGCTGTATTTATTTACCAATGTAATCTTTTAATGTAAAATCTAAGTATGAATGTAATAGTAGTTGGTAGCGGTGGCAGAGAGCATGCCATTGCATGGAAACTCGCACAGAGTCCTAAAGTTGAAAAGGTTGTTTGCGTTCCTGGAAATGGCGGCACTGCAAAAGAATCGAAATGCGTAAATGTTGCCCCGTCTGAATGTAGTTATATTTTAAAAGAAAAAAATCCTTTTACTCAGATTGCAAAGCATGAAAATTGTAACCTTGCAGTTATAGGACCAGAGAATCCTCTTGCAGAAGGACTTGCGGATGAATTTTGGAACGAAGGAATTCCTTGCGTGGGACCTAAAAAGGCAGCTGCGCAGCTAGAAGCCAGCAAGAATCTTTCTAAAGAATTTATGATGAAGTATTCAGTTGCGTGCGCTCAAAGCAGAACTTTTACAAACAAAACCGATGCTGAAAATTATGTAAAAGAACACGGAGCTCCTATTGTAATAAAGGCTGACGGTCTTGCCGCAGGAAAGGGTGTTGTGGTAGCTGCGACGGAAAAAGAAGCCCTTGCAGCAATTGCTGATTTTATGGAAGGCGAAAGAGTTGGAAACGCCGGCAAAACGCTTGTTATAGAAGACTATCTTCAAGGAGTTGAAATTTCTGTTCTTTCTGCAGTTTCTGTTACAAAAGAATCAACAAAGAATGGAACTTCAGCGATAGTGCCGTTTTTACCGGCTAGAGACCACAAACGCTTGCGAAATGGCGCGAAAGGACCTAATACTGGAGGAATGGGAGCAGTTTGCCCTATTTCAGATGTTTCTGAAGAAACTATGCAGCAGTTTAAAAAAGACTGTCTTGAACCTACGCTTAAAGGACTGGAGCAGGAAGGCTTTGATTATAGAGGATTTTTATTTTTCGGCGTAATGCTTACAAAAGACGGTCCAAAACTTCTTGAATACAATGTTCGCTTAGGGGATCCGGAAACTCAAGCAGTTCTTCCTTTAATGGATTTTGATTTTGCGCAAATGTGCCAAGCGATTGTGGATGGAACTTTGAATGACTTTGATTTCAAATGGAAAAAAGGATTTCAAGTTGCGCCTGTAGTTGTAAGCGGCGGTTATCCAAACCACTATCAAAAGGGAAAAAAGATTACAATTGACGCAAAAAAAATTGCGGAAACTGGGGCAAAAATTTTCATAGCGGGTGCAATTATGGACCGCAGAAGTTCTACTGAAAGACTGGTTACAAACGGTGGAAGAGTTCTTGCTTGCAGCGCTTTTGGCGAGACTTTTGAGCTTGCTTGGAAAAACGCATATCAGGCGGTAAATGCTGTTACTTTTGAGGGGGCATTTTTCCGCACAGATATAGGTCTTCCAGGCGCCGCTGAATCTGGCGAGCTTTAATTAGCCTGAACTTCGGATTTTTAGAAAAACATACAAAAGTGTATCTTTTCTAGAGGTATTCTGTCATTGCCCGGCTTGACCGGGCAATCTGCTTACGGGCTAGCGTTTAAACTGAAAACAAAAGGTCTTCATAGCTTGGGTAAGGTTTAAAATCTTCTCCAAGCAAAGGCTCTATTTCATCGGCAATTGCTCTAGCTTGCGCCATTGCAGGTATTACCTTTTGAACATATTCCATAGAAATCTTCATGTTGTCTTTAAGTTGCTTTGCTGCAGAATGTTTTTTTGACAATTCTTCTGATTTGTTTGCAAGAGCATCTGTGAGTTCTGAAAGCTTTTCAAGGAGCGCTGTTTCTGCTGCGCATTTTGCAAGCGGAATAGCGTTTTTTATATCTGCAATTGTTTTTGCAACTTCCCGCATATACTTAAACGCGCACGGAATAATATCCTTGTTTATCATTTCTAGCATTGTTTCAACTTCAATGTTTAAAATACCGCAATACTTTTCAAGCTTGATGTCGTAATGGCTTTCCATTTCTGTTTTTGTATAAACGCCGAGTTCTGTGTAAAGGCGAATGTTTTTTTCATCTAGATAGCGGGCCATCGCATCTGGCAGTGTCTTTAGATTCATCAAGCCGCGTTTTTCTGCTTCTTCTAGCCAGCTAGAATCGTATCCGTTGCCGTCAAATACAATTTTCCAGTGCTTTGTTATTTCGTCTTTTATAAGATTCTGCAGTTCTTTTTCAAAGTCTTTGGCTTTTTCCAGTTTGTCTGCATATTGTTTTAGCGCATAGGCTAAAATTGAATTCAAGGTTGTATTTGGTCCTGAAATTGAAAGAGAAGAACCTACAGAACGGAATTCAAATCTGTTTCCGGTAAATGCGAATGGACTTGTGCGGTTTCTGTCTGTTGAATCTTTTGGAATTGCAGGAAGAACATCTACGCCAATATCCATTTTTTGCTTTGAGCCAGCTGCGTAAGGTGTTCCATCCTTTATAGATTTTAGAATCGCTTCAAGCTCTTCGCCCAAGTAGATGGACATAATTGCAGGAGGGGCTTCATAACCGCCAAGGCGGTGGTCGTTGCCTGCGCTTGCAACCGTAATTCTAAGCAAGTCCTGGTTTTCATCAACGGCCTTTAGAACTGCTGTAAGGAACAAAAGAAATTGAGCATTCTCGCGAGGGGTTTTTCCTGGGGCGAAAAGATTTTCGCCTTCGTCGGTTGCAATTGACCAATTGTTGTGCTTGCCGCTTCCGTTTACGCCTGCAAAAGGTTTTTCGTGAAGAAGGCAAACCATTCCGTGCCGCCTTGCAACTTTTTTCATTATTTCCATTGTTAGCTGGTTCTGGTCAGAGGCGAGGTTGCTGGTTGTAAAAATCGGAGCCATTTCATGCTGGGCTGGAGCGGCTTCGTTGTGCTCGGTTTTTGCATATATTCCTAAGCTCCAAAGCTCTTGGTTCAAATCTTCCATGTATTCTACGATTCTAGGTTTAATTGCCGCAAAATACTGGTCATCCATTTCCTGGCCTTTGCAAGGTTTTGCTCCGAAAAGAGTTCTTCCAGTCATTCTAAGGTCTTTGCGCTGCTGCCACATTTTTTCATCCACAAGGAAATATTCCTGTTCCGGACCCATTGTGGTTGTAACGTGCTTTGCATTTGAGCCGAACAGCCGCAAAATGCGAAGAGCCTGCTCGTTTAGAGTTTCCATGGAGCGCAAAAGAGGAGTCTTTTTGTCAAGGGCCTCTCCGGTATATGCGCAAAATGAGGTAGGAATGCATAATGAATGGTCTTTTACAAAAGGATAAGAAGTAGGGTCCCAAACCGTGTAACCTCTCGCTTCAAAAGTCGCTCTAAGCCCGCCGCTTGGAAAAGAAGAGGCGTCTGGTTCGCCTTTTATAAGCTCTTTTCCCGAAAAACTCATTATGACACGGCCTTCTGATGTGGGAGTTATAAAGCTGTCGTGTTTTTCTGCTGTAATGCCTGTAAGCGGCTGAAACCAATGCGTGTAGTGGGTTGCTCCTTTTGAAATAGCCCACTGCTTCATTGCGTCTGCAACTTGGTTGGCTACGTCAAGATTAAGAGGAGTTCCTTCTTCCATTGTATGCTTTAATGATTCAAAGGTGTCTGTAGTCAACAGTTGTTTCATGACCTGCTGATTAAAAACGTTTTTTCCAAATATTTCAGGAACGTTGATGTTTTTGCACATGTTTTCTCCAATAAAAATAAGTAGGGTAGTCTCGAAAGTCTTTTTTTCTGTCATTTTCGGGCTAGAGCCAAAAATCTATAGAAAATTAAAATCTATTTTTTTGCTTGCATTGCAGCTTTTATTTGCTCTACAAACAGATGGTTTTGGTCGGTTCTTTCCGGAACGCTGAACTTAGGCCGCCCGTCAACTTCGCTGATTCTATATATATGTCTTGGCGATGTTGTGTATGCTGGGCTGTCCGGGTTGTTTATCCACCAGTCAAGAACAGAAATAATGCAGAGCGTATATTTTAATAAGTTTGCATTGTTCGCATTTGTAGTTGGGCTAGTGTTTTTCGCCCCTAAAAGAATGTCCAGCCTTTTTGAAACTTCGTTTTGGATGTCAAAACGGTAGTGTTCCCATGGATTTTGAACTTTTGAAACAGGTCCTCTTGTTGAAGATGCGGCATCGCATTGGGCGACAACTTCTGTAAGAAATTTTCGAATGAAATCTGTGCGCGTGCCAAGTGGAATTAATTTTCCTTCGTTTGCAGGACGTTCCAAAGTCAGCTGGTCAAACTTAAAGTTCGGCAAAAAAAGGTACTGAGTTTGCCACATTATGTTTGTAAGCAGTTTTCTTCCGTACTGAGTGTTTTCAAAATCTTCCTGTGAATATGCCTGGTTCACAAAATCGTTCAGCGGCTCGCAATAAAAACGCTCAAAATACGTTTCGCGGTAATTTGCCCACTCTTCAAGAACATTTGCAATGTTGTCTGTTATTTTTGAAGACGAATTTGAAAGAACTTGTTCAGAAAAAACAATGTTTCTACATCCTTGGAATAGGTCTTCCACGATTTTTAGAAGAACAACGGTAACTTGCAACGGGTTTTCCGGGCTAAGGACATTGAATCCATCTGCGAATTTGTAAAGCGGCTGAAAGTATGGAAACATGTCCGGATGGTTTTCAAGATTTTTAAATCCTGCCTGAGGAAACAATTGCTCTAAAAGGCTTAAGCCTGTTACTACAACAGAATCTTTCATTCCCCTTGTTGGGCGAGCAGGCGCTTTTGGCTTGGAATTTTCGTCCGTGCCCTTTTCTGCGCCGTTTTCATCTTTTGGTTTTTCTGGCAAAAGAAGGTCGTATTTGTGTAATCCTACAAATTTTAAAATTTCTGCAACTTTTACTCTAAAAAAATCTGGATAAGATTCAAAAGTGTCTGAACACATTCTCATTAACAGCGGATATAGCTTTTTTACAATTTCGTTTTGTATGTATAGCCAAGATGTAATTGCTTCTTTTGCAAATAAACTTAATTTTTCGTGTGGAGCGTCTTGGTAGCTGTTTTCGTCTGTATAAATTTCTTTTATAAGCTTTGGAATTTTATTTTCACCGTAGTAGTAGACTTGAATCAAAAGACGGTATGTAGCTTTTACGTAAGGAATAAGGTCTTGCACATAATAAGGCTGTGTAAGGTCTTGAAGCTCTATGTGAGCAAGTTTTATGCCTTGCATATTCCAGCCGGCAACCATTCTAAGAAATTTGAATTTAGGCTCGTTGCTGTTTGCGATTTTTGTTTTATAAGAAGAAGGCGCAATTTGAATCAGTGTTTTAATTACGGTTATAAACGACTGAAGATTTTCTATATGATGTTTTAAAGTTACAGTGCAGAATTCTGTAATGACTTGCTCGTGTCCTTTGTTTTGAAAATACTTTATAAAATTAAAGATTCCATAGTTTGGTTTTATTTCATACTCTGAACTCATCATTAAATGGTCAATTTGAGTGCTCAGTTTTGCAGGAATCTGAATAAGCTCTTCCTGCTTGTTTCTTCCTTTTGCGGGTGTAGCTTTTTGCGTAGTTTCCTGAGGTTTTGGCGAAGAATTTGAAGTCTGATTGCGAATAATTCTTCCGTTTTTGTTCGGCTGGCTGGAAGAATTCTGTGAAGCTGAAGAAGAGCGTTCGTACATAACTTTTCCGCCAAGTTTTTGAGCCATTGCTTCAGCTTCTATCGGGTCAATTTTTCCTATCGCTTGGCGAGTTTTGTCTAATGTTCCTGGCTCCCAATCTGCCTGAGTTGGCTTTTTATTTTCATCTGTCATATTTTTTTTACCTCGCGTAAGAATAAAATTACAATCTGAGCAGGTTTTTCTTTACAATACCTGGACAATTTTTTAGAACAATTTTTTCTCCGTCTTTTGTCATTAAAACCCCGTCAAATGTTCCATATATTTTTGAGTAAGTATTTCTCATAAAGATTATGTTTAAAGTTCTGTTTGCAACAGAAACCGGTGTAAAAGAAAGGTCAACCATGCTTTCTGTGTCTTGAACAATCCATTTTTTTTCAATTCCAAAAGGATGCGTTATGCATACGGGCGGCATAGCAGTTATTTGTTCGTTTACAGAAAGCATATTGTTGTTGTACTGGTCTGAATCAAGCGATTCCTGATTGTCCGTTGAAAAATGAAAGATAATGTTTTTTTCATTCTGCTTTGCCAGCCCGAACATGACTTCGCTAGTCGAATGAAATTTTAAATAAATTCTATTCAGGAGCATTAATCCAAGTCCTTTTTCTTGCGCTATTGGATTAATGCTTTTTTTTGTTTTGCCAAGCTGAATGCCGCCTTCAACCCTTAAAGGAATAGACCAGGTTGCGCTGCAACGCTGCGTTGTAGGGGCAGGCGTAACTGTAAGAAATTCGCTTTTTTCGTCTGATGGAAAAAATGTATTAAACCTAGCTTTTGCGAACGGTCTAAACTTGTCGCCTTTAACAAAAAATGTCATAGAAATAGAGTTGTGGTTTTTGTTCCAGCTGATTTTTATGTTTCTGTTTTTGCCAAAAGTGTTGCAGGCTGCAATCTGGGTGTTTGTTGGAACAAAACGGCGTCTAGGTCCCATAAAGGAATGGTACGCATACTTTTGACCTGTCCTTTTGTCCCAGAAAATGACTTCGGCGATGCCAAACGCTTTGTCGTCAAAGAATTCTATCATTCCAATGTAATGCTCGTTCGAGAATACAAAGAATATCCGGCTTTTTATTCTGAAATTAGAAAAAAAACGCCAGGTAGGAATTCCTGCGAAAGGCGCTTTTACGCCTCTTATGTCTATTTTTTTAGGGCTTCCATAAAATGTGCCGAAATTTATTTTTCCATTTTGTATTATGCGCTCAGGTGCATGTTCTAATATCCGTGAATACATAAGACCCCTGCAGTTTTCTAATCTATGCTAAATCAAATTTACTTGGATTTATTATAATACCATTCAAAAAGTCTAAATACAATGTTTTTCCTTGTTTTTTTTCTTGTTAATTGCCACAAGCGTGATAAAATAAAAACTAAAGTGGAACTGCATAAGCACGGCAAAACGTGCAAGACAGTTCTTTCCTAAAACAACATCAAGGGAGCTGAAAATGGGAATTAGTTTGTATTCTTTGGGAGCCGCGCAGGAAGTTACAGGCTCAAAACATATTTTTGAAATCGATGGCCGGTCTTTTATGGTTGACTGCGGAGCTTTTCAGGGCAAGCGAAAACTAAGCGATGAAAAAAACCGTGACTTTGATATTGCTGCTGATAAAATAGAATCTGTAATCCTTACGCACGGACATTACGACCACTGCGGACTTCTTCCAGTTCTTACAAAAAAAGGCTACAGAGGAAATATTTACGCAACGCCAGCAACTCGCGATATTGCGAACCTTGTAATGATGGATAGCGCTAGAATTCAAGCTAGAGATGCGGAGTTCCTTGCGAAACAGGCGAAAAAGAAAGGTGAAAAATTTGTTTGGAAACCTTTGTTTGATGAAGATGATGTCGTAAAAACTGCAAACCAGATTATAAGTCTTTCCTACAACAGAAAGATGTACATTGCTCCAGATGTTCAGTTGGAATTTTTTGACGCAGGCCATATTTTAGGCTCTGCTTTTGCTTATGTTACGATTCGTGGAATGCACAGGGAATTTACAGTTCCATATCAACATTCTACAGGAGATACAGAAACCAGGATTCTTTTTACAGGAGACATTGGACGAAAAGAAAAACCTATTATACGCCCTCCTGCAACTGATATGCCATCTCCAGATTACATTGTCCTTGAAAGCACTTACGGAAATCGCAAGCATGAAGACCGGGAATTTGCAATGAAAGAATTGCAGCGAATTGTTAAGGAAGCCTGCGCAAAAAAAGGAAAGATTATAATTCCTTCGTTTGCGATAGAGCGAGTCCAAGAGCTTGTCTACTACTTGCACCTGCTTACAGATAAAAAGAAAATACCTGTTGTGCCGATTTATGTTGATTCTCCAATGGCCGCAAACGCAACCAGTGTTTTCCGCGTTCACCCTGAATGTTACGACGAAAGCGTGAACGAAGCTTTTTTAAAGCATCATAAAAATCCTTTTGGATTCGGCTCTCTTTCGTTTACGACAAGCGTTGAAGAATCAAAGGCTTTGAACAAAAAAGAAGGGCCTATGATTATTATTAGCGCGGATGGAATGTGCGAAGCTGGGCGGGTTTTGTATCATCTTGCGAACGATATTAGCGATGAGCGAAACACTGTCTTAATTGTTGGGTATATGGCAGAAAACACGCTGGGACGCAGAATTCGCGATGGAGAAAAAGAAGTCAAGATTTTAGGGGATTGGTATCACGTGAATGCAAAAGTTGAACAGATTAATGCGTTTAGCGCCCATGCTGACTATGAAGAGATGACGCAATGGCTTGATTCTATAGATACTAGCCGCTTGAAAAATATTTTTATGGTTCATGGAGAAAAGGATTCACAAGATTTCTTTACTCAGTATCTTCGGGAACATGGCTATAAAAATGTTACCGTCGTAAAATATGATGAAACTTACGAGCTTTTTTAGCCTATTCTTTTTTTATAAGAGGCAATTCTTTCTCCCAGACGGAAGCCATAAATTTATATCCTTCCTGGTTCGGGTGAATGCCATCCATGCACATAAGTCTTCTATAGTCAGGCGTTTCTAGCATTGCAAGGCGCATATCTACAAGCTGCACGTTATTCTTAAAAGCGTACTTTACTATGTGCATATTGTAAATTTCGTGGTTGCGGTAAAGAACGTCTGGAATGTTTCTTGTAAACTCTTTTACAGCGTTTTCGTCATAGTTTTTGCAGATGTGATTAAACCATCGGTCGCCTACTAAAGGAGGCATGCTCATTAAAATCGGCGTTATTTTGTTTGCGCGGCAACTTTTTACCATTTGGTCAAGAATGTTTATAAACTCTTCAAGAGGAACTCTTTGAGAATGTTCTTCGTTTGGAGAAAGGCATACGGGTGACCAGTCGTAATCGCAGTCGTTGCCGCCGCTTTCGATAATGGCAGCATCTCCTACAGTTCCTTTTTCTATCTCTTTGTTTAGTTTTCTTTGTGCTTTTGTAATTATATTGCCAAAAACGCTTTGATTGTTTAATTCGAAACCTAATTTTTCGCTAGCTAAGGAAAGGCTGTTTTCGGCAATGATGTCGAACATATTGCCGCTTCCGGTACCTGTTACAGCTCCTTTTAGAATAGAATCCCCATAAACGCTGATTTTATTTATACCGTTTTCCATGTAAAACCTCCCATAAAAGTCAATGAAAAGCTATATTTAGTTGCCAATAGCTCCTTTTGTGCTTGGAATTTCGCCATTGCGCCTTGCGTCCAGTTCAACAGCATTTCGGATAGCTCTAGCGCAGGCTTTAAAAAGGCCTTCCATTTTGTGATGGTCGCTTCTGCCTCTTATAGTATCTAGGTGAAGATTGCATTTTGCGCCGTTTACAAATCCTTGCCAGAAGTCCTCAAAGCAGTCTGTCTGAAAACTAGATTCTTTTCCATCTTGCCCGATTGAAACTAGGGGAATGTTAGTAAGTTGCGCGTTGCAAAACAAGTAAGGCCTGCCGCCAAAGTCTACCGCAGCCTGTAAAAGAGATTCGTCCATTGGATAGATAAAGCAGCCTGTTCTGTAGATGCCTGCGCAGTCGCCTAAAGCTTTGGCAAAGCATTGCCCAAGCACAATGCCTGTGTCTTCCAAGAGGTGGTGCTGGTCAACTTGCAAGTCGCCTTCAAGTGTTCCCTCTAAATCGAACATTCCGTGCTTGCAAAAACTTTTTAGCATGTGGTCAAAAAATCCAATTGGATTCTTTACACAGCATCTTCCAGTTCCGTCAAGGTTTAGCGTAAGGTTTATGGAGGTCTCTCTAGTTTTTCGTTCTACGTTTGCGATTCTCATTTGTTTCCTCTGATAAAAAAGAGTCTTAGAGCATTACTTTTCTAAGTTCATATTCAAGGATATCTGTTGCTCCTAGCTGCTGGAGTTTTGGCAGCAGAATTGGAACTTCGCTCTTTTTTACTGCTATTTTTACAGCGTAACCGTCATTTCCAAACAGCGGAGATACTGTAGGGCTTTTCATGGAAGGAATTGCTTTTATAAGATTTTCAAAGTTGTCCTTAGAAACGTTCATTTCAAGCATGACCCTTGAGCGTGCCGCCAGAACAGCTTCGAAAAGCATTTTTAGTTCAAGGATTTTTTGCTTTTTTTCTGGAACTTCCATAGCCTCTTTAGAAGCGTACATTCTTGTAGAAGATTCCATAAGAGTATCTACAATTTTCAGCCTGTTTGCTTTTAAAGAAGAGCCCGTTGAAGTGTTGTCAATTAGAATTTGAGCAAGGGCATCTTCGCTGTCTTGAACAAAACCTTCAGATGTTCCCCAGGTTCTAAAAATTTTTCCGTTAATTCTTTTTGAATCAATCCATTTTTTGCTCAAAGACTGATATTCGGTAGCAATTGTTACAGGGTTTTCTAAAAGCCTTGAAAAATCTTTTGTTTCTGGAATCGCTGCAACTATTCGCACAGGGTCAAAGCCTAAGTCCATTATTTCTACAACTTTGTTTTCTACGCCGTTTTCGTAAACCCAGTCTTTGCCAGAAAAACCGACGTCTGCTTTGTTTTCCGCCAAAAGCGCGCTTGTAATCTGCGGTTTTACAACTTGAAAAGCTAAATCTTCTTGGTTAGTTGTAGGAAAGTAAGTTCTGTCCGGCAGATGAATTGAAATTCCTACATCGCTTAAAAGTTCGTATACCGATTCATAAATTCTGCCTTTTGCTAAAAGAATTTTTAGTTTTTCCATTTGATTTTCCTATATTGCAATCTTTTTTAGTTTGGCGCGTTGCGTTTTTTCCGCTAAGAGTGGTGAAAATCGCAAGACTACAGTGAGGCGCATATTCTTTGACATCCCCAGCCTTGCTTGAATTATATTGAAGAAGGTAGATAAATTCAATGTAGCGTTGAAAAAATGTAAAAAACTTTATACTATAATAGGGAATAATAAATCGCATGCTAAGAGGTATTTTTATGGAAGAAATTCTTGATTTGTTGCGGCAAAACGCCCGTCTTTCTGTGGAAGATATTGCATTAATGACAAAAAAATCTGTTCAGGAAGTGGCGGCGATAATAAAAAAGCTAGAAGATGATGGAATTATTTTAAAATACGCGGCGATTGTAAATCCAGAAAAAAGCGGAGAGGCAAAAGCGAAGGTTAGCGCAGAAATTCAAATCCAAGTGACGCCGGAACGAGGACAGGGATTTGATGCTCTTGCAGATAGGATATATCGCTTTCCGCAAGTTAAGTCGCTTTACCTTATGAGCGGCGGCTACGATTTTAAAGTCGTAGTTGAAGGCGACAGTTTGCAAGAAGTCGCATTTTTTGTTTCTAGCAAGCTGGCTACTTTAGAAGGCGTTCGCTCTACAAAAACAAGTTTTATCTTAAAAACTTACAAAGAAAACGATATAGTTTACGTTGAAGATGACCGCGACCGCCGCGAAGGCGCAATGGCATAATTGTTTGGTATTATTACTTTTGGGAGAATATTTTGAATACTCGTAAAGATAGATTTAGTTCTGCTATGGTGGCAACAGCTCCTAGCGGAATACGAAAATTTTTTGAAATGCTTATAGGGCATGACGATGTTATAAGCCTTTCTGTAGGCGAGCCTGATTTTCCAACTCCTTGGGGAATCAGGGAAGAAGCTTTTTATCACTTGGAAAAAGGACACACTTCTTATACAAGCAACTGGGGACTTTTAGAATTAAGAGAAGAAATTGTTCGCTATATGGAACGCTACGGCTTGTTCTATAATCCGAATAACGAAGTTTTAGTTACTGTTGGAGCTAGCGAAGGTGTAGACGCCGTTCTAAGAACCATTTTGAATCCAGGTGATGAAATTCTTGTTTGCCAGCCGTGCTACGTAAACTACACGCCTCTTGCAAATCTTTGCGGGGCGACCGTGGTTCCTATTGATACTAGCGTAAACGGTTTTTATCCAACTGCCGACCAAATAGAAAAGGCTGTTACTGCAAAAACTAAAGCAATCATGCTTTGCTCTCCAAACAATCCTACAGGAACGGTTGTTCCTGCCAGCGAGCTTGAAAAAATTGCAGAGGTTGCGAAAAAGAACCAGCTTTGGGTGATTTCCGATGAAATTTATTGCGAGCTTGTTTACGACGGTGTAAAGCACACTTCAATTGGAAGCTTTCCTGGAATGAAAGACTATACAATTATCCTGAACGGTTTTTCAAAGTCGTTCGCTATGACCGGTTGGCGAATCGGCTATATCGCAGCGCCTGCGGAAGTTTTGGCGCAAGTGGTAAAACTGCACGGTTACAACACGATTTGCGCTCCAATTTTTAGTCAGTATGCTGCTGTAGAAGGTCTAAAAAACGGTTGGAAAGACGTTGAAAAAATGCGCTTGAGTTATCAGCAGCGCAGAAACCTTATGGAAGAAAAATTTTTACAGATGGGATTGAATGTTCCTGAGCCAGCAGGCGCTTTTTATATGTTTCCAGATATAACTTCTACAGGGCTTTCCAGCGAAGAATTTGCAACACAGCTTTTCAAAAAACACAACGTTGCGGTAGTTCCTGGCAATGTGTTTGGTCTTGGCGGAGAGGGCAGAATTCGTTGCTGCTACGCAACTGCGGTAGATAAAATAAAAATCGCCATGGAAAGAATTGCAGAATTTGTACAGGAATGTAAAGAAGGCTGAAATGATTATACCTATTCTTATTGCTGTTATATGCGGTTCGGTTTTACTCATTGTTTTGATGTCAATTGCGTCTAAAAAGGATGGAGAAATTAGCAGTCCGAATTCAAAGAAAAAGCATCACAAAAACGAAAGCGCAATTATAAAAGAGTGTGTAAAAAAACTTTCTCATGACCCGCACAATGTTCCTGCGTTAATTACTCTTGGAGATGTGTATTGGAATTCTGACAATTACGAAAAAGCTTGTCCAATTTATACTACATTATTCAATTTAATTAGCATGCATGTGGAAATAGACCAAAAAAAAGCCTCTTTAAGATATGGCGTTTGCTCGTTTAAGATGAATAAAATGGAGGACGCTTACAAGGGGCTTACTTCCGCGCTGAAAATAGACCCTAAGATTTTTGAAGGCAACCTTTGTTTGGGCGAACTGATGTATCAAAAGAAAGACTATGAAAAGGCTGTTCTTTGCTTAAAAAGGGCTCTTTCCACAAATCCAGAAAGTTCTGAAACTATGAAGTTCTTGGCATATTCAATGTATCAAACAAAAAAGTACAGGGAAAGCTTGCCTTATCTTAAGAAAGTTATAGAAACTAATCCGGAAAATAAGGAAGCCTTGTTTTTTATGGCTTCTGCTATGGAAGAATGCGGAATGGGCGACAGGGCTTTAAAGATTTTTATGCATTTAAGGCCGGACCCTGTTTTTGGACCGCAGGCTTGTATTTCTGCAGGTTCTTACCACGATAGGCTTAAGCAGTATGACAAGGCTATTCAGGATTATGAAATCGCTCTAAAACTAGAGGCGGTTCCGCCAGAAACAAAGCTTTCTTTGTATTACAAACTTGCGCAGAGTTATTTGGCAATGCACAATATTTCCAAAGCATTGTATTACTTAAAGCAGATTCAGACGGTTACTCCGTCTTACAAAGATGTAAATGCCCTTGTGCAGCGTTATCAAGAATTGAATCAGAATTCAAATCTTCAGGCTTATCTTATGAGCGGAACTAGCGAGTTTGTTGCTCTTTGTAGAAAATTTGTTACTTCATACTACACAGATTCCTATGTAAAAATAGAAGATATTTCTGTTGCTGCTGAAAGTATTGAAGTTTTGTGTGAAGTTGAAAGCGCTAAGTGGCAAGATACAGAATTGTTTAGATTTTTCAGAAGCACTGGCTCAATAGGTGAGCTTTATATAAGAGATTTTCATTCAAAGCTGCGGGATTTAAAGTGCGAAAGAGGTTTTTGCGTAACAGCCGGCTCTTTTACTGACGAAGCAAAAAAGTATGTGGAAGGACGGCCAATTGACCTTATTGAAAAAAACAAGCTTGTTTCAGTTTTAAAGCGTATCGACAGTATACACTAGAAAACACGCTAAGAAACAGTTTTTTTGAAAAAATCAGCTTGATTATAAGACACAGCTTTTGACTCATTTAGTTTACAGGAATTATTACAAGATTTCTTTCGCGGGATTCTTTTTTGCTCGCAGAATCTGTTAAGAAAGGAACAGACAGCGGTTCAACACTGTATTTTTCAACTAATTCCTTTATAGAATTCATTTCTTCTGTTATGTTGGAAAACCTTGCCTTGTAGGCTGTAAGAAATCCGCCTTTCTTTGTTAAGGCAAGAAGAGTTTTGGTCATTTTCTTGTCTAAAGGTCTAAAGGCTCTAAAAGTTGCTATATGAAAACTTTCTGCGCGAACTTTTTCAGCTTCGCTTTTCATTACGGTTACGTTTTTTAGTCCCAGAATAGCAGCGCAGTTTTCAAGAAATGCGCATCTTTTGTCCATGCGTTCAACCAGCGTAAAATTGAATTGCGGCATTGCGGCAGCCAAGGGCATGCCAGGAAGTCCGCCGCCGCTTCCGATGTCAGCAATTTTAAGCTCGGAAAGTTCTGTTCCTTTCAGAACTATACTTTCTGCTAATTTTTTTATTATTTTAGTTCCAGAAAGGCTGTCTAAAATGTGATTTACTGCGATTTCGTCAAAATCGCTTGTGTTCGTTAAATTGTATGCAGAATTAAAAAGAATAATTTCGTTTATATACTTTTCCATCGTAGGAACTAGGGTGTCGCATTGTTCCTGTGTAAAATCTAATTTTAAAAGTCCTTGCAAAAGTTTTTCTGTCATATTAGTCGCCAATGTCCAAAAGCAAATCTAAGCTAAGTTCTGCGGAGTTCTGTTTTAATGAAACCAGATTTCCTGTTTTTTCAGCGTGAAGAGAAGTCTGATTGGAAAGTTTGTAAATAGGGGAATCTTTGTTTATGCTGTCTTGAACGACCTTTGCTTGCACGTTGTAGCCTGCCATAGAACCTGAGTTTCCGTCAGACTTGAAAAGAAGATAAAAAGTCTCGTCGCGGCTTTGAGAATTAAAATCGTATTTCCGGTCGGCAGTAAGTAAAAAGGTTCCATCGTTTTCTTTCTTGCTAAAAAAGATTGTTCTGCAAGTGCTAAGAATGTCGCTTCCGTTCATTGTAAATCTCAAAATTTTTGGATTTTTTTCTTGATTTTCGACCGCTCTAGCAGAAGTTTTTGTTAAATCCTGCTGTTTTTTTATTTCTTCTAGCTGAGCTAAAATTTCAGCAAGCAGAACTTGCGTGTTTTGTTCGTTGTTAAGACCCGAAAAATCTTCATTAAGATTGTAAAGACTTCCAAGCAGATTTTTGCTGCTTAGGTTTGAAATATCCATAGCTGTTACGCTAGAGGAATTTAAAAGAGAAGAAGGCGAGCCTAGCAAGCTTGAAACAATTTTTGCTGCGCTGGAACTTGAATTTGAGCTGCCAGCTTGGCTGTTGCCTTTGTTTGTTTCTAAAGCTGAGTTTTGAAGCTGTTCTTTTGAACTTGAATTGCTTTGCGCTGGTTTTTCTGAAAAGAAATCTCCAGGTGTGTAAAATTTTCCACCAATTGTAGGCGCTGAAATTTGAGGCATTTGCAGGCTTGTTGAAATTGACGGCATTTCAGGCATTTTTACTTGCGGCATAGAGGCTTGTGAATTTTGAGAGTTCTTAGAATCTTGAGCAATTGCACTAGCCATCAGCGCGGTAATTGCTGCAGAACAAAAAAGAATCTTTTTACAGATTTGCAATTGCTTCCTCCACAAATTCAAGCCGTTGTGTTAATTGGGCAATAGTTTTTTCTAGCCTAGATTTTTCTTTGTTTAATTTTTCTAGCGGGTCTACTTTTTTCGCTTCGCTAGCCCTTTGTTTCATCATTTCTCTTACGCCGGCAGGGCTTTTTCCTTTTAAAAATTCCTGTTCGGCGGCTTCCCGCTCATCCTTTTTCTTTACGCAGGCTACAACTTTCATGTTGTCAAATCCAATCGCCGGGTTTACATTGCTGTTGCCAACCCTCCGAATTTCTTTTTCGCTGTTTCGTGGCAATTGCAGAACTCTGTCAATGTAATCTTCGTAGCGGATGTTTGCTTCTTTGCAAAGTTCGTGGGCACGTATAAGCAGTTTGCCTAGCTCTTGCATTAATCTTCCGTTTGCTTCTACGTAGTCTTTGCGAATTTTTTCTGTAAGCTCTTTTAATTCAGGATTTTCATCTATGGAAAGTTTGTAATATCCTTTGCTTTCTGCTATAGAAATCAAATTGTCGAACTTTGCCCAAAACGCTTGTGTGTGGACTTTTGCATTGTACACGTGATTTGCGCTGCCGGTGTTGTTCAATAATTCTTCAGAACACAAATGGTGAGTGTATTCGTGAACGGCTGTGTAAACAAGCTCGTTTTCTGTCTTAAAATTTTTATTGTGCAAATATATTTCGTGAGTATCTGGCATGTAAAATCCATTTACCCGCTTGCTTTCTTTTCCTGTTTGAATGACTGAAAAATCTAATTGCGAAGGCTCAATGTCCAATAGCATTTCTTTTATTTTTTCGTTTTCCATACGGGTCATTATATCACGATTTTAAAATGGTTGGAACACACCGAATTGGCAAGGTTTGTATTTAAACAAAAAAAACTGCCGCAAAAAATCTTGCAGCAGTTCATTTGTTGTTTTATTTTGTAAAATGCAAAAATAATCCTTACATTTTTTCTATCAGCAGTTTGTATTTTCCATAAGGAACGCGACGGAAGTTGTGCAGTGCTGTATGTGTTGCAACGAGGTTATTGTAAAACACTTCTAAAGTAAGTCCCTGCTCAGACGACATATCTGCTTTTACAACAAGATAATAAGTTCCTGTTTCTGCAATGTTCCACTGCGTTGTAACCATGAACAAGAACGGCTCGAAAGTAGATGGCGGAACTGCATTTCCTTTCAAATTTTCATTTTCAATAAGATTAAAGTTTTCATCATATAGAAGAATTTCTGGAATCATTGCGCTCTTTTTTTCTTCGTTTGCGCTCATAAGTCCTGTTGGAATTGACTTCAATGTAAAATCGTAAGCGCCATTTTCCAAAGACAGTTTATAGACATTTGCCGGAACTGGAGTTTCAGAATATTCAACAGAAACTTGACTGCTCGTTTCAGAAAGATTTTCGTTTTTAAGCTGCTTTCCGATTTTGTAATCCAACGCATTGCCTGACGCAATAAGTTCTTTTTCATCTGAAAAAACTTTTTCTGTTGAAACTTTTGTAGACGCGCAAGAAATAATGCAAATTGACAAAACTGCCAATCCAAGACAACTTCTTAATTTTCTCATAATTTTTCCTTGTTATAAAAAATAACAATTTATTATATCATTGTTACCACCCCCGTGGTCAAGGGCACGCCAGCACTCGATGCGTATGAATTATAAATAAAGTTGCGACGCACGAAATGAGATTCCATCGGATTGTAAAAGTTTTAGTCCATCCAGCCGGCGCTTGCGCTGATTATAGAAGCGCTTACTGTGGCGGCGGTTTCTGTCCTCATGATTCTGCTTCCCATTCCGCAAAGAATAAAACCGTTTTCCTTTAAAAATGTTCTTTCCTTGTTTGTCCAGCCGCGTTCGCTGCCTATTGCCGCAACGTAAGTCCTTTTTAAAGGTTCGTTTTCTTGCCCAAGTTCTGTTTTTTTAAGGAGTTGCGAAAGGCTTCCCTGCGGAAAAACATTGTCGAGGCAGAGGTTTATGGAATTTTCAGGAGTAGATTCCTTTACAGTTTTTATGCACTCTTCAAAGTTTTTGTGCAAGAAAAGTTTCGGAACTTGGGTAGAAGCCGCTTGGACAGTTCCGTCCAAAAGCATTTTATACGCGCTCCCGTGTTCAACAAGGTTTGACTGCATATAAGATTTTTCTCCAAGTTCTGTAGCCGTTAAATGAACTTCTTTTACCCCTAGCGCGGCAATGTCGCGTAAAAGCCTTTTTAATTGAATCGGTCTAGGAAACCCTATTATCATAATGAGCGGAAAAAGCGGTTTTCCGTCGCTTTGAGGAATAAAAGTGTACTTAATAAAAGAATCTGTGATTTCTGTTATTTGGGCGTTTCCAGCCTTGCCGTCGATTATGCCGGCGTAAAAAAAGTCGCCTTCCTTTTTGTGTAAAATTTTTAAAATGTGCTGAGCTCTCTCGTCTTTTTTGTCTAGCGGTTTTTCAATTTCGTCTTTAGAAAACAAACAGATATTCATATTTCGATTATAACAGATTGAAAGTCAGTAGTCATCTGCCCTTTTTCTTTCTGGAATATTGTGCTATTCTGAATATATGAATTACATTTCTTCTGATACTTTTGCAAAAAACGAGCTTTTAGACCGTTTCATAAAGTACGTAAAAATCTGGACAGAAAGCAGTGAAGCTGCTGCAGATACAGGAAAAATTCCTTCTACAGACAGGCAGTTCGACCTTGCAGAAAAACTTTCTGATGAATTAATCTTGCTAGGTCTTAGCGAAGTTCAAGTTACCGAAAACTGTTATGTCCATGGCATTCTCAACGCAAGCGTCGGTCTTGAAAAAGTTCCTTCCATGTGCTGGCTTGCCCACTTAGATACTGTAGAAGAAGTAAGCGGAAAAGATGTAAAGCCAATAGTTCATACAAACTATGACGGAGAGGCAATCGACCTTCAGAATGGAATTAGGTTGGATTCCCATGCGGATTCTTGCTTGGCGCAGGCAGCCGCAGAGCGCGACACAATAATTACCAGCGACGGTACTACGCTTTTAGGAGCGGATGACAAGGCTGGCATTGCAGAAATAATGACGGCTTTGCAATATCTTGTAGGGCATCCAGAAGTAAAGCACGGACAAATTGAAGTCATTTTTAGTCCTGATGAAGAAACTGGTCACGGAATGGATAAAATTCCTTTGACGCTTTTAAAATCAAAATTTGCATATACGGTTGATGGCGGCCATTTAGGTCAGTTAGAAACAGAGTGTTTTAACGCTTTTTCCGCATCTGTAACATTTACAGGCAAGGCTTGCCACACAGGAGATGCAAGAAAAAATGGCATGATAAATGCCATCTGTATGGCTAGCCGTTTTGTGGAAAATCTTCCTGCAAATGAACGCCCAGAAACTTCCTGCGGATATGAAGGCTTTTATGCCGTTATGAAAATGGAAGGCTCAATTGAAAAGGCTTGCGTTTCACTGATTCTCAGAGACTTTTCTGATGAAGGAATTAAAAAGCGTGTCGCTTATATTGAAAAACTTTCGGGGCTTGTTTCAGAGTCGTTTGGCGGACGCGCTCACGTAGAGTTTAAAGAACAGTACAGAAATATGAAGTCCGTTATGGATAAAAACCCTTTTGTTGTGGAAAAGCTGATTTGCGCGTACAAAGAAAGTGGAATTGTTCCAGAGTTTGTTCCAATCAGGGGAGGAACAGATGGCTCTAGGCTTACCGAACTTGGAATTCCAACTCCAAATATCTTTACAGGCGGCCATAATTACCATTCCAGAAGTGAATGGGCAAGCCTTTCTCAAATGTGTTTGGCTACGGACGTTCTTATAAACTTGGCTGTTCAAGTTGCGCAAAACTGATTTCAAAAATTAATCTTGGGGGATATTATGCATGAATATGCAATTGAGGGTGGCTTTCCTATAAAGGGAGAAATAGTTGCGAGCGGAAATAAAAATGCCGCTTTGCCGTGTATTGCAGCAAGCTTGCTTACAGAAGAGCCTGTAATCTTGCGGAATATTCCAGATATTGAAGATATTGCTGTAATGCTCAATATTTTGCAGTCCTTTGGAGCAAAAGCAACCAATTTAGGAAATCACAGTTGGAAAATCGAGGCGAAAGAGCTTTCTTCAATCTGCATTCCAAAAGAACTTTCTAAAAAGATTCGGGCCTCTATACTTTTTGCAGGCTCTATGCTTGCGCGCTGCGGAAAAGCGGAAATGCTTCCTCCTGGCGGCGATGTCATTGGAAGGCGCCGGCTGGATACGCATTTTATCGCATTAGAACAGTTAGGCGCTCGCGTTGATATTAATGGTTCCTTTAAGTTCACTGCGAACAAACTGATTGGAACAGATATTTTTTTAGATGAATGTTCTGTAACTGCAACAGAAAACGCTTTAATGGCGGCGGTTCTTGCAGAAGGCCGCACATCAATTGTAAATGCTGCAAGCGAACCTCATATTCAGGATTTGTGCAGTATGCTAAACAGCATGGGCGCTAAGATTTCCGGGATAGGTTCTAACATTCTTTATATTGACGGCGTAAAGAAACTTCACGGCTGCGAATTCGAAATTGGTCCGGACTACATGGAAATCGGCTCTTATATTGGATTGGCCGCCGCAACCAAAGGCTGCATAAAAATTAAAGGAATAAAAAATCTTGATATGCGTCCTTTAAAAGTGGGCTTTTCAAAACTTGGAATATCTTGGACAACTGAAGGCGATTCAATCACTGTTGGAGCAATTCAAGAGATGAAAACTAATGCTGACGTCGGCACAAAAATTCCTAAAATTGACGATAGCCCTTGGCCAGGATTTCCGCCTGATTTAACTTCAATTATGACAGTTGTTGCGACCCAAGTTGAAGGAACTGTTCTTATTTTTGAAAAAATGTTTGAAAGCAGAATGTTCTTTGTAGATAAGCTTATAAGCATGGGCGCACAAATTATTCTTTGCGACCCGCATCGGGCAGTTGTTTGCGGACCGAGCTTGCTGCATGGAGAGCATTTGGTTTCCCCAGATGTTCGCGCTGGAATGGCAATGGTGATTGCAGCAATGGCTGCTCACGGAGAAAGCCGCATAAGCAATGTGTATCAAATTGAACGCGGATATGAGCACTTAGTTGAGCGGCTGCAGTCTTTAGGTGCGCATATAAAAAAGATTCCGCTTGAATAAAAGGTCGAAAGTCGAGCTTTTTAGGAAAATAAATATAAGCATAAGTGAATTTGCAATTTATAAAAATTATAAAATCTCGACTTTTTATGGAAGCTAAAAATCTTGGGCGTTTCTGCAAGAAACAAAAGCTATTGAGCTAAGTATAAGAATTGCGCAGTACACAACAATTCCGCTTATAATTGCTCCTTGATTTGCGAAAATTGCAAAAAGGCCGTAGTTTGCAAGCTTAAAAACTGTTAGAACAATGTCGTAAATCACGGTAAATGTTATGGCTAGAATAGGAATCATTATAATCCATCGGAATTTAAATACTGATTCAGGGGCTGTTCTACAGTTCCAAGAAATTATGCCAAGCACAATAAACATGCTTAAAAGAAACAGCGGAAAAAGAAGCCTGTTCATTAAATTTTGTTCAAAAATTTCTTGAGAAAATCCATAATTTTCAGCTTTTTTTATAAAACTGATTAAAGAAATTAAATCCATTGAATCTGCGCCTTTTGAAGCCTTTTTCAGCAGCGCAAAGTCAGAGTATTCAATTGGAAGAATAAGGTTTTTAGAAAAATCTATTCTGCTGCTTTTATTTTTGTTTGCAAGTTCATAACCGCCTTTTAGTTCAGGTCTTGCAACCACTCCTTTTTTTGTGCGGTCAACACAGCTCATAAAGACGTAAGGAACTTCTTTAATTGAATCTTCAATAAAAAGAGATTTTTTTATATCGTCAGCAAGATTTTTAGTCTGCAATGAAGTCATCTTAGCATAAGGCGTGTAAATGCCAAATCTGTAGTTGCCTGTCGCATCTACATTAACAATGGTCATTCCTCTTAAATATTGCGTGCTAAGAGAGTCTTTTTTTGTAGGAGTTATTCCTTTTATAAAGAACAGGCTTGTAGAAGCGTCTGCCTTGTTGAATATGCTAAAATACACGTTTGAAGAGCTTTCAAAGCCTTGCAAGTTCATAGTTTCGTCTGTAAAAAAACAGTTGTTCTCAAGGTTTGTCTCAGAAATTTTTAAATAGCGCACAACATCAGGATCTGCTGAAAGCTTTTTTGACTGCATCGAAAGCGTTTTGAATATGTAATATGACTTTAAAAAATCTCCTTCAAGCAAGGAAGTGTAGCCTTCAAACTTTTTTGCATATATTTGCTGTTCTTGCGCAGAGCCTTGCTTTTTCCCTTGGTTTAGCATATTCCAAGATTTTGCAGCAATTGATTTTAATTCGCTTATATTTATGTCCTGTGCGGATGCCGCTTGTAAAGCCATTTGCGCATTGTAGTGAGCGTTAAACCAATCCTGATTCTTTTCAAACTCTTTAGCTTTTAATAAAAGAGAATATGAAGTATAAGGCTGTGTATTTAAAGTTTGCTTTTTTATTTCCGGAGAAAGATTGACAGTTTGCTTGTTTTTAGAAAACGAATCTTTTATATTCTCTTTTGATGCCAGTTCAGTTTTAAATAACAATTCTTTTGTAACTTGATTAGAAGAGTCCAATTTCGAAGCTAAGATTGCATACTGATATGCTGCATCGTAATCCTTTTTTTCGTATAAACTTTCTGAATGATGCTGGTATTCTTTTAGCAGTTTTGGAAGATTTTCCATTTCTTGCATTTTTAAAACTGATGAAGGAAGGATAATTTCGTTAAAAAAAAGAACTAAAGCTACAAAAAAAATGCTTGAAATTAAAACCTTTTTAAAGTGAAAAAATATTTTGTCTGAAAAACGCGTCCTGCAGCCGTCTTGATTGCTGCCAAAATCTAAAGTCCAGCCAATAACAGCTGCTGCCGCCGTAATTGCAGGAAGAATTTTGCAGAACAGTTTTATGCCTGCAAAAAATTTATATGACTTTACAGAAGAAAAAAGAAGATTCGGCGTTTTTGTAATAGTGTATCCAAAAATAACGCAAGCTATAAACGAAAGGGAAATTAAAACTAAAAAGAATATATGTGTTTTTTGCAATTTTATTGTTTTCATATTTATCTTCCCTCAATGTGTTTTTTTGTTATATTGGAAATCAGAATTCCGCAAACCAATGCAATCATTGTTAAAAGGATATTTGCAAACATCAGCGGAACGTCAGCCCCTTTGTTAGAAAGAAATAAAAACAATTTGCATTTGTAGAACAGCTCATACAAAATTGCTCTTGCTCCATTCATGGCTGGCGAAAAATAAAAGTCGTTTATAAAAATAGCTGATATAAAAAGAATCAGGCTTGTAAATATGTTTATTAATTTCCATTCAGAAACTTTTAAAAAGGCGTACATGGAACTCATTAAAAGTCCAACAGAACAAAAGCATAGCCATGAAATAAATCCGCACTCGAATGCATTGTAGCATCTGTCTATAAAATTCTTAAAGACTTGAATTGGTTTTACAAACAAGGTGGAAGCGTTTTCTTTTACAAGAGAGTCTCTGTATGGCGATGAATAGCTTGCAAATTCAGAATCTTTTGCAACAGATATTTCTTTTTCTTCTGCGAAAAAAGAAGGATTGTCGCTGTTTGCAATTTCGATTACTTTTGCTTTTTTGTCTTTGGAATTTTCTACAAAAAAGAAGGTAGAAGAATTTATGTTTCTAAAATATCCGCCGGAAATTTCTTTTGAATTTTGAATTTCTTCTTTTTGGGGAATGTTTTTGCTTATTTTTTCAGAAAATGTCATTTGCAAAGGAAACAAAAGAATCCAGGCAAAAGCACATAAAAAAGCATAAACTATGGCGCTTGCTACAGGATTTTCTTTATGTCTTGCTTTGTAAATTATCATTGCAGCAGGAGAGAATATTATTACTAAAGGAATTATATCTTTTAAGGCGAATATGAAAAAATCTTTTGAAAATTTTACAGTTTCGCCTGCAACCATTATCGTGCTATTGAAATACAGTATGTAAAAAATAATGCCTATTAAACTTCCGGCTATAAGAGAAAACAAAAAGTAAAAGGTTAAAGAAATTGGTCTTTTCATAAAAATAAAACCTGCCGATTTGTTTATCGGCAGGTTTTATTTTTCAGTTTAATTATTCATTAACTTTTATGTCTACGCGAACAGAGGCGCTCTTTTTTTGTTCATCTTTTGGATTTGCAGGTTCGTTTGAATCAAATGGTTTAGGTCTAAATTCAGAATCGTTCGAAAAGAAATCTCTGTTTCTTGAAGCTTCGTCTTTAGGCCTTTTTGGCATAAACGAATCGTTTTGAAAACTGGTTGACTGTCCTTCCACAATAAGAATACCGGCAGAACCTTTTTCAGAAGGCGCAACGTCGCCCGGGTTTGTGAATGCGGTTGAGTTTCCGTCGGCAGGCAAATCTTCTTCAAAAAATTTTGCTTCTTCTTCTGTTGCGCCCGGTTTTCCATCGGCAGGATTTTTAATTCCGTGCTGTTTTGGATTGAAATCTTTTGCAGGAGTTACAAAAACCGCACCAGAATAACATTCTACTGTGCCGTCGTTTGAAAATAAAAAGTCAGTTCCCCGCACGGAAGCTACAGCAACAGGGTTGCGGACTGTATAGGAGATTTTCTTGTTAGAAGTATGCTTTACTGAAGAGCGTACAGAGCCTGTTGAAAGATATGCAGAAACGCTGTCCTTTTTTTCAGAAGAGGAAAGCTGTTCTAGCGTGATTCTTGTTAATGAGCCTAATTTCATTGTGGAATCTTTGTAAGAAATAATTGCTTCTGACTGGAAACCAGTGGAAATTATTTCACCTTCTTTTATAACGGAATCTCTTTTTATAGGTACCCAAGAGTCTCCCTGTTTTAGCTCAACTGTTCCGCGCGTAAAAAGAACGGTCGCATTTTCTGCAAATGTTGAAATTCCTGCAACGCTAAAAAGCAAGACGAATCCAATAATTTTTTTGGAAAATGTTTTTTTCATCTTAAACCTCCGAAAATCCTAGAATAAAAGCAAAAGGCTTACGCTTAAATTTGTTTTGTTGTTTGAAGTGTCAGTTCCATAGAATTGATTTATTTTTGAAGAAAGTCTTAAATCTGAAAATATGTTCCACAGCGCGCTGACTTCCCATTCAAAACCTTTGTAAGAAACGTTTGTTTCTGCGCAATCAAAGACAATAGCTGTGCCCGCATTAAAAAATGCGGTGTTTTTTATTGTTGCGCATACAGAAAGCGAGGCTTTTATAAGTTCTTTGTATTCAGGCTCAAGCATAGAATAATCTGCCGTCATTGAAGAAACTCCTTCAAAACTTGAAAGGAAGCCTTGTTTTCCAGAGGCGTAAATTCCATCCGCAAAAATTGTTACGTATTTGCATGGAGAATAACCGATGTTTATGCGCGAAAGGTTGAATGCATTGGTAAAGTTTGCAGTTCCAAAAGTTGTTGAAATTGCATAAAAAAGATTTTTGCTTAAAAATCCGTCTAAATCCAAGGTCGCGTAATACCGGTTGTAATTGTCGCCGTTTAAGTCCATAAAAGCGTATGCTTCAAAGCCAAGCTGCTGGTTTGCAAACAGCGATGGAAAAGTTATTGACGCTGAAAGCGGAATGTACTTAGGCGTTAGCCTGTAAAAGTCATTGCTGCCTTCTGCGTAAGAAGAATTTTCAGGAGTAAGCATTGTTACATTTATTGCGTTCAAAAGTCCTGTGTATCCTGCGTATAAAGAAGTTGTAAACTTGTTTGCAGAATACTTAAATTTAATTCCGTCTGAAAGCTGGCTGAAAATAAGATTTGTTTTGTCGCTTTCTGAAAATCTTCCTGCTTTTGCAGATATTTTCCCTGCTTTTGTGTTTTTGTTTATGATTAGAGCGAGTTCTGGAATGTCAACTGCATTCGTGTTCGTAAAATCAGATTCAAACGGTTTGCTGTATAAAAATTTATAAAAAGCGGAAGCGTTCAATGAAACAGAATTGTCTTTGGATAGAGGCGTCTTTGTCCATAGCGTAGCATTCTCTGAAAGTTCAAGAGTTGGGGACGAAAGATTTTCTCCGTAGATATTTGCAGTGCTTAATGAATTTATTCCCCATTCGAAAGCGTTTATGGATGAAGCAAGTCCGAACATGGCTGCTATAAAAACTATTTTTTTCATTACATTCTCCATTAAAAGTTGCTTACTGATTTTCAAATGAAGATTGCTCTTCTGTATGGTAGATGTTTGTGCCCTTTGTATAAAAGTTCAAAAGTTCAATTCCCGAAAGGATTTTATCCGGATCTTGATTTTGAGCAATCACACCGTCTGATTTCATTTGCTTAAATGCATATCTTGCAGAGCCTTTTGTCGCTCTGAACATAAGTCCGCCCTTTATGTTCCACATTTTTGCAAAAAGTTCAGCCGCATCTTTGTAAGCTAGTTTGGTCTCTTCAGATACTTTCTTTGAAATTTGACCTTTTTCGTACAAAGCATTGTACGCTTCTTCAAAAGTAGCTTTTTCGTCTATAAAGCCCTGTGTCGCCGCAGAAATATAGCAGGCGCTTGTATAGCTGGCTTCGCTAGTTGAAAGCATTTTATCTATGAATTCTGCTGATTGCGAAAAAGCGCAGAAACTTGCAATTAGGGATATAATGAATATTAAAATCGTTTTTTTCATAGTTGATTCCTAAAAATAAAACTCTGCCAGGTCGAAAGTCGAACTTCGACTCAATAAATTATAATTCACAAATTGGCAGATGTCCATAGTAGTTTTAAATCATAATGTTTTCTATATTTCTAATAAGTGCTATAATTTTTACATGAAGAAAGAAATTTGTCCTGCAAAAAATATAATTGAAAATGTCTGCAAGGTAAAAAAAGACGAACGCGTGCTTATAATCGCAAATCCAGAAACCAGCAGAATCGCTCAGGAGCTGTATGCTGCGTCTTGCGAAGCTGGAGCGAAAACCGTTCTTGCTTATCAAAGTATAAAAACTTCTTTTGACAGCGCAGAAAAAGAAATTATTGCAGCGATTGCGTCAAATCCAGATGTCTGCATTTCTGTTTCCGCGCAAAAACTCGGGAAAGATGCCCAGGCGACGGCGAATCCATACAAAACTGAAGATGGCTGCGAATATCAGCATGTTTTTGATTTTCTTTTAGACGGAAAAAAATCAATGCGGGCTGTTTGGACTCCCGGAATCACTTGGGATATGTACGAACGAACAGTAAACATAGATTATGAAAATCTTCGCAAGAACTGTGAGCTGCTTGGAAAGTATTTTGAAAACGCTATAAGCGTTCAGGTAACAGCCCCTTCTGGTACCGATGTTGCAATTCCAATTTATGGAAGAAAATTGCAGTACGATGACGGAGATTTTTCAAAGCCAGGAACTGGAGGAAACATTCCTGCCGGAGAAGTTTTTATAAGTCCGGTCGTTGGCAGCGGAAACCAGCAAAAGACTCTTTCAAAAGTAGAAAACTTTGTAAGTTCGATTTTAAAAAGAGAAAACACGGTTTCTGAAAACCAAGGCGAAACCTCAGAATCGTCTTTTGGAACTCAAGGGAAAATAGTTTTTGACGGCTCAATGACCTTTGGCGATGGGGATTCAGTTTTGAATACTCCAATAGAATGTGTTGTTCAAAACGGCTTTGTGACAGAAATTAATGGCGGCTCAGAAGCCCGCAGGCTTTTAAAAACTATTGTTGAAGCGGAAAACAAAGCGTTAATCCTTGAATCTGAAGGGAAGCTGCCTCAAAATCAAGGTTCGGTATATAGAAGAAATGCGCGAAATATTGGTGAGCTTGGAATCGGTCTAAATCCTGCTGCAAATGTCACAGGAAATATGCTGGAAGATGAAAAAGCTTTTAGCACCTGCCACTTTGCTATTGGCGAAAACTACGACAACGATGCCCCTTGCTTAATCCATCTTGATGGTGTGGTAAAAAATCCTACAATTACTCTGACTTATGAAGATGGTTCTACAAGAACAATTCTTGAAAATGGCGCATTGCGGTTTGAATAAACAAGTTGTGTTGTGCTATAATTTCGCTATATGAGATTTACGAGCACTAGAAATAAAAAAGAATCAGTAGGTTTTGCGCAAGCTGTTTTGAACTGTATGCCAAAGGACGGCGGACTTTATGTTCCTTATGAAACAGACGACTTGCGCCGATGGATAACCTTTATGGACGAAAACACATCGTTTGCTTCGATTGCAGGTTCTTTGACTTCTGCTTTTATAAAAGATGAATTTAGTCCAATTATATGCGAAACCATAGCTACCAAAGCATTTAAATTTTCTCCAGAAATAAAGCAGTTAGATGAAAAGCTTTTTCTTTTAGAAATATACCATGGTCCTACAGGAATGCATCGCGATTTTGGAGTTTCGTATCTCGCTTCTTGCTTAGAAACAATACTTCAGCTGCGTGGCGATAATGCGATTTTTCTTGATGTGTCGTCAAACGGGGAGCTTGGAGCAAGCCTTGCGTTCGCGCTGCGCGGAAAAAAGAATCTAAAGGCCGTTGTTCTTTCTCCAAAAGGTTTAGTCCGGGGAATGAATGAAGAAGACTTTGTTTGGAACGGCGGAAATATTTATCCAATAGAAGTTGACGGTTCAGAAGATGTTTGCCACAGTCTTGTAAAAAAAGTTTTTTCAGACAGGGCTTTTGTAAGCCAAAGGCATTTAACGGTTGCGAACACAGCGAATATCGGAAGGCTTCTGCCGCAAGCTTTTTTTTATCCTTTTGCTTTTTCTCGTATTAAAAACAAGCTTCATTGCAATATAAATTATGCCCTTGCTCCAGGAAATTACAGCAACCTTGTTGCAGGCTTATATGCCTGGCAGTTCGCGCTTCCTTTGAACGGTTTTGTAATCCCTTCAACCCCATCGCTTGGCGTGGATGCAGTTGGCAATCCTATTTTGCTGGATTCCATAGTTCCTGTTAATGAGCGCGAAAGCGCAGACCCTTCCGAGCCGTCTAATTTAGAAAGATTGGAAGAAGTTTTTAGCACGAATGAACTTATGATGAAGCATTTTATTTATCCTAGAAAGATTTCTAAAGCTGATATTGACAGCGCAGCAAAACAACTGTTCTTAAAGTACAAGGTTCTTGCGGACCGCCACACTGCTGGAGCGTATGCTGCCGTTCTTTCTAGGCAGGCTTCTTGCGAAGATGATTCTGCTACAGTTCTAATAGCCCGCGATGACCCTGCTCTTAGCGCAGACTTTGTTCGGCACACGGTAGGTGAAGTTCCAGAAACAAGAGATTGCGTGCAGCAGAGCCTTAAGCCTATAAAAAAAGCCCTTCCAAGTATAAAAACTTTGGAAGAGCTTAGGGCTGTTATAAGCCGTATTTAAGTCTGCTATTTTTTCTTAGAAGCAGGCTTTTTTGCAGCGGCTTTCTTTTCTTTTGGGGCGAACGGTTTTATCCATTCTGCGCATTTGTATTCAGCACTTTGCATAGCTTTTACAATTTTGCCAAATAAATCAAGGATTTCTTCGTCCTTTTTGCCATCTAGTAAAGAAAGCACAAATACATCGGCAACAGATTTTTCTGCAGTTTCTTTATTGAACCAAACTATTCCGTTAAAGGAATTAGCGCCGGTCAAAAGGTTTGCAAGTTCACCTTCTGTAAGCGAATTTACAATTTTAAATGCCGCCTTTTTTTCGTCTTTTTCAGAATTCTTTGAAGCTGCAATTTCTGCTATGGAAAAAAGTCTTGAAAGCTCGTATTTCATGTCGCATTTGCAAGCTCCTGCGCCAGAAAAGAATTCGTGAATTTTTCTGTTTAGAGCCCATTTTTTTGCAAGACCCATATCAGCATATTCTTTTACCATTGCGTAAGAAACTAGCAAATCGTCAAGGTTTTTGTCAAAACTCATTGCCGCGCAGATAAAGTTTTCTGCATTCTTGCACTTTTTCAAAGCGGAAATAAGGTCCGCTTGTTTTTTAGGGCTAATTTCTTGCTTTGTAAGAACAATTTTTTCAAGAAGTTTTCCGAATGTTTCAAACTGTTTTTCTGGAGTAACAAGTTTTGCGCCAAGTCCAGCAAATTCGTTTGCGGTTTGATAGAAATTTATTGCAGCCGTTTTTGCGCTTTCAAGCAAGGCTTTTATTTCTTTCTTTATTTTTGCGGCAGCAGGCTTTTTTTCTGTTACAGGATTCAAAATTAAGTGAATTTCTGGAATAACCGCATTTGCAAATGTGCTGAACGTTTGGTAAAGCTCGCGGTAGCAGATTTCTTCCCATTCAGTTTCAAGGTCGTAGCAGCCACGTCCCTGCAAAGTGTCGCACAAAATCTGATACTTGTGGTCTGCGCCGTCGCAAACTTCGTGGATGTCCAGGTAAACCTGGTATTCAAATCCGTTCAGACCGATGTACATTCCTCGCTCGCAAATTTCCCGGCTGCGGCGCACGAACCAAAGACCAGAGCGGTGCTCGCGGAAAATGCAGAACTTGTCATCTTCTGCGTGAAGATTCAATCCTTCAGAAATTGATTTTGAGCGCATTTCAACGTGCTGCTCTTCAGTCTTTCCGACTTTTATAGCGTAATCGCAAGACTGTTTTATCCAGCCTTGAGCGCGTTCGTACTTATTATTATAGAAGACAACTGAATATTCGTTTCCGTAAGAGTTTGAATAAGCGAAAATATTTTCGTTTACATGTCCGTTGTCCCAGACATCGTAGAACAGGAAGTTTTCAACGTTTGCAAAGATATACCTCTTCTTCATCAGCGGGAAGATGTCGTGCCAGTGCCGGTTTATAAGATTTTGGTCTGGAGTTTCGTTCTTGTAGGCCTTTGTGAATTCCATTCCGTATTTTTCTGTAAATCCTTCAATCTGGCCGTGGCCAAACATTGGAAGACCTGGCATTGTAATCATCAATGTGCAGACACCAAAATATTTGTCGTCTTTTCCGAACTGGGCAACGGCTGTGTCTTCATCCGGGTTGTTCATAAAGTTTACGTAGCGTTTAAGAATCTGCGGGTCAAACTTGATTGTGTTCTTTACAGAATCTCGGTATTTCTGGTTTTCTTCCTTTTTAAGCATGTTCATGAACGCTGAATTGTAAACGCGGTGCATACCCAAGGTGCGTACAAAGTAGCCTTCCATCATCCAGAACGCTTCGGCAAGCAAAAGCGTGTCTGGAACTTCTTTTGCAACGCGGTCAACAACTTCGCGCCAGAATTCGTTTGGAATCTTTGCCTCAAATTCCTGGTCAGAAAGGGCGTATTCGCTGCGCGAGTAAATGTCTCCGCCTGAACCCGGTTTTGGATACCAAAGCCTGCGGATTGATTTTTTTGCAAGAACCATCGCCGCGTCAAAACGGATAATCGGGAAGTTCCGTGCAACGTGCAAGATGTCCTGCATAACCGCCTCGCGCGCCTCCGGATTCAAAAAGTCAATCTGGGCGGTATCGTTCCACGGCATACCAGTTCCGTCATTTCCGTGGTAAATGTAGCGAGTGTCGCCGTTGCGGAAGTCGACGCGCTTAAATACAACTGAACAGTCTGAATGATTGTAGTAATGATCTTCCAGCCAGACTCCAACATTAGGATCCCAAGAAAGGTTTTCTCCGTTGAATGTATAAGAAGGCGAAGGCAAATCTCTGCGCTGAACGAATAAATCAGGGCGGTTTACAACCCAGTCGCTGTCCATTCCAGTGTGATTTGGAACCATGTCCGAAGCTAGGCGGATTCCTCTCTGCCAAAGTCTTGTCCTAAGGTTGGAAAGCGCATCCCAGCCGCCGATGTTTTCCGCGATATTGTAGTCGTAAAGTGAATAAGCGGAAGCGGCCGCTTCAGGATTTCCGCACAGCTGCTTAATTCGTTTAGAAGCGTTCGAGCGTGTCCACAAGCCTATAAGCCACAAGCCTGTAAAGCCTTCGTCGCGCAAGGCGTCCAGCTCCTCGTCTGGAATCTGGTCAAGCCGCGTGATTGGGCGGTTGTATTTTTTTGTAAGCTGGTCAAGCCAGACAAGAACCGTTTTCGCCATAAGAATTACGCGTGGCATCCATTCGCGGTCCGGGCTGAACCGTTCGTATTCTTTCATCAGACCGTCGTAATTGTAGGCTTCCATGTTCACTTCGCCGCCGTTTATCGGGTTGTAGTGCATGAACATTTTTTCTTCTTCGGTAAGCGTGTCCATTCCAGAAAGAAGCCGCCTTAAAAATTCTCCAAGCATTTCCGACCAGTACTGGCGGATATAGTCTAGCTGACCTTTCAGGCTGTTCGGGCTGAATACAACAGGTTCTCTAAGCATTGTGATTAAGTCGTGGTTGAAAGGCCCGAACTTTGGCATAGAAGCAAAATCTTTTTGGATTGTTGCCCAAGCTTTGTCGTAAAGTGGGTTTTCAGCAAGCTTTTTGTCATCAAAAAGAACTGCGAAAGGCTTAAATGCCGGATTTTCGTTTGCAAGGCGAAGCAAAATCATTTCTTCCAAAGTCTGCTCGCGGTTTGAACGCATCTTTCCAGTTCCGGCATCAATAGCAGTTCTTTCAAGGTATTCTTTTGCAGACGTTTTTCCTTGGTACACTTCTACAGGAGGAAATTCTTCAGAAAATTCTAAAAGAAGCTTGTCTATTTCTTCCTTTGAAAAAGATGAGTCAAGCTCTTGCAGAATTTTTTCAAAAGCGTCGCCTTGCTTGTCGCGGCGGTACATCATGCAGACGTAGTGAAAAATTTCATCGATTAAGCCCATCGCATTCAATGAGCCGGCGCTAATTCTTTTTGAGCTTTCGCCTTTTTCATCAAAATAAGTGTTGAACTTTTCTGCAAACTTTCTAACCGCCTGAATGTTTGCTAGAACAACATTTCCGCTAGAAGAGTAGAGTTGCTGGTCAAACTTGCAGAAGTCTCGTATTTCTCTGCTTATGTGGAATTCATTGTAAGATATTTTCATGTTTTCCATCCTTCCTTTTATTCGTGTAGTTTTACTATCTCGTTTATCTTTCCGATTAGGTCAGAATCTTTTTCCAATGTTTCCACTGAAACTGGAATTCTGTATGTCCAGTTAAATTCGTTTACAGAGCCAGGAATATTTATTTGTTCATTGCTCGGATTTTGCAGCCAATAGTTTTTATTCATGGCGATAAAGTCCTGCAAAGGATGTATGCACCAGACGCTGTTCGCCCTGGCAACCGCTTTTAAGTAGTTTTCTGCGATTTCTGGAGAAAAGTCTGAATTTGCAATTCTTTCCATTTTTTCTGTGTCCCAGCCTTCAATTCCGAATGCCCATGGATTTGTTCTGACAAAAAGGCTTGAGCCCTCGCGGTCTTCGTGCCACCACTGGCGAACAGTCGGAGAGTCGTGAACGGAAGTCGTTGCTACAGAAAGATATGTAATATCCTTTAAAGGAACGTAAGGTTTTCCCGGAAGCTCCCAGTTTCTTGTCCAGCGCATAACTCTAAGAGCAAGTATGTTGTTCTTTGTCATTATGTGAGGAAGGCAAGGAAGATTTGCGCCTAAATCTTCTCCGCAAGGAATCATGTCTACAGATTTGGTCAAAGTAGAAAGAATTTCGTCGGACTGAGTTTCCCAAAGCTTGTCTTGCTTGTATTCTGTTTGATTTATAAGGGATTTAAGTTTTTCTTTTTCAGAATCGTTTAAAGAATTCCATGCAGTAGAAGTGTAGTACGTCCAAACCGGAACAAAGCGGTCGTTTTCAATTTCGATTAAGCAGCGGTCTCGCCAGCACAAGCTTAGCTTGTCTTTTACGCGCTGTTCAGAGTCCCCTTGGCAGAATTCAGAAAGGTTTGATTCATAGAAATCTTTGTCGCCGCTTACAGATTTTTTAAAAAGCCAAAGCTCTTCGTTTCCGATTCTGTTCATAAATTTTTCAAGAATCTTAGTTGCAGTTTCTTTGTTCCAAGTGATGTCTTGAATAGCGCCCGTAGAAACGTGGGGCTGGCTGAGCCATCGAATCCTTCCATCGTCAAAACCGATTGAATGGAGCTCGTCGCGTGTTATTGGAACGTAAGGAACTGTGTGTCCTAAAACGGCGGTTGTGTCGCGCTCCGGAATAGCCCAAATTCTAAAGAATCCAAGAATGTGGTCCAGGCGGTAAGCCCCATAGTATTGTGAAGCCGATTTTAGGCGGTCAATCCACCAGCTGTATTTGTGTTCCTTTAAGTATTCCCAGTTATAAGTTGGAAAGCCCCAGTTCTGTCCAGTAGGATTTGGACCGTCAACAGGAGAGCCTGCCCTTAAGTTGTGATTGAAAATTCCCGGAAGCGCCCAGGCGTCGCAAGAATCTTCGTTCATAAGAATCGGCATGTCGCCCTTAAGAATTATTCCTTCTTTTTTTACTTTGTCAGTCGCAGACTTAAACTGTTCGTTTGCCCGCATTTGAACCCAGCAATAAAAAAGGTGGGCTTTTGCAAGTTTTTCGTCTTCCCAGCGTTTTTTTATTTCTTTTTCAGTTACATTCTTGTCTGATTTTGCCCATTCTTTCCAAGAAGCCTGCTTGTATTTGGCTTTTAGATTTTTGTATACGGCATAGTTTTTAATCCATGGATTTTTCTTTATCCATTTTTCTGTCTTTTCGTCAGCCTTGCCATCTTTATACATTTCTGTGGAATGGTAGATTTTTTCAAGGAGGCTTGTCTTTGCGTTCAAGATTCCTTCGTAGTTGTATCGACCATCGCTGCTGTAAGGAAAGTTTTTTATCATCTTATTGTATTCTGATGCAAATTTTTTGTCAGAAGAATAAAGTTCCTTAAATTCAGGAAGCGCTTTTATGTCGATGTAAATTGGATGAAGGGCAAATGCAGAAAGTCCGCTGTAAGGGCTAGACTGTGTTCCTGTGTCGTTTACAGGCAGCAGCTGCAAAATAGAAAGTCCTGCTTTTTTGCACAGTGAAGCGAATTCTGGAAGATCTGTAAATTCCCCGATTACATTACCGTCTTTTTTTTCCGTGTATATAGCGCCCAAAGGAATTGAAACGCCAGTTGATTTTTTTAAAGTATTCATAAGGGTTATTATAACACGGCTTTAAAAGATGTGTTAAAAAAAAATAGAACAAATAACACAAATAAGTGAATTAACTCAAGCGTTGGTTTTTTAGGAAAATGAATAAAAGCGAAGTTTGCTCTATTTAATCTGCGACTCCGTAGACAAAAGAATGGACTACATTGAAAAGCGTTTCTTCGTCATTTTGCATTACGCCCTTTTGGGAAAGCAAGGCTACAGAAAGCATTATCGAATAGAACATTGTGCTGTACAGGGCTTCTTTTCCCCTCATATTGCCGAATTCGTTAGTTGAATTTATAAAAAAATCTATAATCACACCGCGATGCTCTCTTATAACCGGCATATAAATTGCGTGCGCTTCAGAATTTTCCGGGCTGTTTATCATTGCGCAGTGGAGCCTGAAAAAGTCGCTTTCCTTTTTTGCAAAGTCTATTTGCGATTTTAGAATTTTTGTAAGGCTCTCCATAAAACTGTGCTCATACTTGCTAGCTGTGCGTGTGCAATCTATAAGACTTTGACCTTTTTCTTTTATTATAGCTTCAAAAATTCCTTTTTTGTTTCCATAGTAGTAGTATAGAGTCGGCTTTGTTATTCCCGACCTGTCAACGATTTCTTGAACCCCTACAGCGTCAAAGCCTTTTTCTGAAAAGAGCTTTAGGGCAACTTCAAAAATGTTGTTCTTAGTAGAATCTGTTTGATTTTCTAGTGTCATCATAAAAAAGAGTATATACCGAATGGTAAAAAAATCAAGAAAGCTTCAAGTGTATTCTATAAAAATCCAAAATTCCAATGCCAGACCGGTCTCGCCAACCTGTTGCCAAACGGCTGCCTTTTTGCAAAATCCGGAAGCCAGCTTGTGTCATCCGTAAGCTCTTGGTAAAAAAGAGTTTCAAAATCATAGGCTTCAATTAAATCCTGCAAGTCTTCATCTTCTTGCTTGTTTACAAGCCTGTTCTCAATTTCAGAAAGCGCTTTTTTTCGCCGCTCTGATTTCTGCTCGTTTTCCTTAAACGGAACAGGCGTGTACTGGTTCATTAGCGAAATGATTGCCTTTTTGTCTGCGTGTTTTTTTAGCCATTCAAGAACGTTTGCAGTTTCCATAAACTTTCCCGGCATAAAAAGATGGCGAACAATCACGCCTTGAATCATTTTTTCGCGGATTTCGCCTTTCTGGACTTTTTGTCCGTTTGCGTCCGTATATTCATTTTCAGCCTTTTTTTCTGCAATCTGCAAAGGAAAATTTTTTATCATCCACAAAATTGCTTTTTCTGCCGCCTGCGGGTACTGCGGCGTGGCGAACAGTTTTTCCGCAAGATTTTTGTCTAAAGTCTTAAAATCCGGAAGCCAAATTTTTACAAGAGGTTTTAAAAGCTCAAGCATTTCTACATTTTCAAAGGCAGAAGAATTCCAGCAAAAAGGAATTGCGCATCCTGCGTTTTGCGCGCCTTGAATATACTCTGCAAGTCTCGGGATTGCGTGGCTTCCGGTAACTAAATTAATGTTTTCCGCGCCTAAAGATTGCAGTTTTAAGCAGATTTGCGCAAATTCTTCCTTTGAAACTGCTGTTCCCATTCCGTTCTGCGAAATCTGATAGTTTTGGCAGAACGCGCAGCGCAAGGTGCAGCCAGTAAAAAAAATAGTTCCGCTTCCGCCGTGAACGGTTATAAGCGGCTCTTCCCCAAAATGAAGGCACGCCACAGCAATTCTAACTTTGTCAGATTCTCCGCAAAAACCTAAGCAGTTTGCGTTGCGGTTTGCGCTGCATTTTCTAGGACATTGCGCGCATTTTGAATACAGTTCATTCATTTTGTTATATTGCGCCCTTTGAAACAAGAATCTTCATTAAATCTTGCAAAATTTCTAGAGGAAGAGTTTCTGCTTCTTCGTCAACAAAATCTGCAAATTCCTTCCAGTCTGAATCAGAAATCAATTCTTCGCCCTCATCGGAATTTTCTAAAAATGAAAGAAATGCGCATAGCTTGTCAAGGTTTTCTTCGGTAGGCTCGTTTTCCATTTGCGCCGATGAATTTACGTAATTTTCCAGCCAATAATATGCAACAGAACTAGAAAGGGTTTTAGGAACAGAACTTGCACGAACAAACATAGAAACAATATCTTTGAAAATTTGATTTTCATTAACTTTTCCGTTGTTGTCAGCCCTGTTGTGCTTTATTAGCCGCTTTACATCGGCCTTGAATTTTTGAGTGTCAGTCATGGTTTAATACTAGCACAAATGAATTTAAAAATCTTCACTTTGATTTTATTTTTTTCTTGACAATCTTTAAATGGCTGAATAAACTGAATTCATGGACTTGAGAACTGTATTAACAACCGATACTGTAAACCTTCACTTGAAGGGAACTACAAAAGAAGAAATTATTGATGAAATGCTTGACATTCTTGTAAAGGCTGGCAAGGTTTCAGATAAGGCAAGCGCACGGGAATGTGTTTTAGATCGTGAACGAAAAATGTCTACAGGAATGAAGCACGGAATTGCTATTCCTCACGGAAAAACTGATTCCGTAAGCGATTTAGTTGCCTGCATTGGAATTTCAGATAATCCTGTTGATTTTGATTCTTTGGATCAGGAACCATGCAGAATCTTTATAATGACGTTATCGCCAGTAAATAAAACTGGTCCGCATCTTCAGTTTTTGGCTGAAGTAAGCTTGCTTTTTAAGAGTGCAGATAAACGCCAGCAGATTCTTAATACTCAAGATAAAGCTGAAGTTATAAAAATCTTGACTGAATAGCCTGTTTTGGTTGCAGTGTTAAAAGGCCTTTTTCGCAAGGGCCTTTTTTTGTTTAACGGATAAATAATAGGTCTAAAAACCTGTTTTTTTACAAGCCGTTGTTTTAGCGCTATGCAAAACAGCTTAAATCTACAGGAAATATTAAATGAAATTTGAACCTTTAGTAAAATCTAATAAAAATGAACTCTATCTTATTTCAAGCGGAAGTAAAATTTCTTTGGAAAAAATAAACTTTGTAAACGCAGATTCTCCAGAAACTCTTTTTGAGCAAAAAGATGATGTTGTAACAGCGGTTTTGGCGGATTGGCAAACCGTAGAAATACAGCAGGGCGTGTATAATGAAGAGCTTTTAGCAAGCCTTAGAGAAAATTTAAAAAAACTTGAAGAAGACAAAAAGTTTGCCTTTATTATTCCTTCTTCTAAAAAAGAGCTTGCCGATGCAGAGCTTGCATCTGATTTTATCGCGGCAATGGTGCATCTTGCCCGCCGCATAAAAGATTGCGCAAGCGTAATTGGATTTGCAATTCCTTCCCAGTTTATAAAAAAAGATTCTTCCATAGGATTTACAGAAAATTCTTGGACGCAGTGGTTTATAAACGAAATGTCTGTAAAACATTCTCATTACGTTTATTTTGCAGAAAAACAAACCGTTAAAGATGCAAATCTTTGTGAAAGTTGTTCAAAAACTGGTTTGATTCTGTATTAAAATGCAATAAATGCGAAATACTGCATTATCTGCAATAAAAGTATAAATTTTCTTAAAAAAAACATAAATTTCTCTTGATTAAAGTTGTTCGATGTGTCATTATTCCAACTGAAAAGATAAATATTGCCGATTAGAAGAGAGTTTTTTATCTTTGTGTTAGTGGTTGCAGATATTTCTGTAATTACTTGGAGTTAATATGATTATGACAACAACGGAAAAAACAGAATTCCGTACAACTTGCCGTAACTCATTGCTTTTCTGTGCTGTACTTCTTGTAGTTACTGTTGTGGTTGCAATTGTGCTTCCTGCAAAAAAAAATACTCCTGCAATTCCAGTAGCAAACGCTTCAACAGAAACAGAAAATGAAGTTGTGGCGGATTTAAATGTTCTTATAGAAGAATCTGGCTTTAGAAATGCTAGAGTTGCAACTGGCGATGAAGGGCTTTCTCTTTATAGGCAGCCTGCAAGCCGCGTAGCAGTAGAATGGTTTTATCTTCGTGTAACCGGAAATAACGAGACTACAAAAGCGATTCTTGAAGAAGCCGAAAAAAACGACATACCGCTTTCGCTTGCTTTTTCGCTCGCTTATGTGGAAAGCAGATATAAAGTGACTGCCGTAAATAAGAATACAAACGCTTCTATTGACCGAGGTTTGTTTCAGTTGAACAACAAATCTTTTCCTCAATTGAATGAAGAGGAGTTTTTTAATCCTGCGATAAGCGCAAAATATGGCATGAGCCATTTGCGTTTCTGCATGAATGTCGCAGGTAACGAGATTACAGCATTGGCTATGTACAATGCTGGAACCAACAAAGTCAAGGCGAATAAAGTGCCGCAGTCTACTTTGAACTATGTTGGTAAAATAATGGCTTATCGGGAAAAACTTGATAAGCTGTTCGCAGATGAGGTTGCTTGTTATTATGAAACAAACAAACCTGTGCTTGGAACTTCCGTTGCTTTTTTGGCCAACCGACGTTTCTAGCTTATAAATTAGTCCTCCTTATTTTTTTTGGTCAGACCGTTTTCCCATTCTTTTACCGGTCTGACTTTTTTTTTAACTTGGTTTTCATCCTTGCACTTTTATACCTTGCAATTTAAATGTAAAATAGTCTTATGCAGAAAAAAATTTCTAAATCAACAAAGCATCGCCTTCTTTTGCTGTTGCAGCTTTTAGAGAATTGGAAAAAAAATCGCATTACCTCTAAAGAAATTTCAAGGCTTCTTGGAATAAAAGACAGCTTGGTTCGTTATGATTTTTCTGTTCTGAACATTCCGGATGAGCACCGCGGTTTTAAAAATGGATATGAAGTTGTAACTTTGAAAAATGATATTAGAAATTCTTTAAAAACGTTTGAAGCCCCTTCCAATGAAAATCATTCTAACATTAATAGAAGAAAAGTTTGCGTTGTGGGGTTAGGGCGGCTAGGAATTGCGTTTTTAGATAATAGCATTTTTGAAAAAACAGATTTTGAAATTTGCGCAGGATTTGATTCAAGCTTAAACAGAGTTGAATTAATTCGTTCCACGTTTGAGCTTTTTCCTGCCAGCAAGATAGAAGCCGTTTGCAAGGAAAAAAAAATAGAATATGCGTTTCTGTGCTGCTCAGAAAACGAGGCGCAAAAAATGGTGGACAGGCTTGTAAACGCAGGCTTAAAAGGAATTGTAAACTATACAAACGCCGTTTTTGAAGTCCCTTGCGGAATAAAAGTTCAAAATGTTTCGCCAGCTGTTGTTTTAGGAATGGTTGAATAGCAAGTTGAAAGTTTGATTTATTGTTAAAAAATTCACAACAAAGCTAAAAAAAACGCCTTTTTCCATCTTTTCTTATTAAAAACAACCGATTTGCCCTTTCTGCTTTATTGAAACACTTGTTCTTTCCAGATAGATTTAAAGCATTGTCAATTGCAAACTTTTTTATAGGGGAGGTAAGATAAAAGCAGCCGAAAATGGCGTCTGCTTTTATCTTTTTAAGTTTGCGTCGCAAACTTTCTTATCATCTGTTGTTTCTCACTTCGTTGCGAAACAACTTAAAAGGGGCTGTCCCAAAAGTATCTTTTCTGTCATTTTCGGGCTTGACCCGAAAATCTAAATGCATATATTGCAATCATTTAGAGATTGTCGTATCAAGTACGACAATGACATTTAGAACTTATTAGACATCCCCTTTTATAGGAGTGTTATATGAATCGAGTTTATAATTTTAGCGCAGGTCCATCTTGTTTGCCGGAAGAAGTTCTAAAAGAATGTGCTCAGGAAATGCTTGACTACAAAGGAACTGGTCAGTCAGTAATGGAAATGAGCCATCGTTCAAAGGCTTACGAGCCAATTATACAAGACGCAGAAGCAATGGTCCGCAAGCTTATGAAGGTTCCTGAAAACTATAAAATACTTTTTGTTCAAGGCGGAGGCTCAACACAGTTCGCTATGGTTGCAGAAAACTTAGGAATCCACACAGGAAAAGCCGCTTACATAAATACTGGCGTTTGGGCAAAAAAGGCTGCTGCCGAAGCTAAGAAGCTTGGCGTTCAGGTTGATGTAATTGCTTCAAGCGAAGATAAGAACTTTTCTTACATTCCAAAAGTGGAAAAAATCGAAGGCGATTACGATTACGCATATATCTGTTTTAATAACACAATCATGGGAACTCATTACGAATATATTCCAGAAACAGGCAAAATTCCTTTGGTCGCAGATATTTCTTCTTGTGTCCTTTCTGAAGAGCTGGATGTTTCTAAGTTTGGACTTTTGTTTGCAGGCGCGCAAAAAAATCTTGCGCCGGCTGGTGTTACTTTGGTCATAATCCGCGAAGACCTGATAACCGAAACTCCTCGTCCAGGCACTCCTACAATGCTTACATATAAAACCCATGCGGATAATGGCTCTATGTACAATACTCCGCCATGCTATACAATCTACGTCCTAGATAAAGTTTTGCATTGGATTGAAAAAAACGGCGGAGCTTCTGGAATGGCAAAGCGCAACAAAGAAAAAGCCGACTATTTGTACAGCTTCCTTGATTCCAGCGATTTTTACCATGCGACCGCGCAGAAGGGAAGCCGCTCTTTGATGAACGTTCCTTTCCTTACAAAGTATTCAGCTGGGGCAACAGACGAAGCCAGCGTTGCAAAAGAAAAAGAAATAAACGACAAATTTGTAAAAGAAGCGGCAGCGGCAGGCCTTGTAAACTTAAAAGGACACCGCTTGGTCGGCGGAATGAGAGCTTCAATCTACAATGCAATGAGCCTTGACGGCGTAAAAGCCCTTGTGGAGTTTATGAAGAAATTCGCTGCCGAAAACTAAGTGGCTAGCCGAACATTTACACATTCTTTTTATGTGAGGTAAAATATGTACAAAATTCAAACGCTTAATAAAATTGCGGCAGTCGGATTAAATCAGTTTGACCGCGAAAACTACGAAATTGCTTCAGACATGAACAATCCGGACGCAATCCTTGTGCGTTCTCAAGATATGCACCAGATGAACCTTTCTGAAAACGTAAAAGCAGTTGCAAGGGCAGGGGCAGGAACAAACAATATTCCTATCCAAGAGCTTTCTGAAAAAGGCGTTGTTGTTTTTAACACGCCGGGAGCAAACGCAAACGCCGTAAAAGAGCTTGTAATCTTAGGCTTGCTGCTTTCTAGCCGTCCCGTAATTGCTGCGAACGAATGGGTAAACGCCCTTGCCGGAAAAGGAGATGAAATTCCAGATTTGGCAGAAAAAGGCAAGTCTCAGTTTGTGGGGCCGGAATTAAAAGGAAAAACTTTAGGCGTAATTGGACTGGGAGCAATCGGCGCAATGGTTGCAAATACGGCTATAAAGCTTGGAATGAAAGTTATAGGATACGACCCGTTCCTTTCTGTTAATGCGGCATGGTCTTTAGACCACAATGTGCAGCATTCAGAATCCCTTGAAGTGATTTATAAAAATTCTGACTACATAACAATCCACGTTCCTCAAACGAACGACACAAAAGGAATGATAAACGCATCTACAATCAAGCAGATGAAAGATGGAGTTAGAATTTTGAATATTGCGCGCGGCGGACTTGTAAACAATGCGGATATTCTGGAAGCCGTAAAAACAGGAAAAGTCGCTTGTCTGGTAACAGACTTTGCCGCAGAAGAGCTTTTAAATCAAAAAGGAATAATCTGCCTTCCTCACTTAGGAGCTTCAACTCCGGAAGCAGAAGACAACTGCGCTGTTATGGCTGCAAACGAACTGAAAGATTTTCTTGAAAAAGGAAATATCGTAAATTCAGTAAACTTTCCTAAAACCGTTACAGATAATCCGGTTTTGCCAGGCGGAACACGCTTGTGCATAAGCCATAAGAATGTTCCGGATATGATTTCAAAATTTACAGCCGTTTTAGGTGAGGCAAAATTGAACATCGCAGGAATGATAAACCAGGCGCGCGGCGACATCGCCTACAACCTTATTGACGTGGACGGAAAGGTTTCTGAAGATATTTGCGAAAAACTGCGCAAGTGCGAATCCGTTACAAGAGTCCGGGCAATTTTCGCTTAAAGTATTTTTATTAAAATTGTGCTACAGTTCTATAGAGCCGATTACAGTTGATTCTTCATCTGCAGTCGGTTTCTTGCTTTTTACAGTCCTTTCTGCAGATTTTTCAGCAGGCTTTTCTTTTTTTGTACTCTGCTTTGGCGTCGCAAGAAAGGCGAACAGGCTTCCGCAAATTCCGCCCGCAATATGGGCTAACGTTGCAATATTTTGATTTAGCGGATGCCCAAACAGTTCCCTTCCCAGGTAAAGCGCAAGAATCAGCAAAAAGGAAAGCGGAATTTCGTTCTTAGTAATAGAAGTAAAAGAAGCCAAAAGAATCATCATGAACGCAATGTCGCTTGAGCCCACTAGCATTGTGGGACTGAAGCAGGCGTTTAGAACCCCGGTGACAAGGCTGGTAACGCTCATCATTACGGCAAGAATTCCAGAGCCGTACTTTTCTTCAATAACAGGACCTAAAAGAAGAATAAAAGCCATGTTGGAAAGAAAGTGGTTCCAGTCGGCGTGGCCAAAAATATGAAAAAAAAGCCTGAAATAGTCTAAAGGATTTTTTATATCAAAAGGAGTAAGGCTTCCGCTTCCGCCAGGCGCGGTAAAAATCGCAGAAATTAAAGTTCCCTTTGTAAAATGATTTGCAATAAGCACTACCGCCGAAACTATTGCAAAAGTAAGCGTAACAGGAGCGTTGTAAGTTATTTTTATTTTTTTTAAAAAATGATTTTTTGCCATATTTTTATTAAAACACGAATTTTATTTTATGAATACCCTTTAGCCAGTCTAAAAGAGTAAAAGATGATTTTTGCACATAACGTTGCAAACGCAATTGAAACTATGCAATAAAAAGAGTAATATCTGCTTATGAACGCTATTATAACAGTTGTTGGAAGCGATAAAGTCGGAATAATCGCTTCTGTAAGTTCTTTTCTTGCAGAACACAAAATAAACATTGCAGATATAACGCAGACAATCCTTTCTGGAAATTTCGTAATGATGATGATGGTGAACTTTGACAATGCCACAATTTCAATCGACGAGCTAAGAACTCAAATGTCCAAAAAAGCCGAAGAAATGGGCGTTGAAATCAACATCATGAACGAAAAAGTTTTCAGCGCCATGCATAGGGTTTAGTTTTTATAATATCTTGGATAGAATTTTTATATTGCAGAAGATTTCGAGTTTGTTTTATAGCGATTTCCCATAATGAAATTTTGCTATAATAACAAAACTCGTTAGTAATAATTTTTTTAGCTGTTTTTGATAAGTTTTTGCTATCAAACAAATACCAAAGTAGAGCATATGTATCTAAAAGATATTTCACATATACTCCTTAAAATCTTCCAAAGACTCGTCAAAATGTGGAGACATAAAGAATTCTTTTTGTTTTAAAATGTCTGGACGGCGATTTTGAATCTTTTTTTTAGAGCCTTCGTTTTGTTTTTTATAAAGTATTTTATATTGTAAAAAATCTTTTATTTCAAGATTTTTTTTAAGTGTACCACGTCCTGCAGAACATAAAGTCATCGCTAAACTTTAATTCTTCTATAGGTTTGATTTTCATAAAAGACTGTGAAAATCTTTCTTACGAAATTTATTTTCTTAATTGTAAATGTTTTTTTTACTACCGTTTTCAAATTTTTTCCAAGCACTAACAGCATCGTTGTAATCTGATTTGTCTTCTAAACATTCTGTAATATAGTTTTTTATAGCAGTAGATATAAACCGACTTCTAGTCCATCCTTTTTCATTGCAGATACTGTCAATTGTATTTGCCCTTTCTTTTGTTGTGCTAAAACTCATGCTTTTTGCATTTATCATGGTAATACCTCTAAATAAATGTTTTTAATAAGATTAATAAAATTATTAAAAATATTCAATTTTTTTATGCACCTTATTTCCCAATCTCTTTTTTAATTTCTAAAACTTCATCTATAGAAAGTTGTACCACTGCGGCGATTTGCTCAATAGTTCCAAGATTCATTTTTAAAAGTTGTTTTGTGGTTTCTATAGCCTTTTTGTGTTCTCCTGTTGCGATTCCTGCATGTTCTCCTTTAGAGAATCCTCGTTTTTCGCCTAGTGCAATCCCTTCTCTTAAACCGGCTCTTCTAGCATCGAATAATGGTAAGGCTTCCATCATGTAGTCGCTCCTAAAAATTTCGTTGATTTTAAGTTCTTCAACCCTGTTTTCAATATTTTGAGTAAAAAAGTCAGAAGGCTTTCCACTAGAAAGATAACTCAAGAAGTTTCTAATTTCAATATTTTTTTCAAAAGAAGCTGCGCTTGCATTAAATAAAATTTTATTTACACCATCATTCAAGTTAAAGTCTTTAAACTCTTGGCAAACATTTTTAAATGTATAAACTGGCAGTTTCAAGTCAAAAGGATCTTTTGTGCATAAAAAAATTACATAACTTTCTTTTAAACTTAGATAGCTGTCTCCTTTCATTAAGGAATCAATGTCAATCATGCTTTGATAATAGCGCATGCGCTTAGGTAAACTTTCTGGCACTGTAGTTTGTATTTCAATATCAAAAATGCGTTCATTGTCTTTTATATAAACATCAAGGCGTATTCCTCTAGCTGTATAGTAAGGACGAATTTCTTTCTGCAATTGAGGATATTCAATCCTTCCGACCTTGATTTTCAAAAGTCTTTCAATCACTCCTTTGCACAATTCTGGAGATTTCATCACCGTGCAGAACATAAAGTCATCGCTAAACTTTAATTCTTCTATAGGTTTGATTTTCATCGCGATTTTTCCTTTGTCTTTAAATTCACGTAAACTTTTCAAAAACTGCAATTTTTTTTCAAAAAAAGAAAAAAACTTGTTGACAACTTGGTTTTGTGCTGTAGAATTAGTATGTGTGATGATTATGGGGAAATACCCATAAAATTTGATTCACACCCATCTAAAATATTGGAGGATAAGATGAAAAAAATATTCGCTTTCATCTCGGTTTTCCTGATGCTTTCAGTAAGTATTTTTGCTGATGTATCTGTGAAAAAACTAGACAACGGCAAATACGAAGTTACTTTCTTCTATGGTAACCCACGTGCTGCTGAAGTTGTTATTGCCGGTGACTGGACAAACTGGCAGAACGGTGCAGAACCGATGACAAAAACTGACAAGGGATGGACTTATACAAAAGAAGTACCTGCTGGTACCATAATGAAGTACAAGTTCATCAGCGACGGCAACTGGACAGCCGACATTAAGGCTCCGGATACTGTTGATGACGGTTTCGGCGGCTTGAACGGTCTTGTTGACGTAAACGTTCTTGGAGCAGGCGGCGACGGTGCTGCGGCTAGCGGTCCTAAGATTAAGTTCCAAACATGGTCTATGTTAGGTGCTCAGGTAAAATTCGATGTAAAAGAAGTTACTAAAAAAGGATTTACAAAAGATGATGCAGGATTGGACAGCGCTGGCATTAATTTGAAGTCATACTGGAAATTTGGTGGAGAAGTTCTTCCAAACGTTCCTGTATATGTAGAAGTTGCTCTTGCTGAACAAGATTCTTTCAACAACCTTTATCAAGAAGGTGCTTATGTAAAAGTTCGTGATGAAATGGGTAATGTAATTGGAACAAAAAAAGCAGATCCAACACTTGCTTGGAAAGATGGATTTTTGGATTTGCTTAACTTAGGATTTGATCCAATTTATTACTTTGGAGGTTCTACAGAAGCTGCAACGTATCTTGGTCACTTTAAAACTGGATTCAATTCTGATTATGTAAATTGGACAACAGGTTATAAATATGCAAAACTTCCACCTCACAACATCAATGACTGGATTACAGTAGACAAGGAATGGGAAGCAGGATATTCATCTGTAGGTGGATTCAACTACTTTGAACTTGGCTCAAAATTACAACAACTTCCTTTTGGAAATATAAAAGCAGCAATTGCTCCAAACAAGTCGGCAGACCGTGCAGGTAATCAGTATGGTTTCTTTGGCTGGGTAAACGCTTCTTTTGGGCCAATGGCTACAATTGACTTCCAGTACAACGGAGCTTACGGAAAAGAAATGAAATCTTTGTTTACAAGGACTTATGAACACGATTTTATTCTTGGCTACAAAGGAATGTTTGGGCCAGTTACTTTAAAAGCTAATGCCCTTTACAATATTTTTGGCGAAGGCGACCTTGTTGTAAAATTAAACAAAAAGACAAATCAAAATCAAATATATAAGAACAAGTATGTTCCTGCAGCATCAGATGTTGGAGCTGTTGATTCAGAATTGAATGGTATTTCTAATATGGCAGCAAATGTCCAGGCAATCTTCTCAAACGATACTTTAAGTGCTACTGTAGGTTATCGTATGCGCGGTGTTCAAGCTAACATGATGTATGTAGAAGAAGGTGCAGACGACCATACAAACATTAGCGACCAACTTGGAAAACTTAATTCACAAAGAGCTTGGATTGATGTTAATGCAAATGTAACAACAGCTTTGAACATTGGTATTAATCCTTATATCGAACTTGCTCTTGATTCTGATAAAAAAACTCCTTATACAAAAGATGGAATGAAAATCTACGCAAAGCCATACTTCGCGCTCGACCTTGACGAAGCATTCTACGTTCCAGGAAAACTTGACGGTTACGCAGAATTCAACTACTTCACAAAAGAAGCAGACAAAATTTCTTCTGTAATTGGCAACAACCAGTTCAGAATCGAAGCAGCCGGAATCAAATATTCTATGGAATTGAGCGGAGTTGTTAAGGGAATCGAAGCAATCTACTGCTACGACGACACTGATGGAAACAAGCTTTTCAACAGCGTAGTTTCAACAATCAAGTTCGACAAAGACTACAACGTTCAGGCAGGTTTTGGTATAAGAACAAAGAACAGTGATGCTAAAGCAGACACTGAAGTACAAAATCCATTTGGATTCTTTGTAGGCGCATACAAAAAACTTCCAGTTCTTGCAAAACCAACAGCATATCTTCAGTTCATGTACGCAATGGACCCATACAACGCATTTGGCGACGGTCCAACAGCATACAAACTTGACGACTACAAGCTAGATAACGGTGTTTCTAACTATGAAAACAGTGCTGCAGTACGAATTGGATTGCAGTGGGATCTTTAAATCTACGGGAGAAAATAGCTATGAAGAAAATATTTTCTGTTATTGCTTCCTTTTTGATTGTTGCAGCTTTTTCAAGTTGTAACCTTACAAATAAGGGTGATTATGAATATGCCAGTGCAGAAGCATATTTTGCAGGAGATGCAAATAACTGGACTTTTGATTTAATGGAATATGATGAAGCAACTGGTAAAAATACTATTACAATCACTGTTGCAAAATCAGGTGAAACTTTCAAAGTATTGCCACAGGCAGTTTGGGGTCTTGAATGGAACAATGCAAACATTGATGAAAGCATAAAAGATGCTGACTTCCTTGATGATCCAACACCTGAATATGGTAAATATAAAACAACTTTTGCAGATGCAGGAAAATATAAAATTATTATGGATGTATCTGCAGAAAAATACACAATTGAAAAACTGTAGTAGCAGGAGGAAATATAATGAAGAAAATAACTAAACTTATTACTGCTGCAGTAGCAGGTGTTCTTGCATTTGGACTTGCTTCATGTGCAAATACACTAGATTCTGATACATTATTAAAAGACAATGGGACATCTGTTCAGAACGCTCTAAAAGGAATTAATCTTAAAGGACTTCCTAGTGTACTTAATGGACAAAAAATAACTGTTGCTATTAATAATAAATCAGTTGCAGAATTAGAAGTTAAAGATGGAGAGGTTTCATCTTTAATAAAAGACGCATATTTTAATGCTGCAGAAACAGAAAATAAAGTTACAATTTATGGTACAGGTACTGACTACAATGTATATAAATTAGGAGCTTATGTTGATGAAGCATTCGCTCAGGGTTATAAATATACATTTGATAAAGGCGAATTTAACAAGGTTCCTGAATACTACCTTAGTGCAAAAGTAGACTTCAAAAAAGAACCTTCCGCTTTGCCAGGAAATGATGATGAAACCGGTTTATATGCTCATTGGTGGGGTAATGATAACTCGACCGATTGGGCTACAAAACCTAAAATGACTGCTGAAGATACAAAAACTCCAAATGTTTATAAGTTTACACTTGATATGAAAACTACACAAAAACCTGGTGGAATTGTCCTTGTATTTACAGATTCAGATGATGTAGAACATAAAGTTTCCGGCGGAAATATTGAAGGTGATGCAATAAAAGCCATTGATGGGGCTGGATACTATGTTTATAACAATGGAACTGCAGCCTTCGAAAAAGATAAAGAAAAATCAGAAGGCAAAACTACTATTTGGTTGGAATATACTCCAGATCCTACAGTTGAAGTTGCTGCTCCTGCAAAATTCCTTAAAAGTCAAACTTTGATTTATAGAAATAGCTTTGACAATTCAGAATTAAAAATAACTGGTATTTTTGATTTTGATGGAAAAGTAGATGGCTCAAACTGGTCATGGAACAGTGGCGATGCACTTGAATTAACCTCAACAACAGATACTTATGTAGCAGAAGCAAATGCCGAAACTCCATCTTGGGCAATAGAGGAAGCTCCATTTGTTAAAAGTAGTTATCCAGAAGGATTTGATACTCCTATTAAAATCAAAGTTACAGAAGGAGAATTCTGGATTCCTTATAAGAAAGGTGGAAAAGCAGAATTTAACTGGTTTGATAAAGTAAAAGCAGAATAAAAAAATTGTCATACCAGATTATAAAATCTGGTGTGACAATAAACCACCCGCTATGCGGGTGAGAGACGAAAGTTTATAGCAAAAAAAGGCTTTCCTCGGAGGTGTACAATAAGATTGTTCAAGTCTATTGCAAAACACCAAGGAGGAAAGCAAAATGGCAAATATCAGAGATACGCTGAGCCATACAAAATGGTTTCGTAAATATCATATAGAATTCACGCCGAAATATCGCCGTAAGGCAATATACAACCAAAACAAGGAAAGTATCGACAGGATACAGAGTCAGCTCTGCAATTACAAAGATGTCGATATAGTCGAAGATTATCTCATGCCGAATCACATCCACATACTCGTAAGTATACCACCACAGTATAGCGTGGCGCAAGTCATGAGGTATCTGAAAGGCATGATTAGCCAGATGATTTTCGACAGGCATGCGAATCTGAAATACAAATTCGGCAACAGGCATTTTTTTGGCAAGGGCTATTATGTGAACGCGGTAGGGCTCAATGTGGCTATAATCTGGTAATATATCACAGAGCAGCCCCCCCCACAATATAGCGATGGATAAACTTACGACAAAAGAATACGAGCCGCCTTCAAGGATAGTAAGTAGTACGAACATCCCTTTAGGGGCTGCGATGAGTCAAGTTTCAATAGGCTTGAACGAATGTGAAAGCCAGAAGTTAAGTCTCAGTTTAGGATCCGAGCATTATAGTCTGTGTCCAAACCACCTGTTTGATGGGTGGTTGTGATTTTAGGTTTATACGAATCTTATAAAAAGGTCTAGTCAAGGTTTTGAGTGCAAGCGTACCTTGGCTAGACGTATTATTGGAGTAAAAGTTTATGCGAACTTCTTTAATTGTACATGACGATTCACAAATAATTTATTATATTACAGATTTTGAACAGGAAAAAAGATTATATTTACATGATGTATCTAATTTTAGGGAAAAAGCTTTTTATAACAAAAAAATCGACTGCTCCATTGAAGTTTTTATAAAAGAAGAAATAATTATTGGAAAGTCTGCTTTTGAAAATTGTACTTTGACAGATTTTATATGTGTTAATGGACAAGAAAGATTTTTTAATAAAGTTGAAGAATTATATCTTCATAATAAAGTTGAGCTCCAATATCGTGCATTTGCTAATTGTGAAAATTTAGAATCTGTAGTATTTCCATTATCAAAAAAAATTATAATTGAAAATGAATCATTTAAGAATTGTTCCAATCTTAGAACTATTGTTTTATTAAACGATGAAGAAAATGAATCTGTTTATATAGCTCCTAATGCATTTGATTATAATGAAAAACTAACTTTTGTATGTAAATCTAGTTCTTCTGTTGAACGATACGCTCGTGAAAATAATTTTAGGATTGTAAATGTTTAAAACAGAATCAGAATTTGAAAAAGCTCTTAGAATAAAAGGATTTGCATTCAAAAAAGATGGTGACTACTTTTCAAATTTAATAAAAAATGAAAGAAATCTTGAATTAATAGAAATAAAAAACATTTCTGACTTTGTTTCAGAAATTTCAAAATTGAATAGCAGTCCTAAATCACCTCTTTTCTACAGAGGACAGACAAATGCAAATTTTTTGCAAATTCCAAGTATTATGCGAAAACATATAAATTATGAAAGAAATTTTATTGATATGTTCATGCAAAAGTTTCCTAATGAATTTGAAAAATGCAATTCAAATGTTGATAGATTATGTTTAATGCAGCATTTTTGTTTGTATACAAGATTTTTGGATGTAACTGAAAATCCATTAGCAGCTTTATATTTTGCTTGTCAACCCATGAAAAAATTTGGTAATCCAAATCAAGACTTTGATAAATATGGGGAAATTTTTATCTATAAAGAAACAGAGTCAGAGCAAATAAAATTTTCTGAAAGCAGGACAACAAGTATTATTTCAACAACAGCTTTTCAAGAAAGTTCTTTTAATTTTAAGGTTCTCGAAAATGCATATAAAAATGACACAAAGCAAGTAGCAGAATTGGAAAATTTTATTGAGTTTGGAGATGTTATTAGTCGCTCTGTTATTGTGAAAACAAAAAGAAACAATCCAAGAATAATTAATCAACAAGGTGCTTTTATTTTGTGCAATGCAAATAAATTAACTAGAGCAAAAGGATTTTCTGAAAATGATTTAGAACATTTTATGACTTATATAATTGAACATCCTGAAGATAGGATAAACTTAAATCCAGAACGGTATGAAGGAACCATTTTTGAAGAGTTTTTAAAAGGAAAAACTTCATGGGATTTTAATTTTGAAAAAATTATTCCTTACGATATAAATAATTCTTCTAAGTGGATGCAACAAGATCCTTTTAGTTTGAAAAGACTTTTCTATAAAAATGATAAGAATAAACAAGTTATTTTTATTATAAATCCAAAGAATAAAAAAACAATTTTAAATGAACTAAAAAAATTTAACATCACAGAAGATTTTATTTATCCTGATATGGATAATGTTGCTAATGAAATAAACTCTCGTGAAGACTTTTAAGATGCTTTTATAAATATTCAAAAATCTGCATTTAAGAGAGACTTAAAAAAGAGTTTACAAAAAATGAGGCGTATATTTGCAAAATCCTGATTTATATGAATAATGTTGTAGATTCAAATCCTGAATTTTTCAAAAATATTTCAGACATAAAATATGAGCCTATGCCAAAAACAAAGGGGATGAGCAATGCTCTGAAGAATATCTATGAAATCCTAAAAGATTAAATAATGCACCTTTCAACTTTAGATTACTCCATAAAAATATTATAAATTTGAAAGGTCTTGCGATAAAACTAGCCCCCTGCTGCTAAAAAATTACAGCCCCTTAATCTGCTCCAAAGAAAGTCCTGTGCATTCAGAAATAGTTTTCAAGTCAATGCATTTTTTTATCATCTTCTTTGCGGTTTCAACGGCTTTGTTCAAAGCACCTTCCTTCAAGCCTTGAGCTTTGCCGATTTCGCGGGCTTCCTCTTTCCATTCGGTGACTTGGTCTTCCCATAACATGTATTCAGCCCTCCATTTTTGG
>CAKULY010000003.1 GCA_934667505.1 uncultured Treponema sp. | reverse complement strand
AATCTCTAAATGATTGCAATATATGCATTTAGATTTTCGGGTCAAGCCCGAAAATGACAGAAAAGATACTTTTGGGGCAGCCCCTTCATTATCAACTGCCCATTCTCATTTTATTGCGAATGGGCAGTTAGCTTATGTAAAACACGGCACAAAACAAGGTTTGCCACTTGACATTTTTTTCAATCAAAGATATAGTAAAAAGTATAACGGACGGTTAGCTCAGCTGGTACGAGCGTCTGGTTTACACCCAGAATGTCGGGAGTTCGATCCTCTCACCGTCCAAGCGGACCTCAAACGAGGTCCTTTTTTGTTTTAAAAGAATGATTAATTTAGAAGAAGAACAAAATCGACGCGTAAAAGCCTTTCTTGTGGGCGATTCTCAAGCAAGAACAGAAGAAACTTTTCTAGAAAATCCGCTTGGCGAGCTTGAAGGCTTGGTAGAAACTTTAGGGCTTGAAATAGCCGGTGAACTTACGCTAAAGCGGCACGAAATAAAACCGGTCTACGGAATCGGCAAAGGAAAAGCAGAAGAAATCGTGCATCTTGCAAAGGAATGTGAAGCCGACTGCATTATTTTTGACTTTAACCTTGAGCCAACAAAGCAAAGAAACTGGGAAAAAATTGCGAAAATTCCATGCTTTGACCGCCAGGAAGTAATTTTAAGAATTTTTGCGCAAAGGGCGCAAACAAAAGAAGCGACTCTTCAAGTTGAACTTGCACGGCTAACCTACTCTCTTCCTCGCCTTGCTCATTCCTATGGAGATATGGCACGCCAGCGTGGCGGAAGCTACGGTTCAAAAGGCGCTGGAGAAACGCAGCTGGAGCTAGACCAGCGAAAGGTGCGCGAACGAATTGCACGCACAAAAAAAGAACTTGAAAAAGTTGAAAAAGTAAGAACAACGCAGCGCAAAAAACGGCAGAACGTAGGCATTCCAGAATGTGCATTAATCGGCTATACAAATGCAGGCAAATCTTCTTTGCTAAACTCTCTAACAGGAGCGGATTCATTTGTGGAAAATAAACTTTTTGCCACGCTAGACCCGCTTACAAGGAAACTAACCTTAACTGATGGAAAAAGCATCTTGCTAACAGACACGGTAGGTTTTATTTCAAACTTGCCGCATAGCTTGGTAGACGCTTTTAAATCAACTTTGGCAGAAGCACGAGATGCAAATCTTCAACTGATTGTCTTAGACGCCAGCGACCCGAACGTAAAAATGCACTTTGAGACAGTTGTCAAGGTTTTAAAAGAAATTAACGCGACCGAAAATCGGCAAATTATAGTTTTGAACAAATGCGACAAAATCAAAGACGAAATTACATTTTCTTCATTAAAGCTAGAATTTCCTAATGCAATTTGCGTAAGCGCTAAAACTAAAAAAGGGTTTTCTGAACTGCTTGCCAGTATAGAAAAACAACTTTTTATGATGTAAACTTATTCTATGAAAGAAAAGAAACTGCTAAACATAATTCTTTTTTCGCTCTTAATATTTTTAACTTTTATAATTATTTTTTCAACAATTCTTTTTTTTACAGGAAAAACAGATTTTAGAAATAAGCAAAACAGCCACGCAGTTGTTGTTGCAAGAGGACAGGCGGAACTAGAAAAAGAATTTTCTTCATTTAAGCAACTGGGAAGAATTAGAATTTCTCTTGCAACGAACACTTCCGCGCAGACATTGATAATCACACCTTGGTTTTCGTACACAAAAGATGACAGCGAATTTTACGAAGAACTTTCTAGAAAAACAAAAGAAATAAAAAATACTATAATAAAATATCTTTCAAGCCACACAAAAGAAGAACTTCAATCTATGGGAGAAGAAAAAATAAAGGAAGAGTTAAAGTATTTGATAAACAACTTGCTGGTTTTAAATAAAATTCAGCAAGTCTATTTTTCTGAGTATATATTTTTAGGATAAATATTTTATTTTTTTGCAACTTATTATAATCCTTTTGGTCTAAATATATAGAAGTTTGAAAGCCGAGTTTTTTATAAATGCAAAAAGATGCTTTCGGCGAATTTGCAAATTTTTCATTAAAAAAGACTGAACTTTTGACCTTATATCATATGCGAGGGAATACAAATGGAACAACAAATATCGACAACAGCGGTTCAAATTGTTATTTCTATAATTCCTATTGTAGGAATTGTTTTAGGAGCAACACTGATTTTTTTCTATATGCTTTGGCATCACAGGGAAGTAAAGCTTCAAATAAAAACGGGCTCTTTTGTGCAAAAAAACATCAATTTTTCTGCCATTGTGCTTTTGGCAGGGCTTACCTTAACAGGAGTCGGTCTTGTAATTTCTTTAGTTTTTGCCATAAAAAACGGTTTTTCCTATGCGCTTTTAAGCGGACTTATTCCAGCGGTTATTGGAATATGCTTGCTTATTTTTTACAAAGTATTTCCTGACTTTCATAAAGAAAAGTAAAGATGTCAAAAATTCTGTTTCCAGAATTAGAACACGAAAACATTAAACAGCGCGATTTTTCTCTTGTAAAAAAAGTTCTAAACGGCGACAGCAGCGCGTTTGCAGCCTTAATGATGCATTACAAAAACAGAATTTTTATTTTTGGCAAAACTTTTTTTAAAAATGAAACTGATGCGGAAGATTTTGTGCAAGATGTTTTTACAAAAGTATACACTTATCTGGAATCTTTTAAGGGAAAGTCAATGTTTTCCACTTGGCTAATGAAAATTGCCTACACAACTGCAATAAATTCTTCCAAAAGAAGAAAAGAATACCTTCCAATTGCAGATGAAGCAAGTTTGCCAGATATTGCCAACCAGTCGCCAGAAGAAGTTCAATTAAGGAAAACAGCAAGAAGAGCCATTCGAGAAGCGGTCTTGCAGTTGCCAGAAAAATATGCAATCTGTGTGGATATGTATTTTTCTTACAACATACCATATTCAGAAATAAGTGAAATCACGGGATTCCCAGTAAATACAATAAAGTCCCACATTTTCAGGGCAAAAAAACTTTTAAAAACGATGTTGGAGGATTTATATGAAAAATAAAAGCGAAAAATTATTAAACAGGTATCTGGAATTAGACAAAAATCAAAAAGTTCCATTTGGTTTAACGATTCAACTGCTGTTCAATCGCAAATGCCGCCAACAGATAAAAATGCTTTCTATGGCAGAAAAAGCGCTTTCAGCTCCTCTTGAAGTTCAAGCCCCCGTAACAGATAGCACTATTGAGCAAATAATGAATAAAATCGATTTGAAAAAGTACAAGAAAAATTGCAGCAAGTCGCCTAAAAAAGCGCTTTGGATTGCAATCGGAATTGTTCTTATTGCAATAATTTCAAGCTCGCTATATTTTTTGGGAAAAATAAAAAATGATAATCTGATTTTTACTTACTCTTGTTTTCTTGCAACTTGCATTACGCTTTACATAGTTTCATTTGTATACAGCAATATTGATATTTTTATAAAGAAGCTTGCAACGGTTGTAAAAAATATTCAAATGAACGCATAACGACTAACAGGCCGAAAGTCGAGTTTTTTACAACTGTAAAGAAATCGACTTGCAGCGAATTTTCAATTTGCTCAGATGGTTGTGCTCGCTCGTTGACTTGATAATAAAACTAACGCCAAAGTATTGAAGGATTTACAGTTTTTCCGTTTTTATAGACTGTAAAGTGCAAGTGCGGACCTGTACTCATGCCAGTGCTTCCTACTGTTCCAATTTTTGTTCCAGTATCTACGTAGCGATTTTTTGAAACGAGCGCGGCAGACATGTGTCCGTACAATGTTTTATATCCTGAATGGTGAGTTATAATCACATAATTGCCGTAGACATTATTATAGCCTACGGAAGTAACCTTGCCTGCAAGAGCGGCGTAAATAGGAGTTCCTGAAGGACAAGCCATGTCAACGCCACTGTGGTAAGAACGCTTTCCGCTAAACGGAGAGCTTCGCCAGCCGTAATAAGAAGAAAGCCAATAACGCTGATGAATTGGCTTACGGAACAAATCGCCATTAATTTCTTGCCTTGTAACCCAATCAAGTTCTGCATCTGGAACAAAAAGTGTTGCTCCGGCAGGTAATTTAGAATCTTTTTGCAAAGAATTTACTCTTGCACATTTTTCTGCGCTTACTTCATACTTCGCAGCGATAGAGTCAATTGTTTCTCCGCTGCTTCTGACTGTATAAATTATGCCTGGCATTGAAGGAATTTTTAAATATTGCCCAATCTGAAGCAGTCTTGACTGGTGAATATTATTTACACTTATGATTGTATCTTGCGTAACATTAAAAGAATCGGCAATAAAACCGATAATGTCGCCTTTTTTTACGCGGTAAGTATAATAGCAAAGCTCCAATTTTTCTGAAGAAGAATCTTTATCAAAAACGGCGGCAACTGCATCAAGATTGTCATCTTCTGTTGCTTCGGATGCAAATTCGTCTAGAAGCGCAAGCTCTTCATCATCTGAAAGCTCTTCTTCTATTGCGTTTTCAGAAAGATTTACGGCGGCAAGTTGATTTTCTGAAGAATTTATAGCTTCCAAGACAGACTCGTTGAATTCTGGAACGCCGGCTGTCTCCAGTCCTCCTACGCCTTTTTCCACTTGAAAACTATTTACAATTTTAATGGTTCCAAAACAGAGAGCAGCGCCTGCGCAAAAAGCAGCAGATGTTTTGAATACAAGCCTTTTTAGATGAGTGTTAAATAATCTATAATAGAAATCGTTCAAGTTCATAAAAATATTATTCTTTTTATAGTTAGCATATCTCTTCATATTATATACCTATTTTCTTGAAACTCCTACAAGAAAAGTTTCAAACGACTCGCTCCGGCAGGCTTCTGGCTTAAATCCTTTTGCAGAAACAAAAAGTTCTCTCATTTTTTTAAGAAATTTCTGCTGATCGCCATTTTGAAAAATTTTCACGCAGAAACAGCCGCCTTTTTTCAGCATTGTTTCAGCATACCAGATTGCCATCTCTACTAATTGCTCTGAACGAGCTGTGTCCACGATGCGGTTTCCCGTTGTTAATGGCGCGGCATCGCAAACCACAAGGTCGTAAGGTCCTAATGCCTTTATATTCCCACGAATTTCAGCATCATTCAAGTCCCCCTGCAAAAAAGTAAGGTTTTCGCCTTTTACAGATTTTGAAAGAGGATTTAAATCGCAAGAAACAACTTTTCCCTTTTCCCCAAGATTTCTTAGAAGATAAGTTGTCCAGCTTCCTGGCGCCGCTCCCAAATCAAGAACAGTACAGTTCTTTTTTATAATTCCAAATTTTTCATCCATTTCTTTTAATTTATAAACTGAACGGGCAGGATAACCTTCAGAAAACGCTTTTTGAGACCAGTAATCGGGTTTTTCATAACTATTTGATGCCATATATATTTTTTCGGCAAAAGACGAGCATCTGATGAGTTAAAAAACTATACAGCTCAAACTTTGCGTTTTTTATAAATTATAGAAAAAAATGCTTTCAGCGAAGTTACAATTTTGTTTATTTCCTAAAAACTCGAAGTTTAGCCTATTTAAGTTTTTTACAGTTCGATATATAATCTTTTCATAATGAATAAGAAATTTTCTGAATACCTAGAGCAAATTGAATCGACGCTAGACCATTTTCTTCCTGAAAACACAAATCCCAATTGGCAAGATTTTTCGTTCAGCGAGCTTCCAAATGCCGTTTCTTCTGATTTGATTGGAAATCTTATAACCCCTTGCAAAAATTTAATGAAACTAGGCGGAAAAAGATGGCGGCCTCTGCTGCTTGTGCTATGCTCAGAGCTTGCAAGGCAGTCAAAAAAAGCAGGCAAAAACGATTTTGAAGAACTTTCGCTAAAACAAACTTATTCTTTAACGCCTCTTGTAGAGTTTGTACATACAGCAAGCCTTATTCACGATGACATTGAAGACGGCGCAGACGTTAGAAGAGGCAAACCTGCCGCGCACATTACATTCGGGCTAGACACTGCAATTAACGCTGGCTCTTGGCTTTATTTTGAAGCGACAGCTTGCATAGAAACTCTAAACTGTTCTAACGAGTTCAAAAAGAATCTTTATTCACTTTATGCGCAAGAATTGCGGCGTTTGCACTTGGGGCAAGCGATGGACATTTATTGGCACAGAAATCCAGCTGTAATTCCTTCTTCTGAACAGTATTCCGCAATGGTTCAGTGCAAAACAGGAACGCTTGCAAGCCTTGCCGCTCAAATAGGCTTGGCAGCTGGCGGAACGGAACAAAAGCTTATTGCAGAAGGTGGAAAGCTTGCTGCAAAACTTGGAGAAGGCTTTCAAATAATCGACGATGTTCAAAACCTGACAACAGGAAATCCCGGAAAAAAACGAGGAGATGACATTGTAGAAGGCAAAAAGAGCCTGCCTGTGCTTCTTCACATTGAAGAAAATCCTGATGATTCCAAAATAATTTCTGGATACTTTGAAGAAGCGCGCAAAAATGGAATTGAAAGTCCTGCCGTAGAGGAATGTATCCGGCTGCTTGAATCTAAAGGAGCGATTTCCAAAGCGTGCGGCTTGGGCAAAAGATGTATAAAGGAAAACAGCTTTGCTTTGGCGAACTTATTTGGCTCTGCAGATAAAACTGAAGGAGCGAAATTAATTTTAAATCTTTTTGAGGACATGGTGCCTAATGCTTGAAACATCAGATTCTTTAAACAATCAAGCAATTTTGTTGACTGCTGACGGCTCTTACAAGGAAGCAATCGCTTGTTTCGTAAGGGCAATAATAATCGACAAAAACAATTCTCTTTTGTGGTTTAATTTGGGAATAACATATCGCGATTGCGGCAATTTAGAGCAGGCAAAACTTGCCTTAAAAAAAGCTCATAAGCTAGACCCGGATAGCGAGGACATAATTGAAGAGCTTGCAATTATTTGCATCATGCAAAAAAACTATGACGAAAGCATGATGTTTTGCAGAGAAGGAATTCTTTTAAATGACTGCAACCCAAAGTTTTGGAATACTATCGGAGTCTGCGAATTTAATAAATATAACTACGAATCAGCTTGCGAAGCGTTTGAAAACGCTGTAATTCTAAATCCTTATTACGAAGATGCAATTTTTAACTTGCGCGACACTTATGAAAAACTAGGGAATAAAAAAGGATATGCAGAATGTAACGCAAGGCTTAAAGACTTAAAATAAAACTGCAAGGTCAAAAGCCGACTTTTTTATAACTGCGGAGGAAGGAATTGAAAAATCTTTACACTGTAACTGCAATAAAAGAAGATTGCATAACTGTGACTCAAAAAAATGCGCTGCTGCGAAACAATACCAGCGCAAATATCAAGGTAAAAAATCCAAAATCGCTAAAGCTTTGCGTAGGTTCAACCGTGACAATCGGATTTCCTAAAAAAATTGAAGCTATACAAGGAATTATTTCTCTGCTTATTCCTATTGCTTTCGCTTACACAGGATATTTCTTAAGTCCAAAAATTGCTAACCTTGCAAAACTCGTTCCGTCTGAAAAGAACAGTTTTTTTTGCACAATAGTCGCGTTTGCTCTTGCGTGCATAGGAATTTTTATTTCTTCCAGAAAAAATTCTGGAATCGCCCAGTTTCAAATAACTTCTGTAGTTGAATAACAGTGAATAGCCTTGTCTAGATGTGCTTTCTTGCCAGTTCGCTTATTGCATCTGCCATTTGCATAAGCGGAACTTGCTTTTGCACGCCGCCTAATTCCCATGCGACTCTTGGCATTCCATAAACAACAGAAGAATTTTCGTCCTGCCCCAAAGTATAGGCTCCCTGCCGACGCATTTCCGCAAGTTCAACCGCTCCATCGCGTCCCATGCCTGTCATTATAACTCCGAGCGCATCGTTTTTATAAACCTTTGCGACGCTTTCGAACAAAACGTCTGCGCTAGGGCGATGTCCATTTCTTGGTTCAGACTGGCAAGTGCGAATTACATTGCCGCCAAGCCGTTCTTCCACGTAAATATGGTAAGAACCTGGAGCAATATATATGTGTCCGCCTTCAATTTTTTCTTCATCAAAAGCTTCGCTTACTTCCAAAGGACAAATTCTGTTCAAGCTTTGGGCAAATTCCGCTGTAAATCCAGCCGGCATGTGCTGCACAACTAGAATTGGCTGCTTTAGGTGCGGATCTATCATCTTAAAAACATCTCGCAAGGCATTAGGTCCGCCTGTAGAAATTCCTAGCGCAATGATTTTTATTCTGCCACCTTCGCGAAGAGGCTCAATCACAGCTGGCTGCTTTTTTTCAGCAGATGAAAAAACAGGCAGAACCCTGTGGTCGCGCTCCATGACAGAAACGCTTTCACCTTTTTGCTTTGCAACGAATTTTTCTGCTTCCCTAAGTTTTCTTAGATGAAGAATATGTTCCACTGACGGAACGTTTTTTCCTTTCTTTTTTGCATAGGTAATACCATAAGAAGCGACTTTTTCTATAATCTCGTCCGCAACATTAACAACGTCCACAGAAACCGAAGAACCGCCCGGCTTTGTAACAAAATCGCTTGCGCCAAGCTCAAGGCACTGCATTGTAACATCAGCGCCTTTTGTAGCGATACTTGAAAGAATTACAACAGGAATATCAATATGCAAAGCCTTTCTTTGCTGCAAAAATTCAACGCCAGTCATAACCGGCATTTCTATATCTAGAACAATTACATCCGGCTTATAATTCGGAAGAAGCTCAAGGAGCATTTTACCGTTCATGGCTTTTCCTACAACTTTCATACCAGGGGTATCGTCAATCATCCGCGAAACCAAATTCCGCATAAGAGCAGAATCGTCGCAAATTACTACTGAAAGCTCATCGTATTCTTTTTGTTCGTCCATAGCCACAAACCTCGCAAAATGTAAATTAAAATCTGAATATTTTATGCGATTTTAAATCTTTTTTTGATAAAGACATGCCCAATCTGTCTTTAAAAATTCAAATTTTGTATCCATTCCGAAAAGAGATTCCGAATGTCCTATAAAAAGATATGAATGGTTCGCCATAGAGTCCCAAAATCTGTCTAAAACAACTTTCTGCGCAGCTTCATCAAAATAAATCATTACATTACGGCAAAAAACAATATCCAAATTCCTCATTCCAGAGTCATTTTTTAGATTGTGATAGTCAAACTTTACGCAATCCATAATATCTTTGTTTATTTGATAGCCTTCTGGAGTCTTTGTAAAAAATTTTGCAAGGTAGTCAGGAGGAATGCCGTCAACCTTGTTTTCCGCGTACAATCCCTTTTGTCCAACCATAAGCGACTTTAAAGAAATATCAGAAGCCGTTACAGAAAACTTAAATCCCATTGGCAAGATTTTTTTCATTATCATAGCGATTGTATAAGGCTCCTCGCCCGTAGAACAACCAGCGCTCCAAATGCGAATAGTCTTATCAAACGAAAGTCTTTTTTCTTCCAACAGGTGAGGAACAACATAATTTATAAGAGCATCAAAATGAGGCTGATTGCGGAAGAAACGCGTAAGATTCGTTGTAACAGAATCCAACATTCGCTTCATTTCTTCGTGGTCGGAATTAATAAGCCTATAATAATCTTCTACAGATTCCATTTTATGTTCTCTAAGAAGCTCTTTTATCCTGCTATCAAGAATAGGTCTGTTCGTCGCTGAAAAAGTAATTCCACTCTCGTTATAAATTGTCTTACGGAATTTTTCAAATTCCTCATCATTAAGAATATCAGGCATACAGAAGATTATAATTCTACGACTTCGAAATGTAAATAAAAACTTCAAAAAAACCGATACAATATAGTCCGAACTTAGAGTTTTTTATAACAGCTAGAAAAAAGGCTTTCAGCGAAGTTGCAATTTATTCAGACGGCTGTACTCGCCTTCGTTTGAATAGAATCGGGTTGCTACGCAACTTTAATTGTTCTAACCGCACAAAGTCTGCACAAATTGCAACTTCGCTTACGATTTTGTTTATTTTTCTGAAAACTTGAAGTTCAGGCAAATAGAATAAAATAGGCTCAATATTGAAATTTACAGATATTCTATAAATCTCAACTTTTGGTCTAGTAGCTGAATTGAAAACTTGCAAAACAAAAAACGGAGTGTATAATAAAAAGTAACTTTTTAGGGTTTTGTTTTTTTTGAGGTTAAGATGAAATTAAAAACTCGATTTTCTTTAGTCGCAATTCTGTGCGGAATAGAAATGATTCTTCTTTCAACGATTACGATGTTTGGAACAAAAATCATTCAAAAAATGCATACTTTTCAATATAACGAGCTTGAATGTCAGTACGGAGTTTCAGAAATCATAAATTTCTTAAACCAAGGACTCTTTTGGTCAATCGACACAAGAACAATTAACAACGAATGGAAAGAAAACGTTATTTCAACAAATAAAAAGTTTAGAGGTCTGCAAGAAGACCCTATTACTAAATTTTTTAAAGGAGATGTGGAAACTTCTCTTTCAGATATTCAAAAAACGTGGCAATCAATAGTCGCAAAGCTTAATCCTATCAACGGACATTTTAAATCTATTCAAGATATAAATTTTACAGACGACGAAATAAGCTATGCTTCAAGATACGGAATTAAAGCCTGCAAAGAACGTTTTCCAGACTCGCAAGCAATAGAATCCGCAAACGAAATTGTTCTCATCATCGAAATTCAGATGAAAGATTTAATAAAAGACGGAATAAAACTTCAAGGGCAGATGAAAATTGTAAACGAAGAAATACGCGAAATTGTAGAAAACTATAGTCAAAAGTACAAGGTTATTGTTTTCATAGTAGGCGCAGTTTTCTTTGCTCTCATGATTTACAGCATTCTTTTAGGAACGGTAAAAGTTATAAACAACATAAAACGCGTTCACGACCTCTCAAAATCTTTGGCTCAAAAGGATTTTACAGTAGAATTAAAGCCTCAAGGCAGCAACGAAATGAAAACCTTGATGAAAAACATGAACGACATGGTTTCTGAAATAAACAGTTTCTTTATAGTTGTAAAAAAGACTGCGGCAAAGGCGATTTCTTCCGGGTATTCAATCAACGATTCTTCAATAAGCACTGCTGCGGCAACGAACCAGATAAACAATAATATTGAAGAAATTTCTAAAAAATTTGAACAGATTAATCATTCTGTAACTAAAACTGTGCAAGCAATATCAGAAATAGATTCTCAAGTAAAAACGCTTGTTAACGACAATAATTTTCAGGCGACTGCAATCGAGGAAAGTTCCAGCGCAATTTCAACAATGGCGGACGAGCTTTCTGACATAAAGGAAAACGCGGAGCAGAGAACAAAAAGCACAGAAGAAATGAGAGGCCTTGTTGCCGACAGCGAAACAAAAATTCATGCAACAAGCGGAATTCTTTCTGAAGTTATGAATATGCTAGACGAAATTGGAGAAGTTATAAACATTATAGACGATGTAACAGAGCAGACCAACCTGCTTTCAATGAATGCGGCAATTGAATCAGCGCACGCCGGAGAATTTGGAAAAGGATTTGCCGTTGTTGCAGAAGAAATCCGTTCGCTTGCGGAAAGCACTTCCGAAAACTCTAAAAAAATCAATGAAGCCATTACAAATATCATAAACAAAGTGACAGAGGCGAACAATTCCAGCTCAGAAGCTTCTGAAAGTTTTGAAAAGATTTCCTCCCATTCAGAATTAGTAATAAATTCCTTTAAGGAAATTTCACAGGGGATTGAAAACATAAACTCGAAGACAAGGCACATTGCAACAAAAACAGAACAAACCGCAACTACTGCGGAAAAAATCAACAAATACTGCGAGAACCTTGCGGAACAGCAGGAAGCCGTTTATTCAGAAATTAATTCTATAAGCGATTTATTCACACAGGCTCTTAGCGGAATTCACGAGATTCGAAACGGAACAGAAGACATAGTTCAAAGAATGGCAGCCGTTGGCGAACAGAGCAAAGAGAGCTACAAAAACATGACTGACCTTGAAAACGTTCTTGAACAGTTCAAAACTACAAGCGACAATTCTCAAGAACTAAAGGAAGAAATAGACAATTCTAAAATCGAAAATATAATCTCGCCAGAGCTTCAAGCTCAAATTGCAGCGGATTTTGACCAACAGGACAAAAAAACTTCAAGCGAATTCGACAACCTCGACCTTGATAATATCGAAGAATACACAAATTGAACATATCAGCCAAAATTTCGAGTTTTTGGAAAAAGAATAAAAGCGTAAATGAATTTGCAATTTGTGAAGATTTTGTGCGATTAGAACAACTAAGGTTGCTCAGCAACCCAAACCAATTCAAACGAAGTTTGAGTACAACCGTCTGAACAAAGTGAAAATTCTCTGAAAGCATTTTTTTTCTAACAGTTATAAAAAACTCGAAGTTTGGGCTACTAGTTAAATATTACGCTTAATTGCCCTAAGTGCATTATTTCGCTATAATCTTTTTATAACAGAAATATCTTGATTTCAATTTTTTCTATCCAGACTTAAAAAATTTGAGGACTTTATGAGCAACGAACAAAGAAATCCGCTTTTATGCCATTGGGCTGATCAAATGGCTTCTAAAATAATTGCAGAAAAAGGCGATTTAGACCTTTACACCTGCGCTTCCGGCATTACACCTTCGGGAACCGTTCACTTAGGAAACTTTAGAGAAATAATCACTGTAGACCTTGTTGTAAGAGCTTTAAGAGACCGGGGCAAAAACGTAAGATTCATTTATTCCTGGGACGACTACGACGTATTCCGAAAAGTTCCTGCGAATATGCCGAATCCTGAAATTTTGGAAAAATACCTTAGATTCCCAATTACAGAAGTGCCAGACACAACTGGAAGAAACGAAAATTATGCGCGCCACCACGAAGTCGACATAGAGCAGCAGCTTCCACGCGTTGGAATCCACCCAGAATTCCTTTACCAGGCGAGCCGCTACCGAGCAAACCGCTATGCGGAAGGCATGAAAAAAGCATTGCAAAACCGCGAGCTCATAAAAGAATGTTTAAACGAATACCGCGATGAGCAGCACAAAATGAAAAAAGAAGACGTTTACTGGCCTGTATCTGTTTTTTGCGGAAAATGCAACAAAGACACAACAGAAATAACCGATTACGATGGCGAATACGGACTTTCCTACAAATGCGAATGTGGAAACTGCGAAAAAGTTGACCTAAGAACATTCAAGGGAGCAAAGCTCGGCTGGCGTGTAGACTGGCCAATGAGATGGAACGAAGAAAAAGTTGTTTTTGAGCCAGGCGGAAAAGACCACATAAGTCCAGGCGGTTCTTACGACACAGCAAAGCTCGTTTCTAAAAAGGTTTACGGCTGGGATGCGCCAATTACAATGCGCTACGACTTTGTAAACCTTAAAGGTGTGCCAGGAAAAATGTCTTCTTCAAAAGGAAAGGTAATTGCCCTTCCAGACGCACTTGACGTTTACCAAGCAGAAGTTCTTCGCTACATTTTTGCAGGAACTCGCCCAAATACTGAATTTGCAATTTCTTTTGATCTTGACGTTTTAAAAGTTTACGAAGATTATGACAAAACAGAACGAATTGTATACGGCGTAGACAAAGCAAAGAGAGAAGACTTGCTCAACAAGGAAAAACGAATCTATATGCTCAGCCAAATAGACGGCAAGATTCCTGAAACAATGCCTTACCAAATCACATTCAGAATGCTTACAACTTTGCTTCAAACATATTCAGGAAATATCGATGCAGTAATTACTTCGCTTGGCGATGTAAAGCCGGAGCAAGAAGAAAGGCTTCGCCGCCGCTGCGAATGTGCCTGGTTCTGGATAAAAAACAGCGCTCCTTCTTGCGCTCCGGAATTTTGCTTTGCGCTAAGGGAAGACGGCTCAAAAGCAGAACTTTCGGAGGAAATGAAAAAAGCGGTTGTCAGAGTCCGCGACGAAGTTGTTCCAAAGGTTGGAACTTTTGCCACCGACAAAGACTGCCAGCAAGCAATGTACGACATAGCAACAGAACTTGGACTTGACGCAAAGGCATTGTTCACCGCGTTGTATCAAGCTTTAATTGGAAAGGAACAAGGTCCTCGTCTTGCTTCGTTCATGAAAATAATTGGAAAAGATAAACTTGCAAAAATTCTTGCAGTTTACTAATCAGCCCAATTTTCGAGTTTTTAGAAAGAAGAATACGTCTGGTCAAGGCACGCTTTCGCACAAGACTTTGACCAGACGTTTTTAAGGCTCATATAAACCTTTAATAAAAGCGCAAGCGATTTTTTTCAATTATAAAAAATCGTTTACACAACTTCTTTTATTCTGTCGGTTGTGTGTATTCCGTAATCTTCTAGTTCTTGAATGTCGTTTTCACAATATTTGCCGTTTTTATTTGAAGGCAGCGCATAAAAAAGAGCGCAGCGGTAAGCGCAGTTGTTTTTTATATAAAATTCTAATTCAACGTAAGAAATCGCTTCAAGGGCTTCTTTCCTAAGTTTTTTAAGATATTCTTCCACATCTTTTTGGTCAGCGCCTTTTAAGTAGCTTAAAAACTCGCTGTAACGGATTCCATAAAGGCTCATTGTTACAATATCGTAATCGTACAATGGCTCTGCAGCGTAAAAAAGATGCCCGCCATTAGCAGCTGCAATAAGATTCTCTTCGCCGCCGACTTTTCTTACATTGGCTATTAAATCGTTAAAAACAATGTCGTAGAATTGATTGTTGTCGTGAACGTATTGACAAAAACGATTGTTGTAAAGAACATCAAGAGTTAATTTTCCACCCATGGCAAGCCCCCTTTTTTCCCATTACATTATAAACCAGGGTGGAAAATTTTACCAATTTTATTTAGCCCAAACTTCGAGTTTTTGAAAAAATAAACAAAAGCGTAAACGAATTCACAATTTGTGAAGATTTTGCGCGATAAGAATAATTTAAGTTGCGTAGCAACCCAAATCAATCCAAACGAAGTGCGAGTGCAACCATCTGAACAAATTGTAAATTTGTTGAAAGCATTTTTTTCATAATTTATAAAAAACTCGACATTTGGGCTATTTAAGCTTGTTAAAAAGTTTTTTAACAAGCCCTACTTTTCCAAACAAAAGCCAGAAAAGCAATGAAATAATTGCAATAACAGGGATTCCGCAGATTACTGCATAAAGAATTACTTTTAAAAATCCTGCAAAGAATTTAAGCAAAGATTTTCCAAACGCAGAAATATTTTCGCCAAATGAAGGTCTGTGCAAAACTGGAGAAGTTTTTCCATCTGGAAGGCGAAGAGTTATATTTATGGTAGAAAAATCAATCTGGTTTGAAAGCCGTTTCATTCTGCCTTCCATAGATTCCAATTCAGAAGTTACAGAATTCAATTCGCGTTCAATTTTTAGAATATCAGAAAGATTTTCTGCCTTTGCAAGATAGCCTTTTAGATTTTTTTGAAGAATCTTTTTAGTTTCAATTCTTGTCTGAAGGTCGTAATACTGTTCGCTAACATCTTGAACATTCATGCTTCGGCTTTTTACAAGTCCAAGCTGGCCCGCATAGCTGATTGCCTCATCAAATCTAGCGGAAGGAACTTTTACTGTAAATGTGCAAGAATATTCATCACGATAAGAATTGCTGATATATCCTGAAAATTTAGAGCAGAAATTTTCCATTAATTTGTCAGAAGAATCCAAATCTTCAATTTGAATGGAAATATTGCCATTTTTTATAAGTTTTCGCTCCTGAATATCAGACGACGAATCTGAAGTTTCTTCCATCGAAATAGAATCAGAAGCCATTTCCATAGCATCATTTGCTGAATAGGCAGCAGATTTTGCCATCATCATTCTAGGAGCAGCATTTCCTACTGGCTCAGAATCTTCATAAAGAAAACTTGCAGTTTTTTCGATATAATTTTTTTTACCAGAACAAGAAGACAACAAAAACACGCACAAAAAAAATGTGAAAAAAATATTTTTTTTCATAATTCCTCCCATAAAAAGTCAAGAATAAAACTTCAGTTTTAGGATTGACTTTTTAAGTTGTTTCGCAACAAAGTGAGAAACAACAGATGATAAGAAAGTTTGCAACGCAAACTTTTTAAGATAAAAACAGACGCCATTTTCGGCTGCTTTTATCTTACCTTCATAAAATAAAAATATTTTATTGTAACTTGTATAATAGCACGTAAAATGGAAAAAAGCATTAATATTTATTTTTTGATGTTTTGTTTTTTTTCATATAAATGTAACAATTGTTTCAGACTATTTATAAATCTCTACGATTTTTGCTGTTGATTCTTCTTTCTCAGATACAAAGTTTCTAGATATGAACGATTCAAACTTGAAAGTTAATCATTACAAAAGGAAAGCCATGTAATAAGGTATTGTTATTATGTTTTCTGCAACTCCAAAATTATTTTCAGAAAGCTTGTAACAGACATTTACATCATACTTGGAACTATTTAAAACTGTTTTTGCTGATTTTGTATTTCCTGTCGTAGCTTTAACCTCAATAAGAGAAATGTCATTATTAATCTTTGAGACAAAATCAATTTCAAGCCCGGAATCTTTATGGAAATAATAAAGCTTCCTATTCTGCTTAGAAAAACAGTCCGCTATTATATTTTCAAAAATTGCACCCTTATAACAGCCAAGTTCCCCTGAAAGAATCTTTGAAGCACAATCACGATCAAGCATCGAAACAAGAAGACCGGAATCCTGCATGTAAATCTTAAAGATATTATCAATCTTATTTCCTTCAAGTGGCTCTGTAATATTATTAAGATTATAACAAAGAGTGATGATTCCAAAATCGCACAGCCATTGTATAGCAGGAAGATAGTTTTCTGAGCGGCCTTTCTTCTCCAGAGCAGAGAAAACAAACTTCTTATTTTCCTTTGCCAGCTGAGCCGGAATTGATTCAAATACCCTGTTTATTCTGGCAAGAAGAGTAAGGTCAATTTCCTCGTTTTCATTTTCATCAAGATGCTTACCAAAATCATCTCTATATTCTTCAATAATGTCGTGCTGCTCCTGCCAGACTACATTCATATCATTTGTATTAATAAACTGGTCTACAATATATGGAAGACCTCCAACACAGATGTATTCTTTAAAATAACGGATCATGGTCTGATGGGTAGCGTCACTTACAGGAGTTTTATTCTTATAACATTCACGAAGATATTTAATAACATCTAAACTGATTTTTTTTGCCCAAAGAAACTCCTCAAAATCCATAGGCTTCATATAAACAATGCGCTCAAAGCCAGTAGGAACTCCTTTGCTTTTCTTCTTGTTGTATCCCTTGATTCCTAACAGAGAACCTGTAGCAATAATGTCGAAGCGTCCGTCTTCACAAAATGGTTTAATACTCGAACGGGCGTTTGCACATTCCTGGATTTCATCAAAAATAATTACAGTTTTACCTTCAACAAAATGTGAACCAGGAATCAGTGCAGACAAATCTATGATAATTCTGTTTACATTCAGGTCTGCATCAAAAATCTTTTTGGCAGTTTCGTTTTCCTTGAAATTTACATATACGATATTTTCATAATTTGCTTTGGCAAATTCTCTTACGCTGTAAGTTTTTCCAACCTGACGGAGACCTTTTACCACAAGAGCTTTTTTTCTGCCGCTTGATTTTTTCCAGGCTTCAAACTCAGCCATTATTTTTCGTTTAAACATATACATCTCCAGTCTTGCACTTTTTCAAGCGACTTTTCTTAGCTAGACTACACTTTTTCAATGGAGTTTTCAAGACTTTTATGCACTTTTTCAAGGGAGTTATATAAACATTCAATTTCACCCCCCCCCATGATATGTCTAACATTTCAAAATTCTAAGCCAGTTTGCAGGAATTTCAAGGCGGTTTAAGTCGTTTTCACAAAAGATGCCGCCATTTAAAACATCTTCACAAGAACGATGAACTGCGTTTCTTAAGCAGACGCAAGCAGGCTTATCTTCGCAATTGACGGCAACGATTATTCTTTGACCGTAAAATTCTCTTTCAAAAACGAACTGGCAGCTGCTAACAAAAATTTGGCTGTAACTTCCTTTTTTTAGCGCATCAAAGCGCAAACGGATTGACGCGAACTTTTGAATCGCTTTTGCAAGCGCAAGGGAATCCACATCAGGTTTTGCAAAATCTGGAACACGGCATTTTCCGTCCAAATTAGAAGAAGAGCCAAATGATGGGCGCAATTGCTCATCGCCAGAATTATTTCTTTTTCCACGCAAGCCATACTCACCGCCGTAATAAATAGAAGGAACGCCTGGCATTGCAAACAAAAGTCCGTAAAGCGGAAAAAGCCATCTTGAATCAGAAAGAACAGAAGCGACTCTGTCCACATCGTGATTTTCCACAAAATTGTAGAGCGGCATAAACTTGTAGATTCCAGAATTTCCAAACTGTCGATTCAAACTGTAAGCGATTTCAAAAAAATTGCGGCTATTAAAGCTTGACCACAATCCTTTGTAACATTCGTAGTTTGTAACGCTGTGCAATCTTGAAGGACGAACCCAATTGTTATAGTCGCCGTGAACAACTTCGCCCAAAAGCCAAAAATCCTGCTTTATGGAAGCGCAAAATTTGCTGAGATTTTCCATAAAATTTGCGCTAAGCACATCCGCTGCGTCAAGCCTAAGTCCGTCGATTTTGAATTCTTCAATCCAAAACTTTACTGCCCCGAACAAATGTTCTTGAACTTGCCCACATTCACCGTTTAGCTTTACAAGGTCTTTGCAGCCAGCCCAGCCTTCGTAGTCAAAATTGTCGCCATAGCAGCTTCTTTGCCCGAAGTTCAAATTCTTATACCAAGAACAATAGCGGGATGCGCTTCCGTTCGACTGAATATCTTTAAAAGCAAAAAAATCCCGGCCTGTGTGATTAAAAACAGCATCAAGCACGACTTTAAAACCCATTTCGTGAGCTGCATTGCAAAAATGTTTAAAAGACTCGTTGTTGCCAAGCCGCCTGTCAACATGGTAATAGTCAACGGTGTCGTAACCGTGAGATGAGCTTTCAAAAAGAGGTCCAACGTAAAGGGCATTGCATCCAAGCTCGCGAATACGCGGAAGCTGTTCTTCCAAAGCAGAAAAAGCGCTGCCTGCAGGACATGAAAAGTCATTGCGTTTTGCACAGCCGCACATTCCAAGCGGATATATATGGTAGAAAACTGAATCAAAAATTGTATCTTTCATAAAAACCTCTAAAATATTATGTAGCTCAAACTTATATACCAAATGGTATATAAAACAATATACCGATTGGTATATATTTTGTCAATATTTTTTATTTGCCTTTTTAAACTTTTTACAATATAGTCGAAATGGTAAGTTTTTCTAAAAACTCAAAACTTAGGTCACTTATTCAATTTTTTATTGGAGGTAAAATAATGAAATTGAAAATAAGGCAAATTTTACAGGGGGGGGGCAAGGTTGTTCTAGCATTTATACTTGCAAGCATATTTGTTTCTTGCAATATGGATGACGACAATGATTCCCCAAAAGCTCCAAAGGGGGAAGATTACGTAATCACAGTTCTTTTTGATGAATCTAAAATTGAAGTTACAAAAGGATTCATTGATGCAGAAGCTGTAAAAAATAACAGCACCGTAAAAGCGTGGGAAACATTAAATGTAAAAGCTAAAAACTTTACAGAAGGAAAGACCCTTGACTACTGGAAGATTAACGGTACAAAAGACGAAGGAACTGACAAAAAAGACAGAAAATCGTTCCAAGTTTCAGCAATAACAAAAAACGAATGTATTGAGCAGGAAGGAAAATACATTTATTCAATAGAATTTGAAGAAAGAAATTTGTATTCCGCAAAAGTTACTTATGACACAGATTATGTTATATGCCAAACAAGCTCATGGTCTTCTTCAGGCATTATATCAAGCGGTAAAACTGTTACAGAAAGCGACAATCTTTCAACACTATATTTCAACCTAAAGGAAGAAAAAATTTCTTCAGATTGGACTAGCGGCACAAAAACTTATATTTACGGATATTCACTAGACGGCGGAACAACAGAAGTCTATTATCCAAGCACTGCTCTTCAAAAAAGATACTATCAGGTAAACCTTGCGGACGCAAACGGAAAAGACATTAACTTTAAGTTCCTTACAAAAGAACCTAAATCTACAACAGTTTCTTTTGGCTCTGACTTGAAAGTTTCAAAAACCTGCTATTACAGAACATCAGATTCTAAGACAGGGGATTATGTATCTAAAACAGAAGATGTTGTTTCAGATGAAACTCCAATTTACGAAGGCGAAATAATTGCAATCAAACTAGCTTCTGGAGAAAGTGCAGAGACTGCAAAAATCTTTGTAAATGGAACATCCCTAGAAAAGTTTAATAAATGTCCATTCCTTTGCGAATCAAAAGATGGAGATTTAAAGATTATTTACTCTTCTTCAAATATGATTGCGGCAAAAGACGAAAAATTTACAATAGAATATAAATAATACAGATTTAGGATTTTTTATAAAACAAACGGCTGGATTAAGGTCTTGCGTAAGCGAGCCTTGCCCAGCCGTTTTTTAAATTTTCCACACATTTTCCCTCATTAGTGTTGATTAACATCTTCATTACATTTAAAATGTTTCATTACGTTTTTTATTTTATGGGGGAAATATGACAGCTGCTGTCATTGCGAAAATAGTCGCATTTGTAATTTATTTAGGTCTAATGGTTTATGTAGGTTTAAAGACCGCAAAAGGCAACGACACCGCTTCTGATTTTTTTCTTGGCGGAAGAAAAGTCGGACCTTGGGTAACGGCACTTAGCGCAGAAGCTTCGGATTCATCTGCATGGCTTTTAATGGGTCTTCCAGGACTTTGCTATCTTGGCGGATTTAAAGAAACTTTTTGGACTTCGCTTGGTCTTATTGCAGGAACTTATCTGGCATGGCTTATAATTGCAAAGCCTTTAAGAAAGTGCTCAATAGCATTTGGCGATTCAATTACAATTCCAGAATTTCTTACAAACCGATTCAAAGACAAATCTCACATTCTTATGATTGTAGCTGTTTTCTTTATCGTAGTTTTCTTTACAATTTATACAGCTTCCGGCTTTGTTGCCTGCGCAAAACTTTTCCGTTCTGTTTTTGGACTCAACTGGAATCTGGGGCTTTTAATAGGATTTATAATCATACTTTCGTACACAATAATGGGTGGCTATAAAGCCGTTTGCACTACAGACTTTATTCAAGGCACTTTAATCTTTGTGGCATTTGTAATTTCTTCTATTATTATCATAATCGACTTAGGCGGAATTGGAAATGCGCTTACTCAAGTTCAGTCTTTTACAGACAAGGCTTTGAGCGGAGAATTTGGTTCGCAGATTTTAAATAATTTTACAAACAATAAATCGTTCAGCTTTGTTTCTGCACTTTCCGCATTTTCTTGGTGCTTAGGCTACTTTGGAATGCCGCACATAATCGTTCGCTTTATGGGATGCCGTTCAAACAAAGAAATAACAACCGCTCGCAGAGTGGGCATTTCCTGGATGGTTATTTCGTACATTGGAACATTCATAATAGGAACACTGGGAACTGCTTACCTTTTGAACAAAGGAATTCTCCTGGGAGCAAACGCAGAAGACGTTGCCATAGAAGGCATAAAGGTTTTAGGAGCTGGAACTCAAGAAGCTGTTTTTAGCGAATCAATGCTCAGAATGTATCCGGCATTTATCGCAGGTCTTTTCTTGTGCGCAATTCTTGCAGCCGCAATGTCTACCGCAGACTCTCAACTTTTGGCAGCTTCTTCGGCAATTGGCCAGGATATTTTCAAAGGGATTATAAAAAAAGATGCCGATGATAAAACTGTTATGCTTGTAAGCCGGATTTCCGTGTTCGCAATCGCTCTTGTAGGACTGCTTCTTTCTCTAAATCCAGACAGCTCAATCTTCAGTTTGGTTTCGTTCGCCTGGTCAGGATTCGGCGGAACTTTTGGTCCGTTGATTCTTCTTGCGCTTTACTGGAAAAAAACCACAGCAAAAGGAGCAATTGCGGGTCTTATTACGGGCGGAGTAACTGACGTTGTTTGGCACTACCTTAAAGGCGGAATTTTTGACATATACGAAATTCTTCCTGCATTCATAGCCTGCTTTTTAGTAACAGTTGTGGTTTCTTTGCTTGATAAAAACAAGGATCCAGAAATGCTCCGCGAATACGACGAATACAAAAAGATGGGAGACTAATTATCTTTGAAATTTTGAGTTTTTTGAAAATGAATAAAAGCGTAAGCGAATTTATAATTTGTGAAGATTTTGTGCGATAAGAACAATTAAGGTTGCATAGCAACCCTAACCCGCTCAAACGAAGTGCGAGCACAACCATCTGTAGCAAATTATAAATTCGCTGAAAGCGTTTTTTCACGTTTTATAAAAAATTCAAAATTCAGACTATTTATCTTTAATTATTAAAGATTTATCGTTTTTCGTTAAAAATATATTGACAAACATTAAATCTAGTCTTATATTGTAACCGTGAGAAGTAAAACTTTACCAACCGCAAAGTCAAAGTTTTGCTTCTCGACGAAATTTATTCAGTTTGAGGTTACAATATGAAAAATCTAAACAAAGCCACAAAAATCATCGCAAAATGCTGTGAAATCCTTTTTTTTGCAAGCTCACTTGCCATGGTCGCAGCAGTAATTGCATCTTTTGTTTCGGTTGAAAAATTCGGAAACTTCTTGCTAGAACAGGTTGGCGATGGACAAATCGCCACAAACGGATTTGAAATTTCAATCGCAAATGAAAATGGAATTCTTATTCCGCAAGCGGTGAGAATCTTTTGCTTTGCAGGACTTTTTACGATGCTCTGCATGACAATGATTTTCAGAAACATCTATCTTATCATAAAGACAACAGAAGGAAAAACCTGGTTCAGCAAAGGCGCAACTCCATTCCAAAAAGACAACGTTCGAATGATTCGCGAAATCGGCATTTTTAGCATTATGATTCCAGTTATCGGTCTTATTATGAGTGCAATCGCAAAGCTTGCAATTGGCGTTGACAACGTTGAAACAAGCGTTCAAGTTACAGGAGTTGCAATGGGAATCGCCATGATTTGCCTTTCGCAAGCGTTCGCTTACGGCAAAGAACTTGAAAGCGAAGTTGAAGGGCTTGTGTAAAAAGAGGCGATTATGGGAAAAATTGTGCTTTACCTCGACCGCGTAATGGTCGAAAAGAAGATTTCGCTCGGAGAACTTGCGGAAAAAGTTGGAATTACAAATGTAAATCTTTCTAAAATCAAAAACAACAAGGTGAATGCAATCCGCTTTTCTACGCTAGAAGCGATTTGCAGGACGCTGGACTGCACCCCTGGCGACATTCTAAAATACGAAGAAGATTAGAAATGTTTACCCTAATTTAAAGTTTCTTTTATTTGTGGTAGAATGTTCTTATGCAAAAAGAACTTTCTATCACTGTAAAACCGCAAGATGAAAAAAACGAGAATCTTATTCAAGAACTTATTCAGAAAGAACTGAAAAATCAAAATATTGATTCAAAAATGCATGAGGTTCACTGCGTTTTTGCTAAAAAATCGATTGATGCAAGGCACGGACAATTAAAAATCCACCTAAGGTACAAAGTTTATATCGACGAGCAAGTTCCAAAACAAGGAACGGACGAACTTCCACAATGGAAAAAACTTTCTGCCGAGGATAAAAAAATTCCGCAAGTAATTATTGTAGGCTCAGGACCGGCAGGACTTTTTGGCGCATTAAAACTGATTGAGCTTGGAATACGCCCAATAATTATTGAGCGCGGAGAAGAAACTTCTGAACGAAAAAGAACAATCGCAAAAATCAGCACAGAAGGCAAAGTGAACGGCGATTCAAACTACTGCTTTGGCGAAGGCGGCGCCGGCACTTTTAGCGACGGAAAGCTTTACACTCGCAGCAACAAGAGAGGAAACATCAGCCGAATTCTTCAAATTTTTGTAAAATTCGGTGCAAATCCTTTAATTTTAACAGATGCGCATCCTCACATAGGAACTGAAAAATTGCCGCTCGTCATAAACGAAATGAAAAAGTTCATAATCAAGATGGGAGGCTGTTTTCAATTTAACACTAGATGCGTGGACTTTATAGAAGAAGATTCTACTGTAAAAGGGATTGTTGCAAAAAATACAGTTTCCGGCGAAATACAAAATTTTTTAGCAGATGCTGTGCTTTTAGCAACTGGACACAGTGCACTAGACATTTATGAACTTCTTGCTCAAGAAAATCCTCAATCGCTTGAATCAAAAGCTTTTGCCGCAGGAGTGCGTGTTGAACACCCTCGCAGTTTAATAGATTCAATTCAATATCACGGAAAAACTGAAGGCATGGGAGCTGCGGAATACAGGCTCACAACACAAGTAGAAGAACGCGGGGTCTATTCATTCTGCATGTGTCCAGGTGGAGTTGTAGTTCCAAGCGCAACGAGCGAAAATCAAATTGTTGTAAATGGAATGAGTTCCAGCACAAGAAACAGCAACTGGTCAAACGCCGCCATAGTTACAGAAATTCGCCCGGAAGATATACCGGAAGAATTTGTTCATCAAGCTAAAGGAAGAGGCTGCGCCGCCCTTGCAGGTCTTATTTTTAGAAACTGGCTAGAAGAAGAAACAAAAAGACATGGACAGGGTCAAAAAGCACCAGCTCAACTGATGACAGATTTTCTTGCTCACAAGCAATCAAAAGACTTGCCGCAAACAAGCTACACGCCGGGAGTTGTTTCTTCAAGGCTAGATATTTGGCTTCCTGATTTTATTGGCAGAAGACTTGCTCAAGGATTTTTGAATTTTGGCAAAAACATGAAAGGATTTGTTTCAAAACAGGCTCTTCTTATAGCCAGCGAAACAAGGACCAGCACTCCGGTGAGAATTGTCCGCGACGCAAAAACGCTTGAATCGCCTGTCTTAAAGAACTTGTATCCGTGCGGAGAAGGCAGCGGCTATTCAGGAGGAATTGTTTCTTCCGCAATGGACGGAGAACGTTGCTGCGCGGCAATAGCGCAGGCGTTGCTTGAAAAGCATTAACCTTTTATTATGGAAAAACCGCTAATTTTATGCACAACACTTCTTATAGAAACTTCTCCCCAGGCGTTGCCGCTTGGAGCTGCGTGCATTGCCTCTGCATTAAAAAACGACAGTTTTATCGCGCAAAACTTCAACGTCGAGCTAAAAGCGTTCAGCAAAGAAGACAAAAATTTTTGCGAGGCAAATTGTGTAAATTCCACCGCAGATGCTGCCCTTTTCATTGCAGAAAATATTATTCAAATTGCAAAAAAAACAAATGCCACTTTAAAATATGTGGGATTCAGCGTTTTTGTTTGGAATAGAAACGAACTTGAAGAAGCCGCAAGGATTTTAAAAACCAAGTGTCCAAATATAGTGACATTTGCTGGCGGTCCTGAAGTTACTGCAAATGCAGAAAGTTTTACATCCTTTGACTATTGCGTAAAAGGTCCTGGCGAAAAAACAGTTCCCGAGCTCATAAAGCTTTTAGAAAAAACTGGCTCAAAAGAAAGCGCAAAAAGATTAGCGCAAGAAAGAACTTTTCAAACAGAAGTAGAAAACTTGCCTTCCCCTTACCTTGACGGAACTTTAGACCCAGCCGAATACGGCGGCGCTTTGTGGGAACTTGCAAGAGGCTGCCCCTTTAAGTGTTCTTACTGCTACGAATCAAAAGGCGAAAAAAAGATTCGCTACTTTCCAATGCAAAGAATTGAAAAAGAGCTTGAACTGTTCAGCAAGAAAAAGATAAATCAGGTTTTTGTGCTGGACCCAACCTACAACGCAGACAGAACTAGAGCCAAAATGATTTTGCAAAAAATTGCCCAAAAAGCGCCGGGAATCTTTTTTTATTTTGAAGCACGCGCAGAATTTTTAGACAGGGAATTGGCAAAGGCTTTTACAAAAATTCCATGCGCGCTTCAATTTGGCTTGCAAAGTTCAAATCCGGAAGTTTTAAGACTTGTAAACAGAAGTTTTGACAAAAAATTGTTCACAAAAAACATTGGAATTTTGAATCAAGAAGGCGTAATTTTTGGCTTTGACTTAATCTACGGATTGCCAGGAGATACCTTTGAAGGTTTTAAGAAAAGCATTGATTTCGCCCTAAACTTGTATCCAAACAACCTTGAAACGTTTTGCCTTTCAGTTTTGCCTGGAACTGCTTTAGCAGAAAATGCGATTTCCTTAGGTTTGGATTTTGAAAAAAAGGCTCCGTATCACGTAATAAAATCGAAGTCTTATTCGCAAAAAGAAATAAAAAAATCAGAAGAGCTTAGCCACGCTTGCAACGTTTTTTACAATCAAGGAAGAGCTGTTCCCTGGTTTATTTCGGTTTGCAAAGCCTGCCACAAAAGACCAGTTATCCTGCTTGAGGATTTTTCAAAATGGTATTCCCAAACAAAAGAAAAGAGCGAAGGAAAATCTTTGGCAAAAATAGACACTCTTTGCTTAAGCCATGAAAAAATTGAAAAACTTCAAATTGAATTTATAAGAGCCGAATTGCAGAGTTTTTATTTAGTCGCAGAAAATATCATTCGCATAAACGGGGCGCTTAGCCGCGCAGAGTCTGACGGAAAAGTTCAATATCTGAGCTTAGATTTTCACCCTGACGATTTAATGAGCCAATTTGCTTGCGATATAAAATTCTTTGCACAGAACGCGAAAAAATACAAATGCAAGGTAAAATGTTTTAAAGGAAAAAACGGCACAGATTGGACGGTAGAAAAATAAACTACATTGACGCCAAAGCCGCTAATTCTTCCCACCTAGAATATTTTGCATCCAAATCTGCGCTTACTTTTGAATATTCCTTGTTCAAAGTTTGAAAGTCAACGTTTCCACCTTGCGAAAGCTGCCCTTCCAGTTCAGATTTTTTTTCTTCAAGCTCAAGAATTTTGCCTTCCAGCTCTTCAAACTCCTTTTTTTCTTTAAATGTCATCTTCCGTCTTGAATTAGAAGGCTGCGAAACTTCTTGCGTTATACTCTGCTGTTTTTTTTCTGCCTGATTTTTTTCCTTTTGCTTTTGCTCGCGGTATTCAATATATTCAGAGCATTTTCCTACAAAGCCAGAAATGCCGCCATCTTCTTCAAGAATAAAAAGGGAATCTGCGACTTTATCCATAAAGTAACGGTCGTGGCTAACAATCAAAAGGCAGCCCTGATACTGCAAAAGAAAATCTTCCATGACGTTCATTGTAAAAATATCAAAGTCGTTTGTAGGCTCGTCTAGCACAAGAAAGTTTGGATTAGTCATCAAAAGCCGGATTAAAAACAGACGTTTGCGTTCTCCTCCGCTCAAGCTTGAAAGCGGAGAATGTTGTATTTTGCCTTCAAAACCAAATTCGTTCAAAAAAAGAGCGGCGCTCAAAGTTTTTCCGTCGGTACGAGCAATGTACTCGCCGGCTTCCTTTAAGTATTCAATTACAGTCTGATTTAAATCTTTAAATTGCGGATTTTGATTGTAATAGCCAAAAACAGTGTTCACTCCGCAAGTCACAGTTCCAGTATCTGGCGGAACAAGACCTGTAATTATGTTTAAAAAAGTTGACTTTCCAGAGCCATTGTCGCCAAAGATTCCGATTCGCTGTCCTTTTGTAAATACGTAAGAAAAATCTTTTATAACAGGAACTGTCTGACCGTCTTTTGAGCAAACGCCGCCTTTTGGATATGACTTTGAAATGTGTTCAAGCTCTAAAACTTTTCCGCCAAGCCTACGCCCTTGAACTTCAAAAGAAAAACCTTTTTCTTGCCTAAATTTTTCGCGATTTATAAGCTGCATATCGCGTTGAATTCGGGCTTTTGACTTTGTTCCTCGAGCGCAAGGACCCCGCATAAGCCAGTCGCGTTCAAACCGCAAGATGCTTTCGATTCTTCTGTCTGTATTCTGCTGAATTTGAGCTTCGGTTTCTTTTTTTTCAAGGTAAGTTGAATAATTCCCCTGATAAAGTTTTAACCGGCGATTTGCGATTTCAAAAATATTTGTGCAAACTGCGTCCAAAAAGTAGCGGTCGTGGGTAACCATTAAAACCGTTCTGTCTGTGTCGTGCAGATAATTTTGAAGCCAGGTGATTGTAGAAATATCCAAATGGTTTGTAGGCTCGTCCAAAAGCAATAGCTTTGAATCTTCGACCAGAACTTGAGCAAGGGCAACTTTTTTTACCATTCCACCGCTGAGTTCGCCCATTTTTCTGTTCAAATCAGTAATTCCCAACGTAGAAAGAATTGAAGAAACTTGAGATTCATAGTTCCACAAATCTTTGTCTTCCATCTTTTTATTCAATTCTTCATAACGCTTTTGCACGGAAGAGCTTTCGCTTGTTGAAAGTTTTTGGCAGACTTCTAAAAAATCCTGAATTATTGCAAGTTTTGGAGAAGGACTTTTAAAAATATGTTCTTTTATTGTGTCGTTCGGCTCAAAAACAGGCGACTGCGGCAAAAAAGATAGCCCTGCGCTGCGATTTATTACCACAGTTCCTTCGTCGGGCGTTAGAACACCTGCAATTGTGTTTAGCAAGGTGGATTTTCCAGAGCCGTTGCGCCCAATTAAAGCGGCCTTTTCGCCGTAGTCCAATCCAAAAGCTACTTCTGTAAAAAGAGGTTCTTCCCTTCCAATTTTTGAAACGTTATTAACCGAAAGTATATTCATTTTTTTCCATTCAAAAGCTACTGCCAAGACTCATAAAGCCACAGAGAATCTGGATAATAGTTCATAAAAAGTTCTTTTACACCTTCCTTTTCAGCTCCAAAAGAAAGATGGCACATTCGAGTCTGCGCATTGCTTGTTATAATAAATTTACCCAATGAATAAGCTCCATATCCAACATCAAACAAAGAATCCATATCGCTGCTTGAAAAAGAAAATTCTATTTTCCAAGAGCGTTCATTTTCAAAAAAATCGGCACTTACTTTCTTTACAAAGTATTTTCCTGGCTCGACATTAGATTTTATGAGTTCGCCACGATAATTGCTTGTCATTGTATAGGTTTTTCCGGTTTTATAGTTTTCCAGAACAACTGTAATTCCATTCTTTTGACTTTTTTGTCCGTAAAAATAATCATCTGGAACGATTTCCGCATAGCCGTAAAACATTGAAGAATTCTTTTGCGAAGGTTCTGGAATCGACGCGCAGCTTGTAAAAACAAGAGCAACAACACAGATAAGCTCAAAAAACTTTTTCTTAATAACTTTCATAAAATTTTAACTCCTATAAGAAAGGGGCTGTCCCAAAAGTATCTTTTCTGTCATTTTCGGGCTTGACCCGAAAATCTAAATGCATATATTGCAATCATTTAGAGATTGTCGTATCAAGTACGACAATGACATTTAGAACTTATTAGACATCCCCTTTTTAAGCTATTCTATTTTTCTAGGTACAAAGTACCAAAAAGGTGCGGGATAAATTTGCGCTTTTCCAGTTGCAATTGCGGCTTCCGGCGAAAGCGGATATTCATTTTCAAGCATTTGAGAATAAGTTTTTTCGCCAGTTATATACCAAAGCGTTAGAAGAACTGCTGGCTTTTGTATTTGCATTGAAGGGATTTCCAAATACGCTTTTAGCATGGCGACTGGTTCAATTGTCTGTTCATAGGATTCTGCGCTGCTCAATGCGCACCATTGGTCGTAAAGTTTTACAGTCGCTTGAATTTCTTCGCTTTTTGAATTGCGAACTGCGGAATTAAGCCAATTTTTTGCATTTTCGTAGTCGCCGGCACTTAAGGCGCATCGAACGGCGTCAATTACAAGCCGTTCGCTAGATTTTTTAGGCATTCCTTCAGCATTGCCTGCGGTAATGCCAGCTGCTATTGAATAGGACTTTTGAGCATCTGCATAAAGAGCCATAGCTTCTTGAAGGGTTCCCAAAAACGCATAGGCAGCCTTTTTTTCTGCTGGAACAGAGATATTTCCTATAACAGACTGAATATACTTTACGGCATCTTCAGGATTTTCTTTTAGAACTGCCTGTTCAGACATTTTTTTTGCAGTAAGCTCTTGCGCAAAAAGCAAATTTGATAAAGACAATGAAAAAGCGATAAGAACAAATATTTTTATTTTCATACAGGACACCCTGTTTCAGCTTGAGAAGAAGCTGTTTCTTCAGAAAGATTTTCGTTTTTTTCTTTTGCAGGTTCTTTTTCCAAAGATTCTGTCACTTTTTTTTCAACGCTTTGGAAAACTGAATTTTGTTTTTCTTCTGGTTTTTTAGAATCTTTTTTTTGCTTGATTTCGGCTTTTTTTAGTTTTTCAGCAATTTTCTTTTCAAGCTTGCCTTTTCTTGCGGATTTATTAATAAAAGCAAACGGCAAAGTTACAATTACTCCAGCCACAAAAGAAATTATAATCGTTAAAAAAACTGGCGCTTGCGAAAATGTATGAAATAAAACATTTACATCGCATTTGTTATCAAGATTGAAGCCTGCAAAAAAGGCTAAAACAACTACGCAAACAATTGAAATAATCAGCTTTACAATCATAAACACCTCTTAAATTATTTTTGACCTACTAATTTACAACAGTTCCTCGATATGTGTGTCCGCTAAGCTCGTCAAGGTGAACTGTTAAAAATTTTCCAATCATATTTTTTTCCGCAGGAAAGGCAACTTTTTCATTGCGGGCAGTTTTTCCTAGAAGCTCGTTTTTATTATCGCGGCTAACACTTTCTGCAAGAACCTGCACGGTTTGCCCAACATTTTTCTGCATTTCTTCCTGTGTAATTACAAGCTGCAAATCGATGACCTTTTGCAGGCGTTCGCTCTTTACCTCCGCAGGCAATTGCTCCATTTTTGCAGCCGGCGTCCCTTCCCTAGGATTATAGTAGTACATCATTGCTGATTCGTAGCGAACCTTTTTCATTAAATCTAAAGTCTGCTCAACGTCTTGTTCAGTTTCGCCAGGAAATCCCATCATAATGTCAGTGGTAAGGGAAACATCTGGAATAGCTTTTTTTATGCGTTCAACAAGCTCTAAATACTGTTCGCGAGTGTAATGGCGGTTCATAGCTTTTAATACGGCGGTCGAGCCGTTTTGAACAGGAAGATGTATGTGGTGGCAAAGAACTTTTTCTTTTGCAATAACTTCGATAACAGAATCGCTAAAGTCTTTTGGATGGCTAGAAGTAAAACGCACCCAACCGATAGAAGAATTTGTTTTTTTAAGGTGATTTGCAATTATTTGAAGCAGAGCCGCAAAATCTGTATCGTTACCGTCGGAATCTTTTCCGTGATAAGAATTTACATTTTGACCTAGCAAGGTTACATCGCGAACTCCATATCCGTTTAAGGTATCAAGTTCTTTTAAAATATCTTCAACTGGACGGCTAACTTCTCTTCCGCGAACGTAAGGAACTATGCAATATGTGCAAAAATTATTGCAACCGTGCATTATTGGAACAAAGCAGCCAAAGTTCCCCTGCTCGTAAGAAACAGGCGCAAACTTGTACTGTTCAGTATCATCAGGAATAAAAGCTGGCCGCCCTTCTTCAACGGCATCTATTATTTCGCCAAAATGATGCTTTGCATAAGTGCCCACAACGTAGTCTATGCAAGGCCAGTCCTTCTTTACAGAATCCAAAAGTCGTTCTGCCATGCAGCCCATAAAAACTAGCGTAAGAGGCTTTGGTCCATCTTTTGTGTATTCTGCCGCATCCTCTAACAATTTTATTTTTGCGTCAGGTTTACATTCGCGAACTTTTTTTAGCCCTGTAAACCAGCCTAATCTTCCAATAATTCTGTCTTCTGCAGTTTTTCGAATGGAGCAAGTATTTATTATAATCATGTCGCTCAACTGAATGTTGCTTGCCTTTTTCCAGCCTCTAGAAATAAGAAGTTGTTCAACGGCAGCACTTTCTGCAACATTCATTTCGCAGCCATAAGTTTCAAAAAAATAAGTCATACTTAAATTATAATAAAAATAGCCGTTATTCTCAACAAGATTTCAAATTTAAGCTCCTAAGCCGGAAGAAAAAAGAACAAAAAAAACTTCGAGAATGACCTATCCTCGAAGTTTTAGGCATTAGATTTTAGCTCGAAAGCCGAGCTTTTTGTTTATTTTTTAGAAAGTTTGTATTTCCAGCTAAATGGAATTGAAAGACCTGCAAATCCATCTGTATCAAAAGCAGTGCGAACTCCTAATGTGAATGTTCCCACGCTTGTTTTGTATTCTCCGTAAGGATAAAGAACATAGTTGTTATCTTTGTCAGACTCCAAGCCGTGCCTTACATCAGCTTTTAGATTCAAATTAAGGTTATCTAAAGGCGCATAAGAAGCTGCTAATGCTATATAGTATGGAATTCCGTCCTGTGCATAAGCGTCTCCGCTTCCGTCGCCTTTTATATTATTTAGACCAATCTGCATATCGCTTGCCAAAAACCATCCTGAATCGCCAAAGTCGTAAGAATAACTAACTTGCAATGCGTGTTCAGTTGATGGCAAATAATCATCATTATTGTAGTTGTAGACATAGCCTGCGTTCAATGTAAGATTTTTTATACTATTAAGCCCTGCAAACCAACCGAAACTTACAGATTTTTCAGTTACGTCCTGAGCTGTAAAACCTACATTAAACATATCTTTTTGAGAATAAAGCAATCCGAAGTTCAAATTAAGGCGACTTTCAGCGGCTACTGCAGTTGAAAATTTAAAGCCTGCAATATCAAGGACAACACCTGCACCGTCATTGTCAGCAAGTTTTCCGTAACTAACTACGTCGTCATTTGCAAGAAGCGAAGCCGAAGGAATTGCCCACTTTGAAAAGAATTTGTTTCCACCTATAAAATTCAAAAATTCAACTGGACGAAGATTTACATATCCAGAAAGTGAAAGTTTATTTGTAATATCCAATCTTATTCTGGAATCGAGCTTTTCAGAAGCGACATCCAGCTGAACTCTGTCTCCAACACTTACGGCTTGCTTGTTAAAATCCTTGTCGAAAATCAAAAAGTCATCAGCCTTTGTATTGTCTGAATCTCCGCCAAAAGTATTTGACAAGGAAACAGACTGCGCAAACGCGCCGCCAAGAAAACTAAGAAGCACCGCAGTTGCAATAAAATGTTTTTTCATAATTTTACCTCCAATAAAAAGTCAAGAATAAAACATCAGTTTATGGCTGAAGTATAGAAAGTTTTTGTTCGTTTTTAATGAAGTGTTTGCAAACAAAACGTAAAACTTTGTGAAATTTAAGCGAAACTATCGCTTAAATTGTCCTGTAATAGAAAAAATTGCCCATTCGGCGATATTTGTGGCATGGTCGCCAATCCGTTCAAAATATTTGGCAATCATCAAGTAGTCTAAAATTTGCTCTCCGTTTTCAGATTTTTTTATTTCGTTTACTAAGCTTGTTTTTACGGAATAAAACAAATCGTCCACAATATCGTCTTGGGCAATAACAGCAAGCGCCTTTGAAACGTCCTTAGAAATATATGCCTCAAGGCTATTGTGAAGCATGCTGATGACTTCTGCAGACATTTTATTGATATTTTCAAGACCGTTATACTTAAAGTCTGGCAATTTGATTATTAAATCCGCAATATCCGAGGCGTGATCGCCGATTCGTTCCATATCTGTTACCATTTTCAGTGCCGATGTAATAACTCTAAGGTCGCCTGCAACTGGCTGCTGCTGAAGCAGAAGCTTTATGCACTGCTGTTCAATTTCTCTTTCTTTAGAATCAATTGCATCGTCGTTCTTCATTATTGCATACGCAGAATCACAATTTTTCTCTGTCAAAGCAAGGACTGTCTGCTGTATTGCAACTTCAATAAGTTTTCCCATGGAAATAAGATTTTCGTTTAAACTTGAAAGTTCTTCTTTGTATTTTTCTCTCATTTTATTTTCCTCAACAAGCTAAAAATATTCAGTTTACGCATATTTAAAAATATAAAAGACGGTTTGCAACGCAAACTTGTTCAAAAACTTAAATCAACCGAATCTTCCTGAAATGTATTCTTCAGTTTTCGCACATTTTGGCATAGAGAATATTTGCTCTGTATCTCCAGTTTCTATAATTTCTCCTAAAAGGAAGAATACCGTTTTATCTGAAATACGAACCGCTTGCTGCATATTGTGGGTAACAATTACGATTGTGTATTTTTCTTTTAGCTGCATTACGCAGTCTTCAATTTTAGAAGTTGAGATTGGATCAAGCGCAGATGTAGGCTCGTCCATAAGAAGGACATCAGGCTGAACCGCAAGAGCCCGCGCGATGCAAAGCCGCTGCTGCTGTCCTCCGCTTAAAGCCAAGGCTGATTTCTTTAAGTTGTCTTTCATTTCGTCCCAGATTGCGGCGTTTTTTAAGGATGTCTCAACAATTTCATCAAGCTCGCTTTTTTTTGTTATTCCATGTGTTCTAGGTCCAAAGGCGATATTGTCATAAATACTCATCGGAAAAGGGTTTGGTTTTTGGAAAACCATTCCAACTTTTCTTCGCAATTCGTTTACATCCTTTGTTTTAAAAATGTCCTGCCCATCAAGAAAAATGTTTCCTGTGATGCGGCAGCCTTCTACAAGGTCGTTCATCCTGTTCAACGATTTTAAGAGAGTAGATTTTCCGCAGCCAGACGGTCCAATAAAGGCCGTTATTTTGTTTTTATATATGTCAAGATTTATATTTTTTAATGCGTGAAAATCACCGTAATACAAATCCAAGTTTTCAATTTTAAGTTTTACATCGTTTTCCATAAAAATTCCTGCCTATTTTTTTATTTTTTTTGCCAAAAAGGTCGAAAAAGCATTTATAAGAATTACAATTATGAGAAGCACTACCGCAGTTGCAAAAGCCTGCTCTGTGTGCAAGCCTTCAGAACTAAGAACGTACATATGAATTGCCAGCGTTCTGCCAGAACCAAAGATGTTCGCAGGAATTTTTGCTACCGTTCCTGCAGTGTAAATCAGAGCGGCAGTTTCTCCTACAACGCGGCCTGTTGCAAGAATAATTCCGCTTAAAATTCCGGGCACAGCGCTTGGAAGAACAATCTTAAAAATTGTCCTGACCTTTCCAGCTCCAAGCCCAAAGCTGCCTTCCCTATAAGAATCCGGAACCGCCAGAAGGGCTTCTTCTGTTGTCCGCATTACAGTAGGAAGAATCATTATGGCTAAGGTGCAGCTGCCTGCAATAAGTGAATATCCCCAGTGAAGATATGTAACAAACAGCAGCATTCCAAAAAGACCATACACAATCGAAGGAATGCCTGTAAGAGTTTCTGTTGTCAAACGAACAAGTTTTACAAATTTATTTCCTTTTTTTGCATATTCAACCAAGAAAATAGCGCTGCCAATTCCCAAAGGACAAGCTATAAGCAGGGCTAAAAATGTCATTGTAAGAGTGTTTACAAGAGCGGGAAAAACTGAGCAGTTTTCTGAAGTGTAATGCACAGAAAAAAGAGACGGTTTTAAATAAGGCACACCTTTTATTAGTATATATCCAAGCATAAACACAAGTATGCCAACTGTAAGAAAAGCACAAAAATAAACTAAATACCTTTCAATTTTTGACACTGCAGAAGATTTTAAGAACTTCATCCTTACCTCTCTTAAAGGGAACTATAAAACATGAACAGCAAACTCGATTAAGCTTGCGAACAGTTCCAGCTTCAAACCTTATTAAAATCCAATAAACTAAACCTTTTTTTCTTTTATTATATTGAACAAGACGTTTATGATTAAAATGAACACGAACAAAACAACGCCTGTCGCAATAAGCGCAGCTCTGTGCAAGTCTGCGGCGTATCCCATTTCGATTACAATATTCGCCGTCAATGTTCTTACACCTTTTAAAAGTCCCTCTGGCATACGGGCCTGGTTTCCGGCAACCATTATAACTGCCATAGTTTCGCCGATTGCGCGGCCTATACCAAGAACGATTCCTGCCATAATTCCAGACTTTGCAGCAGGAAGCATTGTTCTAAAAACGCTGCGCTCGTGCGTTGCGCCGAGTGCTCTTGCCCCTTCGTAATAGTTTTGAGGAACTGCGTTTATAGCCGCTTCCGAAACGCTTATTATGGTTGGAAGAATCATTATTCCAAGAAGAATTGAAGCCGTGAGCATTGAACTTCCTGTTCCGCCAAAAATATTTCTTACTGCAGGAACAATAACTGTAAGTCCAAAAAATCCATAGACGACGCTAGGAATTCCAGCCAGCAAATCTACAGCAGGCTTTAGCATCTTGTGAAGTTTCTCTGGGCAAAACTTCGCAAGAAATACAGCTGTCATAAGCCCGATAGGAACTCCCACTACAATTGCCCCTGCGGTAACATAAATGCTGCCTAAAATCATTGGAAGGATTCCAAAAAGTTCATTGCTAGGTTTCCATTTTTCTCCTAAAAGAAAATTAAAGAAACCTATTTTTTGCATTGCAGGTATGCCATTTACAAAGAGAAACAAACAGATTAAAACAACTGAAATAATTGAAAAACAAGCCGCCAATAAAAACAGAATTTCAAAAATCTTTTCTTTAGTTTTCATATTCTTTCAACCAACACCTAACAAAACTGATTTGCGCAACATTAAACCGCAGTATTCCAGCTTGCTTTGTAAAACCTGCTAAAATACTGCGCTAAGTTCATTACTGAATTTCAGACCACTTCTTGATTTCGCCAGTAAATATCTTCTTAACAGAATCTTTATCCAGGCTTTCATAAGGGTTTTCTTTGTTTGCTACAACAGCAATGCCGTCCACAGCGATAACCATGCCCTTTACACCTTTCGCAAGTTCAGAAGATTTTAATTCACGGCTAGCCATGCCAATGTCACAGATTCCTTCAATAGCAGAAGTAACGCCAGTTGTAGAATCAGAAGTTTGAAGCTCAACATTTACATTTGGATTTACTTTTTTGTAGCCTTCAATCAATTTTTCCATTACAGGAGAAACCGAGCTAGAACCAGCAACAACAATCTTTCCAGATACGCTTGCAGGAGTGTAGCTCTTAGCAGGAACGTTTATATACTTGTTGGCAACAATTATTTTTTGACCATCTTCGCTAAAAATGAAGCTTATAAAATCTTGCGCAACATCTGAAAGATTATCTTTTACAGCAATGTTGAACGGCCGGCTTATTTTATAAGTTCCATTGTTAATGTTTTCAACAGACGGAACAACTCCATTAATTTTTAGAGCCTTTACAGAATCGTTTAACGAGCCTAAAGAAACGTAGCCTATTGAATATTTATCGCCTGCGACACTGCTCAGCATTACGGCTGTAGAGTTTGTAATTGCAGCCTCATCTGTTGTGTAGTCTACTTTTTTTCCAGAAGAATCTTTTTGCTCGATTCCGAACAGTTCAATAAAAGCGCCTCTAGTACCGCTTCCTTCTTCGCGGCTCAAAACATCAATTTGAGAATTTTTGTTCCACTTTCCACTAGAACAAGATGCAATTGAAAGAGCAGCTGCAACACCTAAAACCAATTTTCCAATTTTTTTCAAACACTTCATACATAACTCCTATAAATAAGTTTGAAAACAAACTATTAAAGATTAAAACAGGTATCATTCGACCGTTTTATCTTATTACTATTATGCTGGTTTTACTAAACCAACATCTGCTATTAATTTATAAGGAAAGTGTGAAATAAAATGAAAGGAATTGTGATATTTAAGTGAAATTCAGAGTTTTTAAGGTTGCGCAGCACCACTGTCCAAACAAAGCGAGAACACAACCGTCTGAACAAATTGAAAATTCACTGGAAGCATTTTTTTTTAAGTTATAAAAAGCTCGAAATTTGGGCTATAAACCTAAACTTTAGCTCTAGTAAAAAGTTTTTGCTGTATAATCCAGCATAAAAGAGCCGTTTTTAAGCAGAACCAAGTTTAAACCGCAGTTTGGTATTTTCGTTTGAGCGAACTTTGTAATATCCCAGTTTAGCATTACTTTTAAAAGACCGCGAACAACACCGCCGTGGCAAACAATTAAAACGCTATTAAGCTTATTTTCAAGAGGCTTTATTTCGTTTTCAAGAAAATCATTTAATCTTTTAAAAAAACTGTTGTAACTTTCGGCACCAAGCTCAGCTACATAATGTTCGGGATCTAAAAACCAGTTTTTTAGCATGGAAAACCTAGGCTCGGTTTTTAGAACATCATAAGTCACGCCTTCTGCCTGTCCAAAGTCAAATTCTGCGATTCTTGAATCTGTTACGATAGAAACTTTTTGATATTCGTTCATTATTTGGGCAGTTTTTTTTGCCCTGACAAGCGGACTTGAATAAATCAGGTCAAATCGGATTCCTGCTTCAAATACATTTTTCGCAGTGATTTCAGCGACTTCTATTCCATTTTTGTTCAAAGGAATGTCTGTTGTTCCCTGAATTCGTAACTCTCTGTTCCAATCTGTTTGACCGTGCCGCATAAAGTAAACTTGCATAAAAAATCCTTAAAGACATAATAGATTAAAAACTGCAAATATACTACAAGGCCAACAAAATTAAATCTATTTAGCCAGAACTTCGAGTTTTTAGAAAGAGAATAAAAGCGTAAACGAATTTACAATTTGTGAAGATTTTGTGCGATAAGAACAGTTAAGGTTGCATAGCAACCCAAACGAAGTGCGAGCACAACCATCGGTAACAAATTGTAAATTCGTTGAGAGCGTTTTTTTCACAATTTATAAAAAACTCGAAATTCAAGCTATTTAGAACTTTTTTTCTATGCAGTGATGGCATTTTCCGCTTTTAAAAGCCGCGCACGAAAAGCAGCCTGCCGGAATGTTATCTTTTTTTGCCTTTCTATGAGAGTGAACAATATACCAAATACAGAAAAATAGATAACCGCCTATAAAAACGCAACCTAAAATATTAGCAATCATTTAAACCTCCCATAAAAAAGGCTATCCAAAACAACGTTCAGTCTTTTAGGATAGCCTTTGCAACTTTTAAGCGTTTACCTTGCTTTTCCTTTCATAGGGATTTGGTCTAAACAACATAAACAAAATACCTGCAAGGAACAAGAAAGAAATTATAAGAGCCGGCAGTGAATATCCGTTTCCAAACGCATGACCCGCAAACAGAGAGCCTAATTGGAACACTATCATAGTCATAACGTAAGCGTAAATATTTTGGAATCCAATTGCAAACCAGAACCATTTTCGGCTCTTAAGTTCATTAGCCATTGTGGAAATAGCCGCAAGACAAGGAGAATCAAGCAAGTTGAACATAAGGAACGCGAACGCAGCCAACGCTGTAGGGAACCAAGCAAGCTCGGCGATTCGCTTTCCAATCGCTTTATTTTCAGCATCTTCGTCCTCTTCTGCTTCTTCTTCGCCTTCTGCAGCAGAAGATTCTGCAACTGCAGCTTCTTCAGATTCTTCTTCAGAATCAACGCCAGCAAGAACGCCCATTGTAGAAACAATACCTTCCTTTGCAGAAAATCCAGAAATAGAAGCTGCAGCACACTGCCAGCCGCCCTGTTCGTTGCCAAATCCAAGAGGAACAAAAATGTAGCGGATTGCGCCGCCGACTTTTGCCATTATAGAATCATCAGCATCTTCTACAAGACCGAACGAAGTTTTTTCAACAGACTGCTCAGCAGCTGTTCCGTTTTCTGCAACTTCAACATTTTCAGTCTTATGATTCCAGCCGTAGCTTGCAAGGAACCACATCACCAGACATGCAAGGAAAAGAATAGTTCCTGCCTTTTTGATGAACGACCACAAACGTTCCCAAGTATGAAGAAGAACTGTCTTAATTGAAGGAATATGATACTGTGGAAGTTCCATAATAAAAGGAGCCGCAGGTCCGTGGAAAGGCTTTGTTTTCTTAAGCATAATTGCAGAAACAAGAACAGAGCCGATTCCAATTATATACATCACTGGAGCAACCCAAGAACAGTCTGTTTTAGAAAGCTGGCTTGCAATAACAGCAGCCATACAAGCAATAACAGGAAGTTTAGCACCGCAAGGAACCCAAGTTGTTGTCATAATGGTCATACGGCGGTCGTTTTCATTTTCAATCGTTCTTGAAGCCATAATTCCAGGAACGCCGCAACCAGAACCAATCAACATAGGAATGAAAGATTTTCCAGAAAGACCGAACTTTCTAAAGACACGATCCATTACAAAGGCAATTCGAACCATGTAGCCAACGTCTTCCACAATAGAAAGAAGAAGGAACAAAATAGCCATCTGCGGAACAAATCCAAGCACCGCTCCAAGCCCGCCTAAAATTCCGTTTACAATGCAGTCGATTAAAACAGGATTTGCGCCGGCTTTCTCCATCCAGGCAGTAACGCTTCCTTGAACAATTTCGCCTACAAAAGTGTCATTTGTCCAGTCAGTCATGAAAGTTCCAACTGTAGAAACTGCGATGTAGTAAATAAACCACATGACCAGAAGGAAGATTGGAATACCAAGAAAGCGGTTTGTTACAATTCTGTCGATTTTATCAGAAGCTGTAAGTTTTTTTCCAGATTTTACAAGAACTCCTTTTAAAAGTCCTATGATATATTCATATCGTTCATTAGTTATAATTGATTCAATATCATCATCTTTTGAAAGCTCAAGCTTTTTTGTAACAGCTTCTGCTTTTTCTTTAGCAGAATCGTCAAGTCCAACTTTTTTGATTACAACTGCATCGCGTTCAATAATTTTTATAGCAGTCCAACGGCGGATTTTTGAATCAACGCTAGAAGGAACAAGGGTTTCAACTTCTTCAATCGCCGCTTCCACTTCTGAAGAAAACTTTGTAACTGGATTTTTTGCATCTGATTTTGCAAGCTCAACGGCTTTTGCAGCAACCTCTTTAACGCCTTTTCCTTTTAAAGCCACAGTTTCAACAACCGGGCAGCCAAGCCTTTCAGAAAGCTTTGCGACATCGATTTTGTCACCAGATTTTTTAAGAGCGTCCACAAGGTTCAATGCAACAACAACAGGTTTTCCCAGTTCAAGAATTTGAGTTGTAAGATAAAGATTTCGCTCAAGGTTTGTAGAATCAACAATGTCAATTACGGCAGAAGGCTCATTTCCTGCAAGGTAATCGCGAGTAACCACTTCTTCGTTTGTATAAGGAGAAAGAGAATAAACGCCAGGCAAATCAGTTACAACAACATCTTTAGAATCTTTAATTCTTCCTTCTTTCTTTTCAACTGTTACTCCAGGCCAGTTTCCAACATACTGAACTGTTCCTGTAAGATTGTTAAACATTGTAGTCTTACCGCAGTTTGGATTTCCAGCAAGGGCTATTTTTGTTACAGCCATTATTCTACCTCCACACATTCAGCGTCTTGTTTTCTCACGCTAAGTTCATAGCCGCGCACAGTAATTTCTACAGGGTCGCCAAGCGGAGCAACCTTTCTGATATAGACTTCGCAGCCTTTTGTTAAACCCATATCCATCAAACGTCTTTTTAAAGCGCCTTCGCCATTAAGACGTTTTACTGTCAGTGTTTCGCCCACAACAGCGTCTTTTAAAGTTTTCATTCCTACCTCTCATAAAAAAATTTGCAATGCAAACTTTTAAAAATTACACAACAATCCGGTTTGCCATAGAAGCATCAATTGCTACACGGCAATCCTTTACGCGAACAATAATGTTTCCATTCAATGTGGAAACAACTGTTACTGGAGCACCAACATTAAAGCCTAATTCTATCAAGTGCTGTCTTACTTCTGGCGAACCACCAATTCTTTTTACAGTGCAAACTTCTCCATCTGAACACATAGATAACGGCATAACGACCTCCTAAAGTTAGACTTCTCTAACCAAAGATTAGCATAATCTAACTAAAAAAGTTTGTCAACACTAACTTTATTTTTTTAAGGTCGAATGTCGAGTTTTTTATAAAATGAAAAAAAACGCTTTCAGCGAATTTTCAATTTGTTCAGATGGTTGTGCTCAAACTTCGTTTGACTTGGTTTAGGTTGCTGTGCAAACCCTAAATTGTTCTTATCGCACAAAATCTTCACAAATTGCAACTTCGCTTACTCTTTATTCTTTTTTCTAAAGACTCGACATTCGACCTTATAATCAGCCTAAGCTTCGAGTTTTTTATAAATGATAAATGAAAAAAAACGCTGCGAAAATTTTAATCTTGATTTAATCTTGATTAAACTTCACTCAAAAGAATATGTCTGATATACTGAAAAAATGGATTTGAACAAAGTTTGCATAATTTTAGACCACCCAGACGAATGTAGAAACATAGGCGCGGCATGCAGAGCAATGGCCAACAACGACATAAAACATTTAAGAATCATAGGAAAAAAAGAGGACTACGATATTGAAAAAATTCATGTTCTTGCAATTCACGCCGCATATATTTACGACAATGCGGAATTCTTTTCTTCCATAAAAGAGGCTACAAAAGACTGTACACTTGCGGCAGGAACCACTAGAAGAAGAGGCCAAAACCGCAAAGAAAAACTTTTCTTGCCAGAAGAATTTGCGCAAATAGCAGATAAAATCACAGGACTTTCAGATTCTAAATCAAACACAGAATCGGAAGGAGCAAATCTTGCTGTAGTTTTTGGAAACGAGCGCACAGGCCTTACAGATGAACAGCTAAAAGAGTGTACCGTAGGCGTTACAATTCCATCCAGCAAAGATTTTGGCTCATTAAATCTTTCTCACGCAGTGCAAATAATTTGCTACCATCTTTTTAGGCAGAAAAACGGCCGCCTTACTGGATACACGCCTTTAAGCTTGCAAAGAATCGATAAAACCGTAGACTGCATTGTTGAAAATCTGCAAAAGATAGGATTTTTTAAAATAGCAGGAAAAAAAGATATGCAGGAATTTTGGAGAAGCCTTCTTTCTAGAGCCGCGCTTTCGGAAAGCGAAGCACAGTACTTAGAAAAAACATTTTCAAAAGCGGCAGGACTTTCTGCGAAAAACAAAGCACAGCAACTTAACTAGCCCGAAAGCCGAGTTTTTTTACAAATTATAAAAAAAAGCTTTCAGCGACTTTCCAAGGTTTGTTTACTAACCCTTGCTGCAGATGGTCGTGCTCGCACTTCGTTTGAATTGGCTGGGGTTGCTATGCAACCTTAATCGTTCTTATCGCACAAAATCTTCACAAATTGTAAATTCGCTTACGCTTTTGTTCATTTTCCTAAAAACTCGAAGCATGGGCTAATTAATCTTTGCAAAAAATTCGTTTCCATAAAAGGCTAAAAACATAAGTCATAAATGGAAAAATCAAAAATATTTTAAAAGGATTCCTTAAAATGGCATGATAAATTTCATGCCCACGTTCAAACGTCTTTTCGCTCACCCTTTTTATTCTTTTTGAAAAAATTCCCATCGAATCTTTATAGTAAATAAAAATGCTAGAAGAAAACTTATTTCGCCTTCTGTAAGACCAACAATTTTTTTCTTTTATGCCGTCTCCAATTAAGACAAGGGAAGGCGAAGATTTGTAAATTGACTGAACAATGTCATCTTCCAATTTTTTTGGATAATAACCATTAAAGCGGCCCACAATTCTAAGTTCCGGATACGTATCGCGAATATTATTTTCTGCAATATACAAAGTTTGTGCATGAGATCCCAAAAGGTACAGCGTTTTAAAATGAGCTTCAAGCACAGAAAGAATATCTATTACAACATTAAACGGATTATACCTGATAGGAACAGTCTTTTTTAAAAAAGCTGCTCCCTTTATAATGCTTTTTGAAATGGGAATAACTAAATCCGCATTTTTTACACATTCTTGAAATTCGCCTCGCCTGCGAGCCTTTATTAAATCCCAAATAGAAAGAAAAATTATCTGTTTAGTTCCAGGCTTTGCCAAAAGCTCTAGCATTACCATTTCTAAATCCTGCGGTTGAAGAATATCAACCGGCACGCCAAGAATTTCTACTCTTTGAATTCCCATAGTTCTTTCTCCAAAAAGGCAGACTGCAGAGCAGCAAGCCCATAAATACTGGCTGTCTCGCAGCGTAAAATATTTACATCAAAGTGGACAGGAATAAACTTTTCTTCCAAAAGGATTTCCATTTCTTCAGGACTTATTCCACCTTCACAACCGACTGCAAGCGCCGCAATGGTCTTTTTTTTCTGTCTGCAGCTTTCTGCAACAACTTTATGAAGCGGCAAAGTTTTTTCTGTTCGCTCGTAAAGCGCAAGCGAAAGCTTATCGCAGTCCCCAAAATTTTCGCAGGCTTTTTTCCAAAGTTCCATAGCCTTGCTTAAAGAAACACATTCTAAAACACAAGATTCTACGGCGGAGCCGCTTTGCTGTCTCGCTTCCCTTACAATCTTTGCGATGCGCTCTTTTTTTCCGCTTCGCATTGCAAGAATGTTTTGCTTCTGCGAAAAAGCACCTTCAACTGGGACTATATATTTTACGCCACATTCAACAGCCTGTCTTATAATTTGCTCCATTTTAGAAGGACGCGCAACAAATTGAAAAAGCCAGTACTCTGTATTTGCAAAGGCGTTTTTAGTTTCCTGAGCCTGCACCCCTCTAGTTACCGAACGCCCCGCCTGCGCGCAAAGCTGAAAAACAACTACCTTTGCCCCATCGTTTACCGCACAGACAGTCGCATTTTCAAGAGTTCCATCGGGAAGCCTAAGGCTAACCATATCACCGCTTTTTATACGCAAGACTTGCCTAAGGTATTTGTAGTCTTTTCCAGAAACTTCCAGCATTCCATTTTTGCAAGGAGCAACAGAACACAAAAATTGGCGCATATTTTAAAATCCTTAGTCGTCCGCTTGCGGCAGTTCTTCTTCAGAATCAAGATTTACTTCCGACTGAAGTTCCTTTAATGTCTTTGTAGAGTTTACAAGCTCTTTAAAATCGCTGGTAGTTCTAAGAATCTCAAGAGCTTTGTTCAATTGAATATCGTAATCCAAATCGTACAAGGCGGCAGGTTTTGTGCGGTTTACTTGAATGCGTACAAGCCGGCGCAACAGCCTTTCTTCCAAATTGTAGTGGGTCTTTAAATCTGCAGCAAAATCCGCAATTTGTTTTTCGTCCATATCAGGATTTTTTTCTGCATATTCAGAGATTTCGTTGCTGTCAATAAGTTTTTTGTAGGCGTTTTCGTCATCTTCTGTAAGCACAGGATAAGACACTTCCAAGTCTGGAGGAATACCGATTTTGTCGATATTAGTGTCGCTTGGCGAATAGTACCTTGCCATGGTCATTTTTATTTCTTCTTTATCTGAAAACAAAGGAATTACCTGCTGAACAGAACCTTTTCCATAAGTCCTTTGCCCCACAAGGTACGCTAAGTGATAGTCTTTTAAAGCCCCCGAAAGGATTTCTGAAGCGCTTGCAGAACCTTGGTTTATAAGAACTATAATCGGAACGTTTTTTACCACAGTTTTTTTTGGACTTGCATTAAATACAGAATTTTCATAGGAAAGCCTGCTTTTTGTAGAAACAATCGGACCTTCATCTATAAATTTGTCGGCAACGGCTACGACGCTCGTTATAAGGCCTCCAGGATTGTCGCGCAAGTCTATTATCAAATTCTTAAAATCGTTTTCTTTGAAAGAATCCAAAGCATCTTGAACGCGTTCAGGAGTATCTGGCGTAAACTGAATTATTCTGCAATATCCAGTAGAACCAATCATGCCATATTTTACGGTAGGAACTTCTATCAAGGCGCGTACCAAGTCTACAGAAAACTTTAGGTTCTTTCCTCTAAGAATTGTAACATTTACAGACTCTCCTATTTTTCCGCGAAGAACAGAAAGCACATCTTTCATTGACATTTCGGCGGTATTTTTTCCATTAACTTCTATTATATAGTCCCCAGATTGAATTCCAGCTTTTGCGCCAGGGGAATCTTCGATTGGAGAGGCAACTTCAACATAGGCAGGTTTTCCGGGTTTTGATTCAACAGGTTTTGAAATAGAAAGCCCGACTCCTCCAAAGTTCCCATTTGTTGTATCAGAAAGGTCTCTAATAGTATCTTCATCCAAGTAGGAAGTATACGGGTCGTTTAACGCCTCTAGCATACCTTTCATTGCGCCTTCGTATAAAACTTTAGGATCAACTTCATCTACATAATTTTGCTGAACCAAATTAAATACAGAATTAAACTGCTTTAAATACTGAAAACTAGATGTCGTATTTGTAGAAACAGAAGACTGTGCAAAACACTGCGAAGTAAAAACACATATTATAAAAAACAGACCAATTCTTGCCGCCTTCACAAAGATTTTTTCAATAATATTATTTAAATTTTTGTTCATAAAACACATTTTATGTTATGACATAAAAAAAAGCAATTATCAGGCTGAATTTCAACTTTCAACATAACATTTTCTTGCAAAAATCTACACAGAAAAAACTTTTTCGTGCTATACTTTTTATTATGCAAATTTTACCTATAGCAAGCGGAAAAGGCGGCGTTGGAAAAAGCCTTCTTTCCGCAAACCTTGCAATCGCACTTGGACAAGCTGGAAAAAAAGTTGTTCTAGCAGATCTTGATTTAGGAGCTTCTAACCTGCATTTGGCGATTGGTCAAAATGTTCGCAACAACAGCATTGGAACTTACCTTACAGATAAAACTAGTTTTCAAAACATAGTTGAGCCTACAGAATACGAAAATGTAAGTTTTATAGCTGGCGACAGCCAAATTCCAGGACTAACTGCTCTTAAAAGCGTGCAAAAAACAAAATTAATACGAAATTTTCACAGTTTAGATACAGATTTTTTAATTCTAGATTTGGGCGCGGGAACTCACCAAATAATTCTGGATATGTTTTTGCAGTCTCCCCAAGGGATTCTTGTAACTGCGCCAACGGTTACCGCCACGCTTGACGGTTATCTTTTTTTAAAAAACGCTGTATTCCGCCTGATGAACACAACATTTAAAAGAGGCTCTAACGGATGGCAGTTTTTAGAACAACTAAAAAAGAGCTCTGAAAGCATGAAAAGCCTGTACATTCCAAAACTTGTAGAGGCACTAAAAAAAGTTGACCCTGCAAACACAGAACTTTTTATTTCCAGAATGAATCAGTTTAGACCTCGCTTAGTAATGAACATGATAGACGATCCAAAAGACGCTGATAGAGCAATGCGAATTCGGAATTCCTGCAAGCAGTACCTTGGAATGGACTTAGAATACCTTGGCTTAATGTACAGAGACCAGCTGCAAGACAAAGCCCTGTCTTCAAGACTGCCAGTTGTCATCTACAAGCCAAATTCTGTTTTGTCTCAAGCAATTTTCCGCATCGCAGAAAAAATAATTTCCGCAGAGCCGCGCCAATTCGATTCCGCCTTTATAAACGCAATCGACACAGCGGCAACCTTTAATCAAGCGGAAGAAGACGCCAACGACGACTACAACTTAAAACTGTCTGGAATAGACGACATCATAAGCGGCGGCCAGCTTTCCACAGGCGAGCTTATAGAAATGATAAAATCACAGCAATTCGAAATAAACCATCTAAAAAGCGAAAACATTCTTTTAAAATCAAAGATTGTAAAAGCCGCGCAGATGGGATATAAAATCTAGCAGAGGACAAAAATGACCCCACTTTTTATTAATTATCCTTCTTGGATTCATCCAGAAATTTTTCCAGGAGTTCCAGTTCTTGGACTTCTACGCTGGTATGGACTTATGTACATCTTAGCTTTTGGAACAGCGTACATTCTTCTTTCCAAAGTAAGAAAAGAAGGCGCCTTAGACACAAAAAACTATGCCGCCACCGAAGACGATTTATTCAGTTTCATAGCCACAGGAATTATATTTCTTCTTTTAGGGGCAAGAATTGTAAGCGCCTTTGTTTACGACACTAGCGGACTTTACCGCCGTAAACCGTGGTTAATCTTTTGGCCTTTTAGCGAAAGCGGAAAATTTACCGGACTTGCCGGGATGAGCTATCACGGAGGTTTTATTGGCGGTCTTTTAGGAATGATAATATGGTGCATAAGAAAAAAGCAGCCTGTCTTTAAGTGGGTGGACGCAATGGTCTGCGCAATTCCTTTAGGCTACACCTTCGGCCGCATAGGAAACTTCATGAATGGCGAGCTCTACGGAAGAGTAACAACCATGCCGTGGGGAATGATTTTTCCTACCGCAGAAAGATTTTCAACATCCCTTGAATGGGTTCAGGAAATAATCGCAAAACTCGGAATGACTGTGAACTACCCAATGGTAAATTTGCCACGCCACCCCAGCCAGCTCTACGAAGCTTTCTTTGAAGGAATTGTCCTTTGGCTTATAATCTGGTCAGTAAGAAAGCATAAAAAATGGGATGGAATGTTAAGCTCCATTTACATGGGCGGCTACGGCTTGTTCAGATTTGTAATAGAATACTTTAGGGAGCCCGATGCAGACATAGGATATAGAATTGTTCACGATTCAAGCGCGACAATTTACCAAAATACAAGCCTATTAAATCTTTCTACAGGACAGATTTTTTGCTTGCTAATGGTAATAGGCTCTATTGGCTTAGCGATAGGAACTTATCTTTGGGAAAAGAAAAAAACTACAAAAAGCTAAAATCTATATAGCCCAAACTTTGAGTTTTTATAAATTATGAAAAAAACGCTTTCAACGAATTTACAATTTTGTTTACTTTTCAAAAAACTCTAAGTTCAGGCTATAATGTACTTCATAAAACTAGACGTTCGCCCTGTTAAGCAAATCTGCTAAATCTTTTACAGTGTAATGCATATCTTCTGCAACTTTCGCAGCAGGACCAGATTCTCCAAAGCGGTCAATGCAGAACAAATCAGTTTTCTTATTTGTAACAAACTGCTTCCAATCTGTGCTAATACCGGCTTCGGCAGCAACAATCCTCTTTGCGCCGCCAAAGAATTTTTCCTGCTCAGAAAGTTCCATTTTATCAAAAAGATTGTAATCCAAAATTGAAACTACACGGACTTTTTTGTTCACCATGCCAGCGGCTTCTATCGCTGTGGAAACTTCAGAACCTGTTGCAAGAACTGTAATATCAGGAGTTCCTTCGCAGTCTTTCGCAACGTATGCTCCATTTTTGATATTTTCTTTCCAGTCAGAATCGCTCTTTTCAAATCCTTGAAGCGCTTGGCGTGTAAGAACAATGCAGACAGGATGGTCTTTCGAATCGTAAGCAATCTTCCAGGCTTCCATAGTTTCCTGAGCATCTGCAGGGCGAAGAACCTGGACTCCCGGAATGGCTCGCAAAGCCGTCAAAGTTTCAACAGGCTGATGAGTAGGGCCATCTTCCCCGACATAGATTGAATCGTGCGTAAAAATATAAATAACAGGAAGCTTCATTAAAGAGGCAACTCTAAGCTGAGGTCTTAGATAGTCGCTGAAAACAAGGAAGGTTGCGCAGAATGGACGAAGCCCGCCATGCAAGCAAATTCCAGAGCAAACTGCGCTCATTGCAAATTCGCGTATACCGAACTCTATTGTGCGCCCAATTCTATTTTTAGGACTAAAAATTCCATCGCAATTTTTAAGAACAGTTTTGTTTGGACCTGCAAGGTCGGCAGAACCGCCAACAAGATTTCCATATTTTTCGCACATCATGTTGATAACTTTTCCGCTGGCATCGCGAGTCGCCATTTTGTCGCCGCTAGAAAATTCTACGTAAGGAACATCAGATGTAGCGCTGTCGCTATGGAATGCGTCCCACATCTTGCGGAGCTCTGGATTTTCATTTGACCATTGCTCAAATTCTTTTTTCCAGTTTTCCTCGGCAAGCGCAAAACCGGCTTTTTTAGATTCAAAGTATTCGTAGGCTTCTGGCACAACGTAAAAGTCTTTATCTTCAGGAATTCCCAAAAATTTTCGTGCGTATTTTATGCCGTCTTCGCCTAAAGGAGCTCCATGAGTGTCTGCAGTACCCTGTTTTGGAGAACTGTACCCGATTATAGACTTCAGCATTATCAAAGTAGGCTTGTTTTCTTCTTTTTTTGCCTGCTCCACAAGCTCAATTATCTTTAAAGGCTCGTACATAGAACCTTTTAAAACTTGCCAGCCATAAGCTTCGTAGCGTTTTCCAATATCTTCATCAAAAGTTATATCGGTGCTGCCGTCGATGCTTATCTTGTTCTGATCGTAAAAAACAATCAATTTTCCAAGTTTTAAAGTTCCTGCAAGCGAGCAAGCTTCTGAAGAAACGCCTTCTTCAAGGCAGCCTTCGCCAACCAAAGAATATGTATAGTGATTCACAATTTTGTGTTTTTCTGTATTGAATCTAGCAGCCAGCATTGATTCTGCAACAGCCATTCCTACCGCTATAGAAACGCCTTGTCCAAGCGGACCTGCTGTACATTCAACGCCATCTGTAACACCGTATTCAGGATGTCCGGCGCAAACAGAACCAACCTGGCGGAACGATTTTATATCGTCCATAGAAACTTTATACCCGCTCAAATGAAGAATGGAATAAAGAAGCATTGAACCATGACCTGCAGACAGAACAAATCGATCTCTGTCCGCCCATTTAGAATCAGCAGGATTGTGCTTTAGGATTTCACCGTAAAGGACTGCAGCCAATTCAGCCGCACCAAGAGGTGTTCCCGGATGTCCAGATTTTGCTTTCTGAATAGCATCCATTGACAAACTTCGGATTGAAGTTGCCACCGCCTTAATCGCTTTCTCGTTCATTTTTGTGTCCTACCCTTTTTGAGTCTTTTTTTTTAGAAAATTAAGCCAGCTCTCTTACCGCTGCAAGCAATTCAGCTTCGCTAGCATGAGCTTCCAACAAATCTCTAAAAGATTTTTTTTGAAACATACTAGCCAGAGCAGACAAAATTTGAATATGAGTCTGAGAATCATGAGAAAGAAGTACAAACATTGTGTGAACATGAAGTCCGTCAGGAGCATTCATGTCAAGAGCCTTTTTCAAATACACAACGCAAATTCGCTGATCTTCTTCGTTCTTTACAATTGGAGCGCGCGCATGAGGCAAGGCGATTCCATTTCCTACAGCAGTACTCATTATATCTTCTCTTGCGCAAAGCGCATTATAAATTTCATCTGCAGACATAGATGCAGGCAAGTTTAGTATTTTTTCAAGATTTTTATACACTTCCTTTGGAGAATCTCCATCAACATCAAAAAAAACACCACCTCGATGAATTAATTGCGCAATATCGACTGACATTTTTAACCCCTCATTCTATTGAAATTATCCTTTAGTAACAACAAAGCCGTTTTTTGACTGCTCCGCTGCGACTTTTTTTAAAATATCTTTTATGCCATCAAAATTAAGTTCCATTCCTTCAAGCGAAAGACTGATTTCATCTAAAGTTTTTAAAACAGAAGCGTCTGTGTCTTCCATCATTTCTATAAGATGAATAAGATGCGCATATATTTGCGAAAGAATTACAAGAGGCTGCTGAGGAAACGCAGAAAGGTCTGTGCTTACTTCATCAATCTCGTGCATAACTTCGTTTACCGCTGTATACAAATCCAAAGCTTCATGCCTTACAGGAGCAATATTAAAATCTGCAAAGCGGTTGTATTCGCTCAAAAGTATATCATGTCTATTTTTCAAGTGCAATAATAGCGACTTTTGCTTCTGTGCAGAAAATCTATAAAAGTCTGGATGAAGGCTTTTACAAATAAGCTCAAAATCTACAATATTTTTATTTATTTGATCTTTTAAATAGGCATCATAAACAAAGTCGGGAGGTTCAATGGATAAATCGTAATTGATTTTATCATTTTTTTTGTTTTCAGGAGCAAAATCAACGGGAGTATTCCATTTTCCAACCGCAGGGACTTCTTTTCCAGCAAACCACAACCTTGTTTCAACTCCAAAAGACTGAAATCCAATTTTTTTTGTTCTAGAAAACAATTCTTCTATTGAGCCGCAGTCTTTTACGCACAGCTCATTTCTGTTATCTATGAAGACTAAGGCCAATTGCTCTTCAATTGAGCTTCTTGGTCCTAAAATTGAAAAACTATTTAAAAGACATTTTTCCAAAGTTGCATACCAATTTTCGCGGGCAACATCATCCATCTTCATCTGAAAAGGACTTGTATCAGAATGAGTAAAAGAAACTTCGACCCTATTAAGGTCCCAGTCTACTACTTTACACATAATGCGGTCGCCAAATGAAAAGCCGTCTTTTATCAATGGTTCTAAAGAAAAACCTGTGGCATGAACTACAGATGGCAACGTAAAGTCGGTTTTTCCAAGATCAATATCATGATTCGCAGGGTCGCTCGCAATGTACTGAACGCAATATTCTTCGCCATAAAGAAAAAATAAGTCCAAAAGAGAATTGCTGTCTATTTCTACAACCTTGTCTCTTAAAAAAACGCCTTTATATTCAAAATTAATGTCGTTAGAAAGAATTTCCGGATCTATAAAAGGCATGCAACGGTGACCTGCAATAAAAGCACCTTTATCAAATTCTTTGCGAGTTGGTCTAAAACTAAAAAGCTCGTTTGTAAATGCGAATGCCCTTGTAATGTACATTCCATCAGTAAGGGCAAAAACATTTCCACAAGTCGAAAGATATTCAGAACACTCCTGAGCTGTAGTTTTTACACCGATTTTTGCCAAGAGCGTGCTAAAATCTTTTAGAGAAAACGGTTCTGGGTATGATCTTAAAAATTGTCTTATCAGAATTTCTGCTGGAATTTTCATATTATGCGGATATCATCTGCTGAAAGTCCGATTTTTTTAAGAATTTCTTCTATTTGGCTAATAGAAACATCAGTTACTTTTAAAGTAAGACGGCGTTTTCCAGATTCTTTTAATTCTCTAGTAACCAGGCAAACAAGATTTCCTTGCGAAGCCGCGATTCCTTCTATAAGCCTTGAAAGCTGACCTGGCTTGTCATCAAGAGTAAGAATAAAACGAACTCCTTTGTGGCGGGCACCGAACATATCTGTAAACAGGTTGAACAAGTCGCTTTCTGTAATAATTCCGACCAAGACGTCGTCTTTCATAACAGGAACGCAACCAATATGATTGTCTACCATTAATCTTGCAGCTTCTTCCACAACTTCGTTTTCAGAAACTGTGACTACATTTTTTGTCATTATCTTAGAAACTGTTATTTTTGAAAGAAGATAGCCAATTTCGTAAATATCAAGAGTTGTAGCTTCTGAAGGGCCAGCTTTTGCCAAATCGTTTTTTGTAATAATCCCCACAAGACGGTTTTGATTGTCTACAACAGGCAATTTATTTACGCTCTTTTTATTCATAAGAGCTTTTGCATCTGTAACAGAACAGTCTGGAGAGACATAAATAGGTTCTTTTGTCATTACATTTTTTACCAGCATAATTAACCTCCAAGATAAGCTGATTTTACGGCAGAATCTACTATAAGATCAGAAGCCTTGCCGCTTTTTGCTATATTTCCTGTTTCCAAAACATAGGCCCTATCTGCAATAGACAAAGCTTTAAAAGCGTTTTGTTCAACAAGAAGAATAGTTGTTCCTTCCGAATTAATTTTTTTAATTATTTCAAAAATTTCGTCGACAAGAATAGGGGCAAGACCCATAGACGGTTCGTCGAGCAAGAGCAATTTTGGCTCTGCCATAAGAGCCCGTCCCATTGCAAGCATTTGCTGCTCGCCACCGCTCAAAGTTCCAGCATACTGCTTAAAACGTTCTTTTAAGCGTGGAAAAAGTTCAAAGACTTTGTCCATATCGCGTTTTATAGCAACATTGTCTTTTCGCAGATAGGCGCCAAGCTCAAGATTCTCGCGAACAGTCAAATTTGCAAAAACATGCCTTCCTTCTGGAACCTGAATAAGATTGCGCTTTACAATCTTTTCCGCGCTCATAGAAGTAATGTTTTCGCCCTCAAACTTTATGGAGCCGCTTTGCTTTTTTATGATATTTGAAATTGCGTGCAAAGTTGTGGTCTTGCCAGCGCCATTTGAACCAATCAAGGTTATAATTTCGTTTTTATCAACATTAAAACTTATTCCTTTTAATGCCTTTATTGCCCCGTAGGATACGCACAAATCGTTTACTTCAAGCATCATACTAGTTATCTCCTAAATAAGCTTTGATAACCTGAGGATTTGTTTTAATTTCTTCAGGGTTGCCTACAGCAATTATCTTACCATAGTTTAGAACCATTATTCGCTCGCAGATTCCCATAACAAGCTTCATGTCGTGTTCAATCAAAAGAATTGTAAGATTAAACTCCTTGCGAATAAAACTTATCATTTCCATTAATTCATGCGTTTCCTGAGGATTCATGCCCGCAGCAGGCTCATCCAAAAGCAGCAATTTTGGCTTAGAAGCCAGAGCCCGCACAATTTCAAGTTTTCTCTGTTCACCGTACGGAAGATTTTTCGCAAGCTCGTTCTGCTTTTTTTCAATTTTAAAAAGGGCAAGCAACTCTTCGACCCTTTGAGCCATACGCTTTTCGTCGCGGCGGAATTTTGGAGTTCTAAAAAGAACATCAAAAGGATTTACCTTTCTAGAATTATGCAAAGGAATAAGGACATTGTCTTTTACAGTAAGATTTCCAAAAAGCCTGATATTCTGAAAAGTTCTTGCAATTCCAAGCTTATTCAACATAGCAGGATTAGCTTTATTTATTATGCGGACTTTGTCATTTCTGTCCCAAAAAGTAAGCTGCCCCGAAGTTGGAGTATAAATTCCACTTACCATATTGAACATTGTGGTTTTTCCAGCTCCATTAGGTCCAATCAAACCTACAAGCTCGCCTTCGTGAAGCTCAAAACTTGCATCGCTTACAGCGCACAAGCCGCCAAATACAATCGAAATATCGGAAGCCTGAAGAACAGTTTTTTTATCTTCGTTCATTATTTTGCACCTCCGTTTGAAGCTTTTCTAGAAAACTTTTTCTTAAAATTATTAAACAATTTTTTGAATCCGCCAGCAGCAATCAAATCCCAGCATTTTACAAACGAGATTTCTTTTGTTCCCAAAAGACCTTGCGGACGGAAAAGCATTACAATTATCAAAACAATCGGATAAAAAAGCAAACGATATTCTTTTAGGAAACGCAAACCTTCCTGCAAGCAAGTAAGAACATAAGCTGCCAAAACAGAACCAGTTGTAGAACCCATTCCTCCAAGAACAACAAAAATAAGGTAATCAATACTTTTTGCAAACGCTGCTTGTTCCGGTTTTACAAAACCAATATACATAACGTAAAGAGAACCGCCGATTCCTGCAATAAAACTTGCAATTACAAAACCAATCATCTTGTACTTAAAAACGTGAATACCGCAGCTATTTGCAGCAATTTCATCTTCGCGAACAGCAAGAATTGAACGCCCATAAGTAGAGCGTATAAAATTCTGAAGAAGAATGATTACAACTACTAAAGTTGCCGTAACAATAAAAATTGCAAGCAAAGAAATAAGCGAAACAGGATTTGCAAAAGTCTTGCCGTTTGGTCCTCCTGTAATGCTTTTTAAGTTTGTAAGAACAACGCGTATAATTTCGCCAAAAGCAAGCGTAACAATTGCAAGATAGTCGCCTTCAAGTTTTAATGTAGGAAAGCCAATTAAAAATCCAAAGAAAGCGGTAATAATTCCAGAAAGGATAACACTTACCGCAAGCGGAATCCCGCAGGTCGATGAAAACAAGATTGTGGAATACGCGCCCAGCGCCATAAAACCTGCCTGACCGAGCGAAAGCTGACCTGTTATTCCGCAAATCATGTTTACGCTAATAGCCATAATTGCATTTATTCCAGAAAGGGTCAAAATTCCGGCTATGTAATTGTCTATAATGCCTGCTGCCACCAGAACGGAAGGAATTACTATTGCAAGAACGGCTACAATTCCTGGTATAAGCATATTTCTAAAAGTTTTATTTTTCATCCATGCACTCCAAATAGTCGAATTTAATTAAACTTTTACAGTTGTTTTTTTGCCAAACAACCCTGAAGGTTTTACAAGAAGTATTACTATCAAGATTATATATGAAATTGCATCAGCATATTGGCTGCTTATGTAGCCTTTTGTAAGAGTTTCGGCAATTCCCAAAATAACACCGCCGACCATAGCTCCAGGAATTGAGCCGATTCCTCCAAGAACGGCAGCGACAAATGCTTTTAAGCCAGGAATGTATCCCATCATAGGATCAATCATTGGATAGGCAGTAGCATAAAGAACGCCCGCAACTCCGGCAAGAATTGAACCGATAACAAAGGTGACTGCGATTATTTTGTTTACGTTGATTCCCATTAAAGCACTTGCTTGCAAATCGTAAGAAACAGCCTGCATGGCTTTTCCAGTTTTTGTATGATTTACAATAAAGTTTAAAATCAGCATAAAAATCGCGCTTGAAACGATTACAATAAGCTGAAGATTTGTTATAGAAAAAATGCCAATCTCAAAGTTTTTTGCCGCCATTGTAGGAAAACTTTTTGGATTTGGTCCAACAAAAGGAAGAACTCTCATAAGGTTTTGCAAAATAAGTTCAACTCCAATTGCCGTTATCAAAGAGTTCAACCTTGGGGCATTGCGCAAAGGTCTGTATGCAAAACGCTCAATCACGAGCGAAAGAAGCGCGCAAAAAAGCATGGCCGCCACAAAAGCAAAAATCATGCCTAAAAAAGAAGGTGTAAGAACGCTCAATACAAAAAAACCTGCAAAAGCTCCCATCATCATAACATCGCCGTGCGCAAAATTGATGAGCTTTACAATTCCATAGACCATTGTATAACCCAGAGCAATCAAAGCATAGATACTGCCTAAAGAAAGACCGTTCACTAGCTGAGCAATAAACGTAGACATATACGTCCCCCATAACAACTTAAAAGTTTGCAAAACAAAAATACATTATATTTTAATAAATTAAATTATCTTAGGCAATTGGTATTATAAAATTATAAAATGAACGAAAAATAAAAAGACTGAAAGCCGTTAACAAAAGTTTTGCCAGGCGCAAGTATCAACAGAATTGAAACTCCCGCAGCTTTGCTTGCAAGCTTAATTTCAAAACCAACTTCGCAAAGCAACGAAAGTTCCAATTATTTTTATAAGGCGATATTTTACATATGACCGATTCGGGCAAGAGGAACAGAGATTACATCAACATCTTCTTTTTCATGAGAAGAACTAGGATCTGAAGAATATACTTCATCTGCAACATCAATCATACACGAATCCCAAGGAATACAATCCATTGTAGAAGCTCCATAAGTAGAAAACACTCCAATAGAAATTCCTGTTTCTTCAATATAAGATTTTGTAACACCTAAAGATGACAAAGGAACTGTTACTTGATATGATGACATTTTCTTTCCTGCAGCAAGATAATCAACGTAATTATAAGAACTCATATCTTTGCTCTTTTTGTTCCCCCAATTTCCTTCCTCATCAACAACAGCTGCCCACATATTTTTGCTTACACACTCATTGAAATAAATATTTCTAGTAATGCCAGCTTTTTCAAAACCAATACAATATTCATCATCATAAGAAAATTTTCCATCAGAATTAGTTTTAAAAATTGAAGGTTTGCCTATTCCTACCCTTGGATGATACATAATCATTGTGTCAATTCCTGTACTCCAAGAATACAACAATGAGTTTTGCCAGACACTATTTCCACCAACCAAAGTACCATCACCAGCAACACCTTTACCTGTATTCAAAACCCAGCCCATAGGAAGAAACTGCGAGCCAGCATAAGATTTATCATTATCTACAGTATCTGCACCATCAACATTTGGAATTTCAACCATTAAATATAAGTTAGTATCATCCCAAGCGGCAAAAATAGCATATAAGTCAGGATCTGGATATTCATGCCCGCCAATCCATGCTCTCGGAGTATCACAGGCAGCAGCCTGTGCAATTTTCATTGTTTCATCCCAGTCTGACAAAGTATTTATCGTTTTATTACTTCCTACCGCGCCATTTTTATTCGTCCAGTAATATTGAACACCCTCGACTTTTGTGTAGTCTACTGCCAATGTGTAGGTTGCGCTTGCCGAGCCGTTTGTTACGGTGATTGAGAATGTCTGTGAGTTTCCATCTGCGATTATTGCAGTTTCAGGTTCTACCACAACTTTTGCAGAACTTGAATTTGCCTCAGCAGTTACGGTTACAGAGCAGGAATCGTCCGAGCCGCTAAGCGATTTTCTAAATGACGTTCCAGAAAGAGAGCCAATTGAAGAACCGTTTACTTTAATAGAAGAAAGTGTTACATCGTTTGGAATTTCGGCTTTTCTTGTTACAGAAAGTGAATATGTTTCTACAGTTCCGTCCTCGGCTGTTACAGTAATTGCGAAAGATTTCGATTTTCCAGCTTCCACAGAAACACTGTCACTTGGACTTACAGAAACCGTTGCCTTTGAAGAATTTGCAACCGCTGTAACTGTAACTTCTTCTGTTTTTGAAGAAACTTCATATTCAGTTGCCAATCCAATAGAAGTTCCATTCACCTTGATTTCTTTCAATGTTGCGTCGCTGTCTAAAGCTGGGGCTGTTGTAGGGTCGGAATCGTAAAAATTTGAGCCGTCGTACCAGAAAGTTCCTGCAATTTTAGAATCCAAATCGGCAGTTTGACTTCCACCAGCAGGAATAAGAATTATATTTATTGCCTCTTTTGAACTTCCGTATTTTTCAGTTACATCAATCATATACCAATCGCTAGGGTCATTCATATAATCAGAAGTTGCATTTGTTGTTAAAGTTGTTCCTGACCATGCACCGCACAATTCCACTTTTGGAGAAGTTGTCCAAGCATAAAGATTTGTGTTTGCTGCGCATTTTACAAAAATAATCGTTTTTCCAGCCAGAACATTTCCAATCAAAGCGTCAAAATCCGCAGAACCGTCGCTAGGGACAGTCACAGTTCCTGCAACTTTTGTTGTGCTTCCGTCATTTACATACACTTTCCACGAGCCAGGAGCAACGCCACTCAATGAAGCAGTTGTTGTTGAATCCGAATTTATAGAAAGTTTTTCAGAAAGCGGATCGTCAATCCAGACTGAATAGCTGGAAGCTGATTTTATGTTGGTAAACTTTACAGTTCCTGTCTTTTGGATATAACTTGCCGCCGAAACAGAAGAATTATTTTTATAGGCAGAAGCAAATCCATCCGCATCAAAAAGATACGCGCTAGAAACGCCGTCAAATCCGCCGAGCGAAACAGAAGAAATATCAATACCTTTGTTCAGCAAAGCAAGATACGCCTTGCCTTTTGCAGAATCCGAACCGTCTTTTATTGTGCCGATTGAGTTTGCGCCAGGATTTATATCTGTGACCGCATACAGAATTTTTACAGGAACGCCAGCAGTCTTATATCCACAGACTTCGATTACACGGTTTTTGCCGACCGGAATATTTTCAACAGCTAAAGAACCTTTTCCGCCGCTGATTGAGACACCGCTTTTTGAAATCGTGTTCATTCCGTAGCCGTAAACATTTACAGTTGCATTTGAAATTTCATAGACATCGACAAAACGCGATTTTGAATCAAAATAAAGAGTTCCAAAATTCTCATCGTCCGAGCCAGAATTCAGCTCCGCCAAATCGGAACACCCAAACATCATCAGAGCGCAAAAAATAGTGCCGATGACTTTCACCAACTTTTTCATTTTTCCTTCCTTAAAAACTCCACGTTAGTGGCAGCACAGGAGGTGCTGAATCAAAGTTTATGAAGTGCACCGCACGTAATAAACTTTAGTGATAAAAATTACACGGATGTAATTTTTATCACACCTCCTTATACATACTTTTCTATATACAACCACCACGCTCCGCTTTTCCCGCACGGAATGTGATGGATTTTTAATTATTGTGCAAAAATTGTAACTCCAGTACCTTCGCAGGTTGTATCATTTGAACTTACAACACCAGTCTTATTCATAACCATTGAACCTTTTCCACTTACAGTAAGATTACTTCCTGGATTTATCACAATTGTTAGAGTTTTATTTGCATTCTCTGGAGAAGAAGAAGAATTTTTTATCGTATAATAAATCACATTTCCATTTATTGCTGTTGAACCTACTCCATTCCTGTTTCTTAATGCGTCATTATCTTTACGAAACTGAATCATGTCTTTGTGATAATTAAAACAATCTATATATTTTGCCTTATAACTCCAGTCTATCTGATTCATTTCTTGTCCCCACATATAAGAATTATGGGCTTCACTCGCAAAAGTTCCAACCTTCTTTGTCCGAAGGAATTCATCTCCTGCATGAATAAATGGAATTCCCTGTGCAGAAAGTAAAATTCCATGACCAAATTTTATAATTGCATCTGCATAGCTTGTATATGAAGTTCCAGCAGCAGCTATTTTGTCATAGAAACAAAGATTATCATGTGCCATAAGATAATTCACAGCTTGTTCTGGATTTGCAGTAAAATATCTAGTCCAAACACCTTCTGAATCGCTTCCTAGTCTAGTGCCAGAACCACGCAATCCAACCGTTGTATTCCAATAAGTTGAATCACCATCTTTATCTGTTTTTCCGCTGAAAATATAACCTAAAGTATTTCCATCATCACTTGAACCTTTTAATGTTTCACGCCATTTTCCAGCAAAACAACCAATATGAGCATTTGAAAGCTCCGAAATTGAAGAAGCATAACCATACTCTGAAGAAGAATTATTATTACATTGCCAAGGTTCACCTTGCATTAAAAGATTTCTATCTTTTGTTTCTGCATTTGTGTTATTTAAATATTCACCCCAGTCTTTCAAAGCTGCTTTCGTAAAAATTGCCATAAGGTCAAATCTAAAACCGTCAATATTGTATTCTTCTGCCCAATATTCAAGCGAATCTCGAACCATTCGGCTTACCATGCCGTTGCTTACGTCAACTGAATTTCCACAACCAGACAAATCTGTTGATGTATAATATTTTGAAGAAATTGAGTCGAACATTTCCGTTGCAAACGTATGATTGTAAACAACATCCATAATTACGCGGATTCCGTTCTTGTGAAACTCGTTAACCATTTCCTTTACTTCGCGGATGCGCTCAACATAATCACCCGGGCAAGTTGAATATCTGTCTTCCGGAACGTTGTAATTTACCGGGTCATAGCCCCAATTATATATTTCTCCAGTTTTATTTACATATTTTGTTGCAAAATCATACATCGGCATAATCTGAACATGAGTAACTCCAAGTTCCTTTAAATGGTCAAGACCTGTTTTTACAGTTCTTGCACCATTTGTATATGTTGTTCCAGTTTCTATCATTCCTGGAAATTTTCCACGATAAGATTCTTTTCCGTTCCATGTGCTAGAGGAAGTAAAATCTCCAACATGAACTTCATATACAATTGAGTCTGTTCGTTTTTCTAACGTTGGTCGCTCAGCCCAACCACCGGTCGGTTCAGTCCGAGACATATCCATTACAATGTTTACACTAGGACCTGCCCAAGAAGAACCAATTGGTCCGCCAGAATAAAATGCCTTATTATCACAAAGCACGTTCGTTTTCTGCTGGTTTCCGTCATACTTAATCATCTTGCCGTAAGGGTCGCGCACTGCCACGCCGCCGATCTTGAACTGGTATTCCGCAAGGTGCAGGTCGCCCGGAACTGTTACACCGTAAATATTTGCAGAATCAGGATAATCGCCATCGACTTGGAATCCTTTTATACAAGTATAAGTTTGTTCAGTTCCGCCAGCAGTTTTTACCGTAACCGTCACATCGCTTGAATCCGGCGACCATATACTGAAAGAAGTCGCGCTGCTTGTGTAATATGCGCCAAGCCGGGTCGGAGTCGAAGGCTTATCGATTTTTGTGAAAACAGAGCTTGCAGAAACTTCTGTTGCACCGTCCGTTCCCCAGACTTTTACGGTTACACTTGAACCTACAGAGATTCCTTCGCCTACTGCAAAGGTTTTGCTTGAATCAAAAGAAACTGCCGTTGCAGAAGTTTTCGGGTCGCTTCCGTCTGTTGTGTATTTTGCGGAAGCGCAGTTTTTTGCAGTAACTGTTACAGACTGGTTTGCTCCGCTGAACGAAGCGTTTCCGCCAGGAGTTATTGAAACAGCAGGTTCTGTGCTGAACGGATTTGAAGTTTCAAAAGTTTTTGTCTCAAAGTTGAACCAAGCCTCTTTTACGCCAGCAGGAATTACAACGCCATCCTGCTGGTCTGCCGGATAACGGTTATCGTCGCTTCCGCCGTAGAAAATCACCATTGTTGTTCCGGCTTTAACCCAAGATTCAGTCAAATCGTAGTAATAGCCATCAGATTCCGCCGTCATCGATGGCATGGAATTCCATGCGGAAACACGCTGAGTTTCGGTATTATAATAGTAGATTTTGTAAGTGCTCCAGTTTGCGCCGTAAAAATGCACGCGGTAGCCTTCAAAAGAAACTTCTTCAAAGATTTTTCCCGCATTGCAAGTTTTGCCAGATTCAACAGAAACTGCTCTTTTAGAAACACTTCCGTTTTTGTCTTTTATGTATAAATACCATGAGCCGGGAGCAACATTTTTAACCGTGTAAGTGCCATCAGAAGAAATTTCAACAGGTTCTGCTGCAGAAAGCGGATCATTCAGCCAGATTGAATAACCGGAAACGTTGCTTGCAGAAACAGAAACTTCACCGGCATTTAAAATATAACTTGAAGAATCAAAAGTTCCATTTGGATTTGACTTGTAATCCGCCGCAAGCTTTGCAGCATCAACTAAAGTCGCATGAACTCCAGAAGGAATCACATTTTCTATGATTTTTTCCTGCTCTTCTGAAAAATCAGAAGTCGGAACGCCTTCTTCTATCAACGCCTTGTAAACATTGCCTTTTACAGAAGAAGCATAGTTTATTGTGCCAAGATTATTTTCACCGGAAGAAATATCAGCGACCGCAGTAAGAAAAATTCCGTCCAGCTTTGAGTCGCCGCTTTTAGCCTGAACCACAACAACACGATTTTTTCCAACCGGAATATTTTCTATTTTTACAGTGCCTTTTCCGTTCAGAATTGCAGTATTTTCGGCAACTACGGTTTCCATTCCAGAGCCAAGCACTGAAACATCAGCATAACTGATTTCTTTTATCTGAACCGCGCGGTCATTTTCGCCAAGAACCAAAGTTCCATAACGTCCATCATATTCAGATTTTTGTTCAAGACTATTTGCACACGAACAAAGAAACAGGACAGACAAAATCCCTGCCAGAGCCATAGCCCTGCACAAAACATTTTTCATTTTTCCTCCAAGAATCTCTCACCAAAAACAACAGAGCCTTGCCCTTGCTTTTCCCGCACAAGAGCAAAACCACTAGAACTATTTTACTTTACAAGAATGAATCTTGCAGAAAGAGCTGGTACGGTGACTGTGCCTTTAGAAATATCACTATCACTCAACAAATCAAATCCATTTTCTGACAATGAGAATGTTGCGGATGATTCCCCATTATTAATAGCAACATATATAGTCTCAGAATCACTTGTCTTTTTTGCCACATACAAAGATGAAGATGACGTTGAAATTGGAGAAACAATTCCATTCCATAAAGCCTCATATTCGGAACGAACATTCAATAATTTCTTTGAATATTGTAGAACTTCTTTTTCTGCAGTTGTACCGTTAATAGCCTTATCAATACGTCCAGAAGTACGACTTGCATTATCCCAATACGCACCTTTTCCAACAGAGATATTATTTGCAGCAACAAGACTAATTCCTTGAGTAGCTTCACCCCATTCATCACCATAATAAATAGTGATTGGTCCTGTATATGCAGCCAATGTAGCAAGAGCAACTTTATATCGTCCTACATAATTAGATGAACCATATGAATCTTTTTTCCAATTAATAATCAAATCACCGAAACGGAACAAATCATGATTTGCAAAAAACAAATTTGGATAATATCCACCTGAATGTGCATATCCTTTTTCCTGATATGTTCCATAAGTATATTCCATTGCATCTTTATAAGAGATTGTTCCACTTGAATTACTCCATTCCGAACCTCCAACTATCGCCTGACACAATTTATAACGACTAGGGAAATCAAAACAAGAACGCAAACCATCATTTACAACAACCCAGTTTTGTATATTCGGTTGATTTCCGTCAAGAACTTCTCCACACATATATCCAAGAGTTCCCCAATCTTTTCCTAAAGTTCCATTAGATAAGGCAGCTTGTTCTACTGTTTCACGGAGTTGCGGCCAATAATTTTTATTACCTGTATAAACTTCTCCGTCAGAATCTCGTGCACCAGCTTGATAAGCCTGATCTAAACGCCAACCATCAATTTTATAGTTTGTAATCCAATAAGAGGCAACTTCTTTAAAAAATTCAAGACTTGCTGGATAATCACACCCTTTATATTGACCATGAGAACGACTTGGAGTTTTTCCAGAAGGAGATGCTTTTACAGAAGTCCCCCAATGTCCAAATACACCATCAAGGATTACATTTATTCCATTTTCATGGCAAACTTCAACAAGTCTTTCAAAAGTTGCTTTTGTTCCAAATCTTGGATCAATATCGAAAAAGTCATAAGCGTAATAACCAGTAGAACCCATCTGATCCCCAGAACTACTAGAATTTGAATTAAAAATTGGAGTCATCCAAAGAGCATTGCATCCAAGTTCTTTTATATAAGGAATAGCATTTATAATCCCCTGCAAATCACCACCGTAAGTTTGACCTGATGGACCATAAGCATTTGTATAACCAATAGAAGAATCTCCATCCTGAAAATGACTTACCATAACCTGATAGATTCTTAGCTCATTAAAATTAGTAACCAGTGTATTCACCGGTTTTTCAACAATGGAAATCATGCCAGAAACCGTTTTGCTTCCGGCTGAATTTGAAACTGTTCCTGAAACTGTTATTGTTCCAACTGACTTTGTAAAGTCTGAAACATTGAATGAGTTCGAACCGACCGCAAGCGTTTTTGAAATTCCGTTGATTGAAATTGTGTTTTGAATCAACGCAGAATCGCTTGAAACTGTAATTGTAAATGAACCGCCCAAGTATGCTTTTGAAGGAACTGTTACGCTTGGTGGAACTGGCTGATTTGGATTTTGTGTTGAAAAATTAGAAGAAAGTTTGCTTCCATCTTCGTCCTTAGTGCCAGAAGCACCGCCAATATACCAATATTCCCCAGCAGAAGGAATATAAAGGTCAGAAGTCTGACCATTTCCAGCAGAACCACCTGAACCATTATTAAAGATAATTTTTGTAGCTGTACAACCAAGAGTAAAACTATAATACGAACCTGATTTTTCTGTCATCTTATCACCAGGCCATTTTGCAGTAGTTACAGCTCCACTCCAAGCATAACAATAATTGTAATTCAAGCTTTCCGGCACATGAACTATTATTTTATCTGTAACAACAACATTTCCCAGCACAACTTCCGCCGCAGTGCCAGACGTAACCGTCACGCTTCCGCTTTTTACAACCGCGCCGTCTTTTACAGCGTAGACGTTCCAAGTTCCCGGAGCAACATCTGCAATCGTTACTTCCGCAGAATCACCAGTAACAGCAGAAGATATTTTTGAGCTAGGATCGGAAACTTGAATTGTACAGCCTGAACAGCCATTTGCGGTAATTTTTACGCTTCCAGCTGTCAATGCATAAGAAGAGCTTTCTTTCAAACTGTCAGCCTTAAAGTCCGAAGCAATTGCGTCAGCGTCAATCAGACTTGCATGAACACCAGAAGGAATTGCATTACATATAGAAGAAAGCTGCGTTTCCGTTAGAGCTGAAAGGTTCACACCATTTTCAAGCAATGCCGCAAAAACCTTGCCTTTTTTAGAACTTTCCCAGTTTACGCTCACGGAATTTGGTCCGCTTTTAATGTCGCAAACAGAATACAAAGTTATGCCGTCGATTTTAGCATTAGCGCTAGAATCGCCATAAGCCTGAACTTCAATTACTACATTTTTTGAAACAGGAATGTTTTCAACTGCAGGAAAAGTCGCAAGCCCTCCAGAAACAGCAGCCAAGCCAGTTTTTATTTCAAACTTAGAGCCTAGTGAATTGTAGCCACAAATTGTTGCTTTTGCAGATTTTATATCATCTACAAAAACTGCTCTTTCTGAATTAATAGAAACTGAGCCGTATTCAGAACTGATTTTTTCAGAAAGTAAATCCGAACAGCCAGAAAGCAAAACTGCAAAACCAAGCAGGCACGCAATAAAAGAAAGCCTTTTTAAAAAGTCCCGATTTAATAAATTTTTCATATTTTTTCCTTATTTTTTCAGCGAAGAAGCACACTTTTTTAGTTGTTTACAAATTAATTGTAAGGGCAGTATAAAATTCTGTCAATTTTTTTTTTGCTAGGAAAAACGACGAACAACGCTAAGCTACAAAAGCTACAAAAAACTCGACATTCAAAGCATTATGAATTATAATTACTAAGAAAGTTTGCAACGCAAACTTTCTTTTCAACTGTTGTTTCTCACTTCGTTGCGAAACAACAGTTGAAAAGTCAATCCTAAAACTGAAGTTTTACTCTTGACTTTTTATGGGAGAAAATATGAAAAAAAACTTGTTTTCAACAATTTTAACACTTGCCGCAATCTTTGGATTTTTCGCCGCGTGTTCTTCCAATATAAATACTGCATCTGTAGAAATCCCAATTGGTCAGATTTTTAGAAGCGTTGAGCAAAACAACCTTCTAAACACGAACGAAACGACAACGAGCGAAACTTTTGAATTAAAACTGATTTTGACCTTGAACGGAAGCCTTTATAAGGAAGAAACAATTCCTTATGATTCTAGCAAAAATTCTGCCACATGCACTTTTGCCGACATTCCTATAGGCAGCGAACTAGAAATTTCGGCGGAACTTTATAAAGGACAAACAAAATTTTACGAAGGCAAATCAGAAAAAATCACTATTAAAGAAAATGAAAATTTAGTTTCTTTTTCTATTAGCAGAATACAATCTGACACCCAGACCGAATTAAAAGCAATGCCTGGCAACATAAGGCTGGAGACTTCTTTTTCCGATGATGATACAACTAATACAGTTTCTTTAACTACAGAAACTGCAACTTTCCATATTTACTACTTAGATGATGAATACAACAAAAAAAATCTGCCAGAATGGGTCACATATAGCTGGAAATTAAACGGCAATTCATTTGAAACAGATGAAACTAACGCCAAGTTTGAAAAATCAACTGGAACACTTACAATTTACCTAAACAAAATGCCGCACATTCTGCATAGCGAATCGCAAAGTGATTCTGGCGCTGGAACACAAAACACGCTTGCAGTTGAACTTGGCAGCTCTGATTCTTCAGAATTGACATCCGCCTCTGTAGAGTTTTTCATTACAGAATAGCAAGATTCTATTGCAAATATAAATACGTCTATCAAGGTCTTGAGCGAAAGCCTGCCTTACTCAGACGTTTTTAAGATTCGTATAAACTTAAATCAAAAGATTCGCCGTTTGCGCTTAAAACTTTTTTTACATAGTCTTTTCCCCAATATTCGCACATTAGGGAAAAGGCTTGTTTTTTTATGGAATCTGAACAAAAATACTTTAAGTATCTAAAACAGCTTAAAACATAACCATTGCACTGCCTGTGAACAACTTGGCTCTGTTCCTTGGAAAGCTCAATTCCGCCGCAGCTTAATTCATCGAAAATGACAGAAAATATAGAAGCAACGGAACATATTTTTTCCCAGCGCTCAAGGTTTTCTATCTTAATGCTTGAAGAAATCCCTGTATCCACTGAGTACAAGCACAATTTGTCTTTTATGCCGATATAGCTTTTTGCAAAGTAGGCAACGAAAAAGGAAATAAGGTAGTCTTCTCCAAAAACACAGAACATATTTGGTATTCTTTCAAAAGCTTGAACAAAAACGTCCTTTTTAATCAATTTGCCCCATACAAAAAGATTTATACAGTTATTAATTATTGCAGCATCAAAAATGCTGGAATTAAAAAGAGGCTGCTCACTAAGAAGATTTGTTTTTTTGCATACATTTTCAAAATTTTTTTGCTCCGCACTGGAACTTGCAGATTGTTCATTCTGGTTCAGAAAAAAAACTTCCGCCCCGCACTGAACAACATCGTAGTCTGATTCATTTGCTTTATTGCACAAAAGCTCAAGAGCATTGGGTTTTATGGCATCGTCGCAGTCAAGGCAAAAAATATATTTTCCAGAAGATTCATAAACGGCTGTACGCCGGGCTTCTACGCAGCCAAGATTTTTGCTATGGCGCACATAGCTTACTTTTATTTTTGTCTGCTTTGAAAAGAGTTTGCATATCTTTTTGCAATTAAAGCCGTTTTCATCGCATCCGCTAGAGCAGTCGTCTACAACAATAAGCTCAAAGTCGCAAAAAGTCTGCGCCGCCACACTGTCCAAGCAGCGGCGCAGATACTTTTCGCCATTAAAAACTGGAATGCACACAGAAACAAGCATAGGTTTTAATTAGAAGAAACATTTTCTATATAATCTGCCTGGCCAACAAAGGTAGCGCCGCTGCTTACAAAATCTGTGTAAGTATAGCCGTCAAATGCAAAGCCGCTGCCACCGTCTGAACGAGCAATGCTCAAATCATCACTATTAGAAAGGTCTACTGCGTAATAACTAGAAGAAGAACTGTCGCCAATTACAAGCTTTTTCTTCTTAGGCAGCACAGCTACAAACTTACGCGTAATTCCAAACGAAACAGGATTTTGAGAATAAGGTGACGAATAATCTGACCAAGCTTTAATTGTATTACCGCTATCGCTATCTATACGAACTAGCGAACTGCAAGCCTTACTTTTACTTGAAGCAAGGTCGCTTGTATCAAAATGCAAGTAATAAGAATTTTTTAAGATATACAAATTGTTATCCACAATAGCCATATCTGTAATGGCATTGAATGCATAAGCATTTTGCGTAATTTGATTTTCAGAGCACCACTCTGTAAACGAAGAATCGCTGGAGGTTGTAAACACGTCTAAAACTAATTCAAGCTGGTCTTTAGAAATGGTTGCATCAGTTGTGTAGCTTGAAGGACTAGCAAGCTTATAAATGCTGTAAGTGCTGTCTTTTACAGAGCCGCTTGTGCTAGTCTTATAGCCTGCAACATACAAATCTTTGCCCAAGCCTTCGCAGTAAACAGCGGTTACTTTTGTGAACACAGAATCAAAATTAAGCTGAACTTCAGCCGGGAACTGCCCGTCTTTGCTAGCCGCAACAGAATAAACAACTGGGTCGCTATAAGCCCAGTGATTCCATTTAGAAAGGGTTATATCTTGTCCGCCTTTTTCTGATATAGATGCAAGAGTATTTACAAAGTAAACTCTATTACCATCTGCGCACATGCTTGCAGGAATTTGCTGCTTTATGTAGCCAAACTTTTCTTTTTGAACTGTAAATTCAGTTTTTTTGCTTGCTTCCTTATTAGAATAATGAACCAGCTCGTAGCCAGTAGATTCAGTAATACTGCTTGGAACTTTAGAATCTCCTTCAAGCGCCAGTTCAAATGCGTACAAGCCTCCGCTATGGTCGTAACAGAACGCCGCAAGAGAATAGTTGTCATTCTGATAAACAACAGCGTCATTATTGCCGTAACTTAATTTATAATTTACAGACCAACCACTTGCCCATTTATTTGAATAATAAACAGTTGGTAAAGGTTTTGTTACATAATACTTAAATGTATTTTCTTCCTTATTCTCTAGTATCTCGCATACAACGGTATGTTCTTCTGTGCCAGAAGAAAGAATAGAAAATTTGCCGTCAAAACTTTTAGATGCTATGACCAATGGAGAGTTCTCGTAATATTCGACATCTTCCACATCTAAATACAAATTAAAATTTGATGTATCATCATTTGCGAATGAGCAAAAATCCAAATACGCGCCATTTTTCAAGATAACAGCAGGGGTTCCCTCTGAAGTGTAACCTTTTACAACAAGACTTTTATCTGTTTCGGTTGAAGCCGTAAAAACAATATCGGCAGAACTTTGCGCAACATCAACAGACTTATCGGCATGCAAACTCAGTGAAACACCGCTTTGGCTAGTATCATCGTCAGTGCCAAAAGTGTCTATTTCAATTTGCTTGCCTTCTTTGATTTTAGAAACATCAAATTCCATTGGGTCAGTGCAAGCATACTTTATTTTCGCATTGTAGACTGCATTGTTTTTGTAGATATTTTCAAGAACCTTATAAAGATTTCCAGGATTAGTTTTGCTCAGGCCATTAGAAGCAGAATCTTGCGAAACAGAAGCGGAAGCGTAGTATGTGTATTCTTTTAAAGGAAATAAAAGATTTTCGTACGAGCCAGAAGATTCCTTTTCATCGGCAACTTCAATCAAATCATCTGTCAAAAGATTTATGCGCTTCCAAATCGGCTCAGCATCCGTTGCAGAATTCTGGCTAACAGCCGCGCAGTTTGCGTAAAGCTCAATGTTGTAATATCCAGAAGAAAGCTGCCCTGAAATCAATAATTTTGTACTTTGATTTTCAACAGATTCAATTTTTAAATCCGATGAACAGTCTTCTTTGCTAGAATTTTTTAGCGCGACTTTTATCCTGTCTTTTAAGTCTACCTGTCCGACTTCCGTAATATATTGATTATAAGAAGTCTGATCAAATCCTAGCTGCACAGAAAGGCTTCCTTTTCCATCTTGGCTCTTTTTTAATCCGACAATAACAGAAATCTCTGTTGACTTTCCTTCCGCCACAACGATATTTTCTTTTGAGCCGGAAAGTTCTATAGTAGAAGTATCATTAGCATAACTTCCTTCTATATTTAAGTTATATGTTCCAACGCCAAGTTTTGCAGATTTTTCGCCTTTTTTTAAAGCAATAGAAACTTCTTTATCTTTAACAGGCGTTATTTGCGTAAAAGTTAATTTCCACTCTTCTACCTTTGAAATATCAAAACTTTCAGCCGGCTTTATAAACCTTGCAGAACTGTTTGAATCTGTAATATTGATTATGACGTTTTCAGATGCCTGCCGCGCTTCTTGAGTTTCAAGAATTCCAGAGCAAGAAGTCAATGCTAAAAGGATAACGGAAAATAAAAATAGAGCAATTTTTTTCATAAGCCCTCACGTAAAAAGCCAGTTTGACTTTTTTAGTTGTTTTTCAGCAAAGCGAAAACAACGTTTATAAGAACGTTTGCAACGCAAACTTTTAAGATAAAACAGCTGCAGCTTGCAACTATTTTATCTTTTTAAGATTACTAAAACTGCTCTATTATAACATATATCTTTTTATTTTGCTATAAAAACTAGTCTGTAGGACCTGCAGATGACACTTCATCATCATTTTTAAGAAGAGCTGAATTGCTGTGGGCAACCCTGTCCTTCATAGGAATGTATTCGCGCAGCCCCGAAACGCTCTTATAAGCAGGACGGTAAATTCTTTTTCCGGAAACAATTTCTTCTATGCGGTGAGCGCTCCAGCCAGAAATTCTTGAAATTGCAAAAAGAGGAGTAAACAAATCGCGAGGAATATTTAGCAGCGAATAAACAAATCCTGAATAAAAGTCAAAGTTTGTGCAAATCTTCTTAGAATCTCCGTGGACTTCCGCAAGGATTTTTGGAGCGAGCTTTTCAACAAGCGTGTACAAGTTGAATTCGTCGTCGCGGCCGTTTTCGTGCGCAAGTTTTTTTGCCTTGTCCCTTAAAAGAATCGCGCGGGGGTCGCTTATCGTGTAAACGGCGTGTCCCTGACCGTAAATAAGGCCGGTTCTGTCGAACGCTTGCTTTGTAGCAATTTTCCGCAAGTAGTCGGCGACTTTCTTTTCGTTGCCCCAGTCGTCAATATTTGCCCGCATTTCGTCCATCATTTCCATGACTTTTATGTTTGCGCCACCGTGCCGTCTGCCTTTTAATGAACCGACAGCGGCTCCAATTGCAGAATATGTGTCTGTATCTGAAGAAGAAACAACGTGAACTGTAAAAGCGGAGTTATTTCCGCCGCCGTGCTCCGCATGAACCACAAGAGAAAGGTCTAAAAGTTCCGCTTCAAGGCGAGTATATTCTTTATTTGGGCGAATAAGGCGCAAAAAGTTTTCCGCAGTGCTTAAATTTGGATCAGGATTGTGAACATACATGCTTTTTTCTTCATAGTATCTTCTTTTTGCCTGATAAGCATAAGCTACTAAAGTCGGAAAACGAGCTATAAGCTCCACGCACTGCCTTAAAACGTTTGGAATACTTCTGTTTTCCGGGTCGCTATCGTAAGAATAGGAAGCTAAAACGCCACGGGCAAGTTTATTCATAATGTCGCTTGAAGGAGCTTTTAGAATCATATCTTCCATAAAGTTGTTAGGAAGCACGCGTTCTGCCCCCATGTAGCTTGAAAATTCGTCAAGCTGTTCCCTTGTAGGAAGTTCTCCGAACAGCAAAAGATAGACAACTTCTTCAAAGCCGAATTTTTTTTCTCGCTCGCAGTCTTTTACAATATCAAGAACATCGTATCCGCGGTAAATAAGTCGTCCTGGAACAGCAACGGTTTTTCCATCTGCGCCGGTTTCGTATCCTATTACATCGCCGATTCTTGTAAGGCCAACAAGCACACCTCGACCATCTGAATATCTCAAGCCTCGCTTTACGTCGTATTTTTGATACAGCGACTGGTCTATCGGGTCATTACTTTTTGCAATATTTGAAAGTTTTTCTATAAAAGACGCCTTGTTTTCTATCAATGCCATGTTCTGTTCCTATAATGCAAGATTATGCATTTTTTCTAATAATTTTTGCATTATTATAAATTAAATTTAACCTTCTTGTCTACACAGCCGTAACGCCGAGTTCCAGGAAAACGAATAAAAACATAAGCGAATTTTTTTTCACATTTATAAAAAACTCGATATTTGAATTTTTAGGCTAAACATTGAACTTAAAGAAAAGCACATCGCCGTCTTGCACTATGTAGTCTTTTCCTTCCTGGCGGTATTTGCCCGCTTCTTTTATTTTTTGCTCTGAGCCGTACTTTCGCAAGTCTTCTATAGAATAGGCTTCTGCCTTGATAAATCCTTTTTCAAAATCTGTGTGGATTACGCCGGCCGCTTTTGGAGCCGTGTCGCCAAGTTTAATAGTCCAGGCTCTACATTCGTCAGAACCGCCTGTAAAGAAGGTTGCCAGTCCCATAAGGTGATACGCCTTTTTTGCCAAGACTGCAAGGCCGCTTTCAGAAAGTCCAACTGAATCCATAAAGTCTTTTCTGTCCGCAGGGTCGGTTATTTCCGCAAGATCGGCCTCAAACTTTCCGCAAATCACCACAACTTCGCTGTGTTCCTGCTCTGCTATTTTTTTTAAGGTTTCAACATATTTGTTAGTTCCTGCAGAAATTGAATCTTCATCAATATTTGCAACATAAAGTGTTGGCTTCATGGTCAAAAGGAACATATCTTTTATGGCTGCTTTTTCATCATCTGCAAGATCTGCAAGGCGGGCGCACTTACCTTCCTGAAGAAGCGGAAGTATTTTTTCTACGGCAGAATTAAAAGGCGCAAGCTGCTTTTCCGCCTCTTTTCCCAAGGCGCGAACTTGCTTTATATTTTTTTCCTGGCGCTTGGCAATTGTCTGCAAATCTGCCTGCGCCAGCTCAAAATTGATTGTAAGAACATCATTTTCCGGGTCAACAGGAGCTTCTACCTTAGAATCTTCGCGGACGTGCATAATATCAGGATTATCAAAGCAGCGAACAACGTGGGCAATGCAAGCGCACTCACGGATATTTGCCAAAAACTGGTTTCCAAGTCCTTCGCCCTGGCTAGCTCCCTTTATAAGACCTGCAATATCAACAAATTTTACAGATGCAGGAGTCTTCTTTTTTGGACTGTGAATTGAAGCCAAAAAATCAAGCCGCTCATCAGGAAGGTCAACTATACCGACATTTGGATCGATTGTACAAAATGGAAAATTAGCAGCTTCGGCAGGAGCTGCAGTAAGAGCTGAAAAAATAGTTGATTTTCCTACGTTTGGCAAACCAACGATACCGCAATCTAATGACATTACAAGTCCTCTGATTAAAAAAAGATATGAAAATCAGTATAGTTTTTTTAGAAGAAAATAGCAATGTTTGATTTTATTTGTTTTTTTGTAAAAAAACTGCAGATTTTTTGCAGTTGCTTGCGTATATATTTTCATGAAGAAAACAAGTTTTTTTGCAATTCTGCCCAAAATCGTTTTTTTAGTTTTTTTTGCAAGCTGCAGCTCCAGCAAGAACGCTGCTGAAAATCAAAGTTTAAGAATTGTCTGCTGGAACGTTCAGACATTTTTTGATGCGACAAAAGACGGAACTGAATACTCTGACTTCTTAAAAAACAAGGAATGGGGAAAACAAAATTACGAGAGCAGGCTTAACAAACTCTGTTCGTCCTTAAAATTTTTAGACGCAGACATTTTCGCGCTTATAGAAATTGAAAACGAAGGAATTTTGTATGATATTTCAAACCAGCTGGCATCAAACTCCTGGGACAACAGAAAATCCTGGGATTACGCCTGTTTTGCAAAAGCGGAAGACGGAGCTACAGGCTGCGCGATAATTTCAAGATACCAAATAAAAGATGTAAAAAACCATTTTTTGGATGCCAGAGCATACTCAACGGAGCAACCGCAAATGAGGCCTGTTTTAGAGGCAAAAATTGAAGCTTTTGAAAAGGAACTTGTTATTTTTGTAAACCATTGGAAGTCAAAATCAGGAGGAAGCAGCGAAAGCGACATCTGGCGAGACTTGCAAGAAAACCAGCTTGCAGAGCTAATAAATTCTTTGCCGCCAGAAACGCCTTGCATCGCTTGCGGAGATTTTAATCGAGATATAAAAGAATTCTTTATTGATTCAGACTCTGCGCAAACGGTTTTAGGCAGAACAAAAATCGCATTGCAAAACTTTTTAGTTCCGCAAACTTTTTTGCAAGAAGCGAAAATGCAAAATCCATGGCTTTTAACTGGCGGTTCGTTGGTATTTCCTGGCTCTTACTTTTATAAAAACGAATGGGAGCGAATAGACCATTTCTTCTACAGAGGAAAAATCAGCATAAAAGACTTTTCGCCGGCAACGGACGGCTCTTGGTGCGACTCTGAAGGAATACCAAAAAGATACACAATCTATAACAATTCAGGATATTCTGACCACTTGCCAATAAAATGCGTTGCTGTATTTGAATAGCAACACTATTTAGCTAGCTCCAACCGGTTTTTTCCACCTTTTTTCGCCAGATAGGCAGCATCGTCAGCGGCTTTAAACCAAGATTTGCTTGTCATTCCGTCTTTATATGCCGCAATTCCAATGCTCATTGTGCAAGAAAAATTATTGTCCATAAAATCGAAAGTTGAATTTGCAAAATCAAGCCTTATTTCTTCAATTTTTTTCACAACTTCTTCAGCTTCTAAATTTCTAAAAAGGATTACAAACTCGTCCCCACCGTAACGGAAAGCGCTTCGGTTTCCGCCTAGAGCAGTTGAAATCTTTTCAGAAAGGGTGATTAAAACGGCATCCCCAGCAGCGTGGCCGTAAGTATCGTTTATGCTTTTAAAATTGTCTAAATCTAAGAGAGCCTGAAAAACCTTTTCTCCGTTTTCGCAATAAAGCTTTATATAGCGTTCAATAGCGCCAGCATAAGCCGTCCTGTTGTAAAGGCGCGTAAGCGGTTCAAGCCTCAATTCGTTTGTCAATGAACGCAGGCGGGTATTGTTCCGGCTCATGATCTTAAACTGAGTGTTAATGTCTTTCATCATAACTTTGCTAACACCGTAAATAAAAATCAGCGCAAAGATAACCAAAATAAAAATAATAATCTGCTCGGGCAAAGCCTCTGTACGGTTAAACTTCCAATGCGCAAAGAAAGACAAAAGCTCTACAAAAACACAGGCTTTAAATAGACTTTTTAAAAGATGCCTATTGGCAATTGAAGTTGCCAAGATTAATACCAAGCTTGGCAAAACCATCACGCCGTCGTAACGATTATAAAAGATAGAAATAATTGAAAACTGCCAAAAAATTGTATAGATAGAAAAACGGTTCTTTAACGAATCTGAAACTTTTTTGGACTTTACAATCACTGTATTTAAAATGATTACCACAAACTGCAAAAACAAAGAAAGGCTTACTTCAAACAAAAAATAAAATTTGAACGAAAGCGGAGCCAAATACCACGGATTAAGATAATAAAATACAGAAATGCCGGCTGCTATAAAAAGTATTATAAAAAACAAGAACCAACTATAAAAAAACAATCGCTCTTGCCAAGTGTGCAAGTATTCAGTTTTATATTCTGAAAAATTCATTGTTTTATAATAATATTATAGAAATGAAAATCTTTCAAGAAAAGAATGGCATGTGAAAACAATGCGGCTAAAGACTGATTTTTTTTGGTAATCAGCCCGAACTTCGAGTTTTTAGAAAGAGAATAAAAGCGTAAACGAATTTACAATTTTAGAAGATTTTGTGCGACAAGAGCAGTCAAGGTTGCATAGCAACCCAAATCAACCCAAACGAAGTGCGCGCACAACCATCGGTAACAAATTGTAAATTCGTTGAGAGCGTTTTTTTTCACAATTTATAAAAAACTCGAAGTTCGGGCTGATTAATATTCCAAAACGGCACATTTTTTGGTAGATTGTACGCATGAAAATTCAAGCGTGTAAAAACAGTCTTTCTGGTCATATACAAGTTCCCGGTTCAAAAAGCCACACAATCCGGGCTCTTCTTTTTGCTTCTTTGGCGGAAGGTGTAAGTCATATTAGAAATCCTTTAGGCGGAGCGGATTGCATTTCGGCAAGCGAGGCTGTTCCTCTTTTGGGATCCTGCGTAGATACTTCAAATCCTTGCGACTGGATTGTAAAGGGAGCGGGAAGCTCGGCACATCTTCCTAGCAACGTGGTAGACGTTGGCGATTCAGGCTCGCTTTTGTATTTTATGGCGCCGATTGCAGCGACTTTTGAAGGCTGGTCAATTTTTACAGGCGATGAATCTATCCGTTCAAGACCGGTAAATCATCTTTTGGACGCATTGCGACAGATGGGCTGCCAGGCGTATAATTCAATTCCGAAAAAAAACGCCCCTCCAGTTCTTATAAAAGGTCCTGCAAAATCTGGCTGCACAATTGTTACAGACGGACGTTTAAGCCAGTATGTCAGCGGAATTATGATGGCGGCAAGCCACCTTGACGGAACTACAACAATTGAACTTACAGATCCCAAAGAAACTCCGTTTTTAAAAATGACAGGAATGTGGCTTGAAGAACTTGGAATAAAACATTCAATCTCCAGCGATTTTAAAAAGATTTGCGTAGAAGGGCCTGTTCAAATCAAAGCGTTTGACAAAGTTGTTCCAAGCGACTGGGAAGCAGTGGCTTTTCCTCTGGTTGCGGCTCTTATAACTCAAAGCGAAATTTTTATTGATAACGTTGATGTTTCTGGAAGTCAAGGCGACATGGCGATTGTCGATGTTCTAAAACAAACCGGAGCAAAAATAGAAATTGATTCTTCAAACTGCCTTTGCGTAAAAAAAAGTTATCTTTCTACAAAAAACTTGCCAAATGGAGAATTGCGCGTAAATATTTCAGGCTTTCCAGATGCGGTTTGCGCCCTTGCCGTTGCGGCGTGCTTTACTGAAGGAGTGGTTGTTCTTGAAGATGCGGCAGTTTGTCGCAAAAAGGAAACAGACCGCCTTTTGGTTATGCAAAAAGAATTGCAAAAGCTTGGTGCAAATGTTGAAATCGGTTCAGACTGGATAAAGATAGCTGGAAATTCACCTTTTGGTGAAGACGGCAGTGAAAATCCAAATTTCGAATTGCACGGCGCAACTGTTGAAAGCTACAACGACCATAGGGTTGCAATGTCACTTGCCTGCCTGGGACTGGGACTAAAACACGGAGAAAATGTCATCGTCAGCGATGCTGAATGTTGCTCAGTTTCTTTCCCAAACTTTTATAAAACAATGAATAAAATCGGCGCAAACTTTTTGGAAACTTCGAATTTTTAGAAAAACACGACTGGTCAAGGTACGCTTATGCCCAATACCTTGAGCCAGCCGTTTTTAAGGTTCGCATAAAGATTGAACTATACATTTTATTCTGTTATCATCAATATATATGAAGAAAATAGCTCTTTTGTACACGTCTAACACGGATAAATTAGTAAATCTTGCGCAATTTCTTGTTCACGACGGATGGGAAATTATTTCGGCAGGAAACACCGCAGATTTCTTAAAGAAACAAAACATACACATAACTGTAGAAAAATCAATTGAATCAGACATATATAGCGAAGATTCTTTTTCTAATATTTTAAAGATGCTGCTGAATGCGGGGCGTGACTATTCTAAGGACAGTTTCAACCAAGAAATCAAACTTGTGTGCATAAATATGGCTGCAACGTTCCGCCCTTTAAGCGACTTTAAAGAAGATGACAAGCCTGACAACTGCATAGATTTAAAAACGAACTTTATAATTCGGATAGCGGCAAAAAATTACAATAACGTAATGCTTCTTACCGACCCTGTTGACTACGACGAAGCAATTGTCCAACTTAGGAACAACAATATAAGCAAAGATTTTTGTCTTTATTTAGCCGGAAAAGCGTTAAATATGACTTCAGCATACGACGCGGCTTCTTCAAATTCAATTCTTTATCAAAAAGTTGAATTCCCAAATTATTTTTTGTATCCTCTTAAAAAAGTCGGAAAACTTAGGCACGGAATGAACCAGCAGCAGGCCGCATGCTTGTATTCAATGAACGACAACGACTCTGCGCTCAGCGGAGTAAAAAAAATATACGGAAAAGAGCTTTCTTTTTCAATTTTTCAGGACTGCTTGACCGCCTGGAAATACGTAAGCATGTTTATGAAAATTTTAAAGAATCCTTTTTCTGTCCAAAGTTTTGACTGCAACAACTACCCTTTTGTAACTCACTTTACGCCAGCTTCTGGATATGTTTTTACAATCGGAATTAAAAATAACAATCCAATAGGAGCTTCTCTAGGGGCAGACATTGTTGAATCATTTCAAAAAACTTACAACTGCGACAAGCTTTCTTTTGAAGGAGCTTCAATCGGCTGCAGCGCGGCTATAAATGAAGAGGCGGCAAGAAGTTTTTTAAACTTAAACCTTTCTGCCATAATCGCGCCGGACTTTTCAAAAGAAGCCAGGACAATTCTTTCTGAAGAAAAAAACTTGCGGCTAGTAATCGCTTCCAGATTAATAAGCGGCAGAGATGAATACATTTCTGTAGACGGAGGTGTTCTTGTTCAGCAGCAAGACCCTGAATTGTTCAAAAGGCTGCGAGTAATGACTAGGACTCGTCCTACTCAAGCCCAGTTTGATGCAATGGAATTTGGAATGTTGCTAGCGATGCTTACAACTTCTAATTCTGCAATTATAGTCAACGACCTTTCTACGATAGGAATTTCCACAGGACAGCCAAACAGGTTCAAAGCCGTAAAATACGCTTTTGAATCAGCACTTGAATGTCAAAAAAATGGTCTAACCTCAGAAGATAAAAACGCCGAAATTCTAGTAAGCGATTCAGTTATCGACTTTGACGAAAAAACGCGTATGCTAGAAGAACTTGGAATAAAAGCCATAATACAAACTGGCGGAACTCCACACGACAACGAGTTCATTGACTTTTGCAATGAAAAAGGGATTTCCATGGTATTTACCGGCATACAGCACCTTGCATACTAGAGGAACAGATGATTTTTTATTTAGGTAGTTTTTTACAAAAATATTTTGGGCCGGCAAGACTTCTTCAGTCTTACACAGTTCTTATTGCGCTTGCGCTTTACACAGGTTTTTTTGTTACATACAAAATCTTGCCGCTATTTTACAACAAGCTTCCGCACGACAGAGGAAGGGAATTTACTTTTACCGCAGAAGCCGCAAAAGGAAAGCCAACCGGCGCAGGAGTTGTATTTATAACCATTTTTGCGCTAATCTGCATCTTTTTTATTCCGATGGGACTAATGCAGTCAGGAGTGCTTTTGCTAACTTGGCTTACAATGCTTTCTGGATTTTTAGACGACAGGAGCGTTACAAGCTGGGGTGAATACAGAAAAGGCTTTTTAGACCTTTTAATCAGCATTGCAGCTTCGCTATTGCTATATTTTTGCACAAAAAATGCCAGCGCAGACGGAAAAGTGTACTTTTGGCTTCCATTTATTTCTCATCCCCTTGCAGTAAATCCTATAGCATACATAATAATTGGAACGGTTCTGCTTTGGGCTTCTATTAATACAACCAACTGCACAGATGGCGTTGACGGACTTAGCGGAACTCTAGTTCTTATTGCTCTTATAACATTAGGAACAATCTTTTACTTTATATTGGGGCATAAAGATATTGCCTCGTACCTGCTAGTTCCGCACATTGCAAACGGCGCTAAATGGGGATTAATGACTTTTGCGCTGACAGGAACCTTGATGGGCTACCTTTGGCACAATGCGTACCCAAGCCACGTTTTAATGGGCGACGCAGGAAGCCGGGCCTTAGGATTCTTTATAGGAACTATGGTTTTAATAAGCGGCAATCCTCTATTAATTTTAGCGACGTCAACAGTAATCTTCTTGAACGGTGGAATGGGACTTTTAAAAGTCGCTCTTCTAAGATTTTTCCATATAAAGATTTTTGAAAATGTACGCTTTCCGCTGCACGACCACATGAGAAAAAATCTTGGCTGGTCGGCAACTCAAGTCCTTTTAAAATTTATGATAATTCAAATTTTAATAACAGTCGCCATTGTAGGAATATTTTTTAAAGTCAGATAGCCCGAAGTGCGAGCACAACCATCTGCAACAAGGGTTAGTAAACTAACCTTGGAAAGTCGCTGAAAGAGTTTTTTTTACAATTTATAAAAAACTCGACATTCGGGCTAGATAGCAAAAAAGTAGACTAACGTCTTTGCATCTTTTATAAGATTTGAAACAACACAATACTCGTTTGGCATGTGCGCGGTTTCGTCAAGGCTGCTCCAAACCGCGCAATCAAAGCCTTTGCGGCGAAGCTCTGCGCCTACAGTTCCGCCGCCAATTCCTATAGTGCGGGCGTTTATTCTGTGCGCGCTAAAAATGGCTTCTTTTAGTTTTTTTACAACTTCAGAATCCACAGAAGTCGCAGGACTTTCGCTCATTTGTGGAATTTCTAGCTCAACCTTTACACCGTAATCTTTTTCAACATCGCTGCAGCGAAGCTTTACTTCAAGCAAAACTTGATTCAAAGGATAGCAAGGCAAAATTCTACAGTCCATAAAAAAGGTATCTTCGCCAGGAATTATGTTAACGCCTTCTACATTTGCAAGGCGCATAGTCGGCTGAAAAGTTGAATAGCAAGGTTCAAACAAAGAGTCCTTTTTATTGAAAACATTCTGCAAATCGTAAAGCCGCATGCTTAAGTCGTTTGCAGCAAGACAGGCGTTGCAACCTTGATCCGGGCGGCTCCCATGAGCTTGTTTTCCTTTTACAGTAATTTTTAGCCAAAGAAGATTTTTTTCAGCAACCTCAATTGTTTCGCCATTAGAATCTCCGCCGTCAGGAATTAAGATTAAGTCGTTTTTTCTAAAGAGATTTGTGTTTTCCAAAAGCCAGATAATTCCGTGCTTCGAGCCGACTTCTTCGTCTGCCATGAACAAAAGCTTTACCGTATGAGCGGGCTTTATTCCCATTTTTATAAATGCCAAGGCCGCAAAAACGGAAGAAACCAAACCTTGCTGATTATCTTCAACGCCTCGCCCATAAAGCCTACCGCCTTTTTCAACAACGATCCAAGGGTCAGTTTTCCAAAGACTTTTTTCACCAACAGGAACTACATCCAAATGAGCCATTGCCCAAACAGAATATTCGTCGCTAATTCCAGAAATTGTAGCCACAATATTCGGCCTAATTCCGCCTTCCGCCCTGGAATCTGGAGCATCAAAGCGTTTTATGTCGGAAAAGCCCTGGTTTTTTAGCCAATTTTCAAGTGCAATGGCTTTTTGCAATTCTCCTTTTCCGCCATTTTCCGGAGCTAAAGCAGGATTCTGAGTAAGCAAACTTTCAAGTTCAACCATATCCCGCTCAGAAGATTCTACAAATTCAATTAGCGAAGAAATATCTGTTTTTGTCATAAAAAATCCTTAGATTAGCGAAGTCTGTTTTTATAAACGTTCCAAGTAGAGCTTACAAGAGTTTCCACATCGGAATGTTCAGCCTTCCAGTTTAAAATTTCGTGCGCCTTTTTTGATGTGGCAACAAGTTCGGCTGGGTCGCCTGGCCGCCGCTCGACAATGTCCGCAGAAATTTCCATTCCGGTAATTTTTCTTGCAGCTTCAACCATTTCTTTTACCGAAGTTCCAGTTTCACTGCCAAGGTTCAGCTTTAAATTCTGTTTTTTTGAGGAAATAAAATCCAAAGCTTTTACATGCGCAACTGCCAAATCGTTTACATGGACATAATCGCGGATGCAAGTTCCATCACGGGTTTCGTAATCATCGCCAAAGATTTTCATCCGGCTTCTCATTCCGCAGGCAGTTTCCATGATTACAGGCAAAAGATTCTGAGGATTCTGTTCAAGCCCTGTTATCACGCCGTCAACATCGTAACCTGCCGCGTTAAAGTACCGCAAAGCCGCAAAATTAAGCCCTTTCAACTGGCTGTACCAGTCCATGAATTCTTCTATTTCAAGTTTTGTAAAACCGTAATAGTTTTCAGGATTTTTTGGATGCTCTTCGTCAATCGGAAGATACTTTGGGCTGCCGAAAACCGCTGCGCTGGAACTAAAGACCATGTTCATGCAACCGTGATTTACAGCGCTGTTCAAAATGTTCAAAGTGCCATTTATATTGTTTACAGAATACTTTTCAGGAAAAATCATAGACTCGCCAGCGGCCTTAAAAGCGGCAAGGTGAATAAATGCGTCAAAACCTTGCGAAAAAGCAGCGTCCAAATCCTGCGGAAGCAAAATATTTCCGTAAATGAACTTATTCTTTGAAAAAAGATTCTGTCTAAGACCGCTAGAAAGGTTGTCAAAAACAGTAACTTCATGATTTTTAGCCATAAGCTCTTTTACAACATGGCTTCCAATGTAGCCTGCGCCACCTATAACCAATACCTTCATATTCCACCTCGATTTTATCCAAGTTTTTCCATTGCCTCTTCCCACTGAACATTCAGCTGCTCAATTTTTTGAGACAATTCATCTATTTCTTTTTGAACTAGCTTTGCTTTTTCTCCGTTAGAATAAACTTCAGGATTAGACATTTTTAGCTCAAGAGAAGCCTTTTTTTCTTCTGCCAAAGAAATTTCCTGCTCAATTTTTTCAATCGCTCTTTCAATCTTTCTTTTTTCAGAATCAAGTCTTTTTTGTTCTTCCCAGGAAATTCTACCTGCAGAATGACTTTCAACTTCTGCATTTTGCAAATCTTTTGCATTTTCCAAAGGAACAAGACCTTCCTGCTCAGCGGCAAGCCTCTGCTGATAGTAAAAATAGTCTCCAGGAAATTCCCTGTGCTTGCCTGGCGTTAATTCCAGGACTTTTGTTGCAAGCCCTTCAATAAAGCCCCTGTCGTGACTTACAAAAACCAAAGTTCCTCCGAAATCCTTCAGCGCATTCATTAAAACATCTTTTGAATGCATATCCAAGTGGTTTGTAGGCTCATCGAGAACTAAAAGATTGTTTGGACTCAACAAAAGCTGCAAAAGCGCGATTCTAGACTTTTCGCCCCCGCTTAAAACATCAAGACTTTTAAAAACATCATCGCCCCTAAACAAAAATGAACCAAGCATATCGCGAACTTTAGGAACAAGTTCTGTAGGCGCCCGAGATTCTATATAATCTAAAACAGATTCGCTGCCCTTTATAGTTTCTGCGTTGTCTTGACTAAAATATCCTATTTTCACTCCTGCGCCAGGAATAATTTCGCCTTCAAAGTCTTTATCCTGACCGGCGATAATTCTAAGCAAGGTTGACTTGCCTGCACCGTTTCTGCCGGCAACAACAAGACGCTCTCCATTTTCAAGAACAAGATTTAAGGAATCAATTACTTTGCGGTTATTGTCATAAGACTTTGAAACGCCATTTAAGCGAAGAACCAGCTTGCCCGCGTGCGGAGCTGGAGGAAAACTAAAGTGTATTTTTTTTAGACTTTCTGGAATTTCTATCTTTTTTTCAAGAATTTTATCCAGCTGCTTCTGGCGGTCTTGAGCCTGCGCAGCCTTTGTTGCCTGAACACCAAACCGCCTGATAAAATCTTGAAGCTTTGCGATTTCATCCTGCTGTTTTTCGTATTCTGCAATTAAAGTTTTTAGTTCAACTTCGCGGATTTGTTCGTAATGCGAAAAATTTCCCTTATAGCGTTTTAAGTCGCCACCAAAAAGTTCGTAAACTTCGTTCACTGTAACGTCTAAAAAATAACGGTCGTGGCTTACAAGGAGAAAACCGCCTTTGAAGTTTAAAAGAAAAGATTCAAGCCAGGAGCGGGCTTCCAAATCAAGATAGTTTGTAGGTTCGTCCAAAAGAAGAATATCCGGGTTCTGCATCAAAGCCTTTGCCAGGGCAATTCGCATTTGCCAGCCGCCGCTGAACTCTTCAGTTTGACTTTCGAAATCTTCTTTAGAAAAACCGAGTCCTAACAAAACACTTTCTGCTGTAGCTTCGCGCCGATGCCAGCCAGATTCTTCAAGCTTTGTTATAAGGTCGCTTTGCTGTTCCAGCAAGGACTGAGTATTGCCTTGCCCGGTGCGGAGCTTTTCGCCAATTTCATCAATTTCATCTTGCAGCTTATAGCCGAATTCAAAGGCCTTATCCACTTCTTGTCGCAAAGTGCATCCATTATGGGTAAGTCCGCTCTGCGGAAGATACGCAATTCTGCACCCTTTTTGGCAAACCCTGTTTCCGCTGTCAGGCTTTACCAGCCCTGCCATAACTTTTATGAGAGTAGATTTTCCAGCACCGTTAGCTCCTGTTAAAGCAGCCTTTGAACCAGAAGAAAGCATGACGCTAACATTTTTAAGAATATCTCTATCACCAAAAGCCAAAGAAACTTGGCTAAACTGCACAAATGCCATAATCGTCCTATAAATCAGATTCTACTCTTTCAAGACCTGAAAAATTTTCGCTTTGATTTTTATTTTCTAAAGTCTTGTTTTCACTGTAATCTTCAACTCTTCCAAAGAAGATGACTAGCGGACTTAAAGCGCGTTCTTTTAGGGTAGAATCGTCGATTAATGCGCCAGTGGCATCCTCAAACCTAAGTCCGTTTTCTTCAATTTTGTAAAGGAAGTTCACTTCTTTTTGCATTCCATCGAATTCAAATGTAAGAACTCCGTCATAAACTTGCGACAACGCTTTAGAAATAAAGTACTTTACCTTTACTGCGCCGCGGTTCTTTGCCGAAGAAGAAAGAACAGACGGAACCAAAAGCCTTTTATTCTGCCAAGTAAAAGCATGGTCTTCAGAAAGAACCAAAGTTCCATAGCTTTCGCTGTGGAATTTCGGGCCGAACATATAAACTTGCTCATACTGTTTCTCGCGGCGTTCAAGTTCCTGCGCAATAATTTCATTTATATCAGCATCGATTGTGACAAAGTTAAAATCTTCAGGTTTTCCGCTAGGACCGGTATAGCGAACAACAATAAAATCCTGCCTGCGAACGGTAACGACAATTGGAATATCTGCAAGCTTATAAGCGTTTGCCCCGGTTAATTCAGCGCCATTGTAATTCCATTTCTCTGAAATTCCAGGCATCGTAAACAAAAGCATTTTTGAATCTTCATCCAAATGGAAATTATAAGAAAGATTAATTTTTGACGGCTCGACTCTGCCAGAATCAATCATTGACTTGTAGGAATCCGGATACCAAATTTGAAGCAGAAGCTGGTCAAAATCTGCGTTTGTATTTTCAACTTCCTCTTTATTTTCGTTTCCAATTCTGTTGCCGTCTTTGTCCGTTTTGAACAAACGCAAATTATAACTAAAGCAGCAGCCTTGAGTTCCATCCGAAGTAAGGACTTTAAACCAAGAACCTTCAAGAGGCTTTCCACCTGTCATAGGCGGCTGGCCAGTAACCTTGTAAAGAATTTTTATGACTTCGCCTTTGCGCAATCTGTATACCTGCTTTGCAGAATTAACAGGCTCTGAACGCATCGGAAGTCCATCTGCAGCGACGGAAGCATAGGTGTTTTTATATTCTGAGTAGAGTCCTGCAGAAAGTTTTTTCGCCTTGCGCTTGCCAACCGGCTCAGACAGCTGCCACAAAGGAATTTCTATCATGCCATCAGAGCAGCCAATTACATACTGCTGAGTTATATTAGATTTTATGTATACAGGAACAACGTCGCCATCGCAAAGTTTGTTTTCCGGAAGATTCCAAAGAAGAACGCCGTATCCTTTTACTTTTGAACAAGAAGAAAAACAAAAAGCCGCGCAAGCTAACAAAATAAAAACAAGTTTAAGTTTTCGCATACAAATACTTTAGCAGATTTTTTTTACTTATGGAATGGTTAAACATTAGCAAAAGAATATCCATTCCAGCAAAACTAAACTTGTTTTTAAAAAAGTTTATCAGGTTGAAAGCCAAATTTTACAGAATACACTAAGATGAAGATAATTTTAAAAATGACCTATTTCTTTGAAGCCTTACCACCAGCTTCTGTAATCTTAGCAATCATAGCATCGGCATCAGCCTTGCTTACACCAGCTTTAACTTCTTTTGGAGCACCTTCAACCAAAGCTTTTGCTTCTCCAAGACCAAGTCCTGTGATTTCGCGAACAACTTTGATAACAGGAATCTTTTTAGCAGCATCAAAGCTATCAAGAGTTACAGTGAATTCTGTCTGCCCCCCCCACCATCTTTAAGATTACAACTGACCAAGGATTTACACCGTACGAGTCCGCAGCCGTGTAAACGCAAGAAGTGTCAGTTTCATCCCAGCAGTTAAAACTTGTTTCTGCCCAAGAAGAAGTATCCGCGATGCGAGTCCATTTGCTATCAGCAGCAGGAGCTGGAATCGTGTAAGAAACTTTATCTGTATACATATTCATGAACACAAGGTAGTCGCTTCCGCCGGAAACTGTGCTTCCGTTTATGCGAATCCAGACGCAGCGGTCACCGTCCGACAATGTATTAACGCCGTCCTCTTTCTTAAAGTCATACGTAACGCTGTAATTTGCCTGCTGGAATGCCGGCTCACTTGCACGCAGCTTTAGCATATAGTTCATGAACTTAAAGTTGCCGTTTACGTTTGCTTTGTTTCCAAATTCTCCAAAGTTGTTGTGGTAAGCACCGTCTCCGCCAGTTGCAACAAGATGAGGAGAAGAAGTGTTTATCATGTTGTAGTTGCTCCAAGTTGCAACGCTATCTATGTTGTAAGGATTGTTGTTTCCGTTCTGCGTTCTGCCGAACTCGTCGCCCCAGACAATCATCGGAACTCCGCGGCTTATCATCTGGATTGCAATGTAGTTTCGGGCTGCCTGGCGTTTGTTTTCAGGAGCTGTTCCGAAACCTAGCGTATTGGTGTCGCCGTTACCGCCATCGCTTGGTCCAAATGGCCAAGTCAAAGTGCTGTTCATCGCATTTCCTGCACCTTGATAGCTGCACAAATCTGCAAGAGTAAATCCATCGTGAGCAACCACAAAGTTCACAGACTTATGCGGGCCGCCCTCTTTGTTGAAGTTGCCGTAATCTCCGTTGATATAATTGTTCAACAAACCTCTTTCACCTTTTCCAACATACGAACGGATTGAATCGCGGAAACGTCCGTTCCAGCCACCCCAACCTTCAGGAAAGTTTCCAACCTGATAGCTGTTGCTTCCACAATCCCAGCTTTCCGCAATCATTTCAACATCATTTTCAACACCAAGAGCAACAATATCTTTTAAAGTCTGGGATTCAACATTGTAATCCCAGTTGCCAGACGAATTCTTTTCTCTTCCCAAAACTGTTGCCAAGTCGAAGCGGTAGCCGTCAACGCCCATTTCGTCAATCCAATAAGCAAGTGAATCCAAAATGAACTTACGGACTACAGGATTATCGCACTGCAAGTTGTTTCCGCAACCAGTAGTTTCCCAGTAACCGCCAACGTTGTCCTGAACAAGCGAATAATATGTGCTGTTGTCAAAGCCGCGCATAAATGTAAGCTCGGCAGTCTGATAACTGTCTTTTTCACCGTACCAAGTTCCGCCTTCGCCTGAATGGTTGAATACAACATCAAGGTAAACTTCCATTCCTTCATCGTGGAACGCCTTTACCATCTCCTTGAATTCGCGCGTTGGGCCGCCATAAGATTTATCGCTTGAATAACGTCTGTCCGGCGCAAAGTAGCCGTAAGTCATGTATGCCCAATAGTTTCCGCCCGGAGCATCGTCCGGGTTTGCGTCGTTGTCGCTTTCTTGCACAGGCAAAAGCTCGATTGTGTTCACGCCCAATGCTTTAAGGTAAGGCGCCAACATTCCGGCTCCCTTGTATGTTCCCTGATATTCAGCTGGAATATTTACAACGCCGTCAAAGCCGTAAAAACCATTTAATATAGAAGAAAGTTGTGCAGAAGAAGAATGTTTTGTAATTCCGCGTGCGTGCGCCTCGTAAATAATCGCCTTTTCCTGTGGAATTTTTGGTCTTGTGCCAAAACTTGTACTGTCTTTTACAACAACTGATTTTGAGGCATAAATGCCAGTGTCAAAGTTTCTACGTGCCGCACCTTCAAAAACTTCCTCGCCAGTTCCGTACATTCCACCGTTCATCTTGCCAAGCGCAGTCGGATTTGACTTGTCGTGACTGATTTCCTTTGAATATGGATCGAACAGAACTTTATTCGGATTAAAGCGGTTTCCTGCGGCGTCAAAATCTGCAACAAAACCGGCAGAGCTTCCGCCACGTTCCCATTTTTCGTCAAAAGTCCAGTTTGGTCCCCAAGAGCGGAACGCATACAAAGTGCCGCTCGTAATTCCATTGATTTTTGCACGCCAAATGTCATCGCTGCCTTTTTCCATCCAGTAGTCGTAAGCAGCTTCTTCTCCGTAGGCAATATTATAAAGTTCCAGAAGAATCTTTGTGGCATTCTTTGAATAAACCGCAAATGTTCCGTTTCCATCCGCGTCAATTTCAGAGCCCAAAGAGAAAGTTTCACTTGCCCAAGTAGTCTGTGCAACTGGAGAATATTTTCCCTCATCCGGATGATTCTGTCCAAGAGATTTTTCAAAACTTATAATGCCCAAATCCAACGTTTCGCCGCTTTTTAGCGTAACAGATTTTTTATAGACAATAGATTCATTTTTGATTACATAAAAATTCCAGGTTCCAGGCGCAACGTTTTCTATAGTCTGAGTTTCGCCTGTTGACTGTGCAACAGACTTTGAGACAGGATCGCAGACCTGAATTTTTACGTCGGAATCAGCTTTTGCTGTGGAAAATGTAACTTTTCCAGATTTTAATATATACTTTTCTGTACTTTGAGGAGCAGCAAGACCTTCTTTTATATCTCTTGCAATCTGCTTTGTATCAATAAGAGCTGCGTGTGTGCTAGGCGGAACAAGCGCCTCAACAGAAGATTTTTCAAGCTTTGAGACATCATAATTTTCTTTTATAAGATTAGAATAAACCGAGCCGACCGCAGAAGAAGCCCAGTTTACGTTTATGGAATTATCGCCAGAATTTATATCCGTTACAGCATACATAACAACGCCTTCAATTTTTGAAAGCACGTTATCATTTGTGCAAAGTGCCTGAACGCTTACAGCACGGTTCTTGCCAACAGGAATTCCTTCAATTTTTACAGAGTTGCTTTTGCCTTCACTAACAGCTACCTCTGCGCTTATATCTTCCATTCCGTATCCACTGACGGTTACAGTTGCTTTTATAATTTCAGGAATGTAAAGAGAACGTTCATTCTGATTTTTAGATTTTTGGTTTAGCTCTAGTTTTAAAGTAGTAAGCGAGCCGTATTTTGAATCAGATTTTTCTTCAATTCCATCAATTTTACAAGAAAATACTGATAAAAATAAAATTGAAAAGCATAAACAAAGAAATCGTTTCATTTGTGCCCTCCGTATAATAAAAAGTTGTCTTGGCAACCCTCTTAAGAAAAGCATGATGTTGAATTTCCGTAAACAAATTATAAGCCCAAAGCAGAGATTTGTAAAATAAAAATATATGCGAAAAACGCTTTCAGTGCCTTTGTTTTTCTGAAAAATCAAAATTTGGCTAATTAGGACTGCAATTTTTTTGCGAGGGCAACATCTGGGCAAGCACCACCGAAACAAATATCAAAAGACAGCCAATAAACATTCTGAACGTAAAGGCTTCTTTTAAAATCATGATTCCAAAGAACACGCCAAAGACTGATTCAAACGAAAGAAAAAGCGAAGCCAAATGCGAAGGTAGATATTTTAAGCTGACATTTTGAAGAGTAAATGCGACCATTGTAGAAAGAATTCCTAAATAAAGCATTGAAATTACAACCTTTGCATTCATTATCCCCTGAACAGGGAAAGCTCCATCTACAAAAGGCGCTGCTATCCAGCCGAAAAGCGCGGCAAATACAAATTGAAGAACAGAAAGCAAAATAGGATCTTCTGTTTCATCGTACTTTGCAGTAAAAGTTATGTGGATTGCGTAGAAAATTCCGCAAATCAGGGTAAGGATATCCCCAATATTTATAGACGTCGCATCTTTTGAGTTCAAGCCTAAAAGACCAATGCCGACGATAGAAAGCAAAGCGCACAAAAAGACGTACACGGTAGGTCTTTTTTTTGTTACCGGCCATGAAAAAAGCGGCACTAAGAAAACATATATTGTTGTTAAAAAAGCGTTTTTTCCGGCAGTCGTGTAGTTGCACCCTATAGTCTGAAAAAAATACGCTAAAAACAGATATAATCCAAGAAGTCCGCCGTGCAAAAGAATTTTTGGCGTAAGCTTTTTGAACTTTTTAATATATATCAACGCGGAAGCGATTGCCGCTATAGAAAATCTAAAAGCAATCATCCAGACAGGTCCAATATAATCAAGGCTGTCCTTTACAACAACAAACGCAAATCCCCAAATAGAAGCGGTAAGCAGCAAGCCCACTGAAGCAAGTACTTTGATAGCAGATTTATTCATAGTGGGCTTAGTCTAACATTTTTTATATTCGCAAGCAACGAGCGCAAGCTATTTTTTATTCTGCTCAATATAGTCTAAAAACTCTTTTGTCTTTGACCAGTATTTTATTCCCCAGTTTTCAAAATCCCACTCCTTCATATAATTGTTACATTCGTAATCAATATAATATAGAAGATTCTCTTGCAAAACAAAGTTTGTAGGAAAATAGTCTATGTTTATATTTGCAGGATACAGAAGAGAACACATCTGGCGAACTTGCTCAATGCAAAGCTCTGGAAGAGAGCCGTTTTTTACTAAGTCAAAAACTGTCGGACCTTCAATATATTCTTTTAAGAGCCTTTCCTGCGCATTGTCAACTTCAAGAAGCTTTGGAAGTCTAATTCCAACTTCGCTAAGCCGTTTGTAATCTCTAAGCTCAGATTCTAATTTATTTCCAAACTGATAATACGAGCACGGCTCATGATGAATCTGCTTTAAGACATAGTTTTTACTTCCATCTGAAACCAGGTAAGAATAACCGCCCTTGCCTTTTCCTAGAAGCTTAATCTGATCGTATTCCTTATTATTTACAGTCAGTTTATTCGTTTGCATCTTCTACCTTATATTCAACTTTTTCCGACTTTTCTGCATCTGGCTTTTGAGGCATTACAATTGCGCAAATAATATAAGCTAAAATTCCGCCGCCAAAACAAAATACCAAAATGACCCAAAGAAGCCTGACAAGCGTGGAATCTAGTCCAAAATATTCCGCAAATCCGCCGCATACTCCGCAAAGTTTTTTATCGGTTTTACTAAGATAAAGTTTTTTACTTTCGTTTTTCATGCTTAAACTCCAATTATTTTTTTACACCTTTCGCAATTTCCACTGCGCTTGTAACGATGCCTGCAAGACTTTGCATATCGGAAGGAACAATTATTTTTGTTGCCTGGCCATCCGCAGCTTTTTCAAACGCTTCAAGGCTTCTTAAACGCAAAGTTGCCTCGTCAATTTGAGCTTCCCGCAGCATTTTTAAGCCTTGCGCTTTTGCCTGCTGAACTTCGAGAATTGCTTCCGCTTCGCCCTTTGCTTTTTGAATTGACGCTTCTTTTTCTGCTTCCGCTTCCAAAATCTTAGACTGCTTTTTTCCTTCCGCAATTAAGATTTCTGACTGCTTTTTTCCTTCTGCAATAAGGATTTGCTCGCGACGTTCACGCTCTGCGCGCATCTGTTTTTCCATTGCTTCGCGAATAGCCTGCGGCGGCTCAATATTTTTTACTTCAACACGGTTCACCTTAATTCCCCAAGGATCTGTAGCCTCATCAAGGATTGAACGCATTTTTGAATTAATTACATCTCTGCTTGTAAGAGTTTCATCAAGCTCAAGCTCGCCTATTATATTTCTTAAGGTGGTTGCCGTAAGATTTTCAAGAGCATTCATAGGACTTTCCACACCGTAAGTGTACAGCTTTGGATCTGTTATTTGGCAGTAGACAACGGTATCGATTTGCATTGTAACATTATCTTTTGTAATCACTGGCTGCGGAGGAAAATCCCGAACATCTTCTTTTAAGGAAGTCTTTTTCGCGACTCGATCAATCAAAGGAAGCTTTACGTGAAGCCCTACTTGCCATGTTTTTGAATAAGCGCCTAAGCGTTCAATAACATAGGCTTGCGACTGCGGCACAATCCGAATGTTTGCAACAATAAGAATAAGCAACACGACACATAATCCGACAATAATAAAAACCATAAAATCTCCTATAAAAAAGTTTGCATCACAAACTATGCTTTAGATTCAATAATTAAAGTATTTCCTTCTACTGCAACGACGCAGCACACTGTTCCTTCTAAAATTTCAGAATCATCTTTAGATTTTGCCGCCCAAACAACGCCATTGGTTGCTTTTACTTCTCCTTTTTGGAATTTCGAAATTGATTTTGTAACAAGAACTTCTTGTCCTTCCAAAACGTTTACATTCGTCTGATTTTTTCCGACCTTGAGTTTTTTTATTGCAAAAGGGCGTGTACTAAAGACTAAAAGCAAAGTCAGAACAACAAAAATCAAAAGCTGCCACTTAAAAGCAAGCCCCGTTCTAGAAATAAAAATCATGGGGAGAGCGGCTATTGCAGCCCATACAGTAGTGAGCGCAAGAGTACAAGCCTCTATTATTATAAAAACAATCATCAAGGCTAGCCAAATCCAAGAACCAAAATTCATTAAAAACTCTGTCATGTTTTTATTATAGCACGGTTTTGGTTATATGCAAAATATCTAAGCAATGCGAGCCAGCTCCCAAAAGCTCAGGGCGTTCACAGGTTGCAAGATGAAATTCTATGAACTTTTGGAAAGTTTTTTCATCCATTGCATTAAGCTGCCGCCGCATATAGTCTGAAGGTCCGTCTTGAGAAACTATCTTTATCCTTTTTAGGCCGGTTTTTTGATTTATGTAGTTTATATCCTCTAGCCTGAGATAACTATAAAGGTCTGTTTCAAGAGTAATAGAATGCCAGTCTTCTGCAAGAGATTTTCGCTCTAAACATTCAAAAAGCTTATTTTCGCCAAAACAGTATGAAAGGACTGCATATTCGTTCATCATGTAAACGGCTAAAATAATTCCATTTGGCTTTGTTACGCGGATAGCCTCTTGCATCGCAGTTATACGCTCTTCTTGAGAATGCAAGTGGTACATGGGACCAAACACAAGCGTTATATCAAAACTTGAATCATCTAAAAAATAAAGATTTGTCGCATTTCCTTGCCAAGTTTTTACGTTTTCGTGCTTTGAGCGGAGAACATCTAAATTTCTTTTTACAAGCTCAACCGCGGTTACGTCAAATCCTTCTTTGCAAAGGGCTAAAGAATAACGCCCCGTTCCAGCTCCCACATCAAGTATTTTTGGAGCCGCAAAATTTTCTGCAGCCTGATGAATGTATTTCATCGTTGTTGTGAATTCAACAATTCCATGCCTAGTTGTCAGCCTGTGATCTTCATTGAACTTGTTATAGTATTTTTCTAATTCCGTCATTTTTAAATAAATGCGTCAATTTTGCTGCACCAGCTTTGCTTTTCTTCTTCAGAAATAAAAAGGGCATTAAAACTGTTCTTCAAAAGGACTTTTATCTCTTGCATAGAAAAACCTGCTTGCGAATGCAGCTTCCAATACTCTTCCAAAAGCGAAGTCTTAAAGAAAACAGGATCATCTGTGTTTACGGTAACAAAAAGCCCTCTATTAAAAAACAACCTTATAGGATGTTCCGCTATAGATTTTACAAATTTTTTAGTGAACACATTGCTTGTAGGGCAAACTTCAAGAACAATTTTTTTATCCTTAAGTTCTTCCATTAAAGATTCATCTTGAGCGGCGCTTATTCCGTGCCCAACTCTTGAAACATGAAGGAACTCTACAGCATCTCTGATTGATTCTGGTCCAACATCTTCGCCAGCGTGAGCCACAACGCGCAAGCCTCTTTCAATAGCTTTTTCAAAAACAGGTATGTATTCTTTTGCAGGACCTTTGCTTTCTGCTCCCCCAAGCCCGATTCCTATTATGTACGGGCAAGGATATTCTTCAAGAAGGTTCAAATTGCTCATTGCATTTTCGCAGCCAAAAGTCCTGCTTACATCCATCAAAAGTCTTACAGTTATTCCGTATTTTTCTTTGATTTCTTCAATCTTTTTTGTAAAGACAGCTACCATTTCTGGATATTTAAAACCACGTTTTAAAAATGAAGTCGGAGCAAAAAATGCTTCTGTGTAGACAATTCCGTTTTCTACTAAGTACTTTGCCAAATCGTCAAAAATATAGTCAAAATCATCTACGGTTTTATACAAATCCTGAACTTTTAGAAAAGCCTGAATAAAGCCGTTTAAATCCTCATAGGTAAAAAGTTCTTTTATTTCTTTTTCTGTCATTTGAACGCCATTAGCTTTTTTATACAAGGCTTTTATTGATTCAATAGACGGAACGGCTTCAATATGAAGATGGATTTCTGCCTTTGGAACAGATTTCATTAGTTTAAAAAAATCGTCACGATTCATATATTTGCTCCCATAAAAAGCCAATAAAGAAATATCCAGCTTGCTTTGACTTTTTAAGTTATTTCTTCAAAAACTTTTACTTTAGATATATCGGCATAAAATCATTAAAACTTTAGAAGATTGAAAGCCTCTCTTAAAAAACAAATTAAACTTGAGTCAAAATCTGTTCAAGCTGATTTACCATTTTTTCAAACTCATCTAAAGCAGCCTGAACTGGAGCTGTGCTTTCCATATCCACGCCAGCGACTTTTAAGCTTTCTATAGGATACCTGCTGCCTCCTGATTTTAAGAACTTAAAGTAGTCTTCCCGTTCAGTATTTGCGCCGTTCAAAACTCTTTGCGCAAGAGCCATTGCCGCGCTTATTCCTGTTGCGTATTTATAAACGTAAAACGCCGTATAAAAATGAGGAATTCTAAAAGCTTCCAGGTCGCTGTTTTGTTCAAAATGCATTTGCGGGCCAAAATAAAGCTCTAGCAACTTTCTGTAAGTTTTTCGCAAGACTTCTGCTGTAAGAGGAGTTCCATTTTCCACAAGCTGATGGGTCTGCAATTCATATTCCGCAAACATTGTCTGCCTGTGAAGCGTCGCAAGCACATCGTCAACCCGCATTGAAAGCAAGAATGCCTTCATTTTTTTATCTTTCGCGTTTTTCAAAAGGTATTCAAACACCAGCTGCTCGTTAAACGTAGAGGCAACTTCCGCTTCAAAGATTGTGTAATTATACTGCATGTACGGATTGTTATGCACGGAATACCAAGAGTGCATGCTGTGTCCGCCTTCGTGAGCCATAGTATAAACATCCCGCAGCAAATCGGACTTATAGTTCAAAAGAATATATGGGTCGCCCTTATACGTTCCGCTAGAAAAAGCTCCAGAGCGTTTGCCTTTGTTTTCATAGCGGTCTGCCCAGCCGTTCAAAAGACCATTGCAAAGACGGTCTGTATATTCCTTTCCCAAAGGAGAAAGCGCATTCCTACAGATTTCAACAGCTTCTTCGTAAGGAACATCAATCTGCACGTCCTTTACAATAGGAACATAAACATCGTAGTGATGAAGCTCTTCTAATCCCAAAACTTTTTTGCGCAGCGCATAATATCTGTGCAAAGCCGGAAGATTTTTGTGCACACATTCAATAAGATTTGTGTAAACTGACAGCGGAACCTTGTTCGAATAAAGAGCCGCTTCCAGACTAGAATTATAATGCCTTGCTTTTGCGATAAAGATGTCTTGATTCACGCTGCCTGCGTAAAGGCTAGCGATTGTATTTTGATAGTTTTCAAACTTGGAATAATACTGTTTGTAAGCTGCTTTGCGGACATCGCTATTTTTGTGGTGCAAAAGCTGCACGAAAGTGCTTGCGGTAAGCTGTTTTTTTCCTTCGGGAGTCTCGATTGCGCCAAGCTCGCCATTCATATCTACGTTTTCAAGAACGCTGTAAGTAGATTCTGAAGTTTGAGCGCACTGAGATTGAAGAGAAAGTATCCTCTCTTCTTTTTCGCTTAAAACATGAGGCTTTGAATGAAGGATTTTTTCAATAAAAATTTTATAGTCTGAAAATTCAGGAAGTTTTTTCCACTCTTCAATTTTAGAATCTTCAATGGAAAGAAGTTCTGGCTCAAAAAAACTTGTTTTTTCTGAAAAATCCGTGTAAGCCATCATCGCTCGGCCTACTTTATCTTTTGCAGAAGAATCATTTTCATCCGCGCTGTGCTGAAGGCTTGCGTAATTGTAAATTGTTTCAAGTTTTAAATCCGCTTGCTCAAGGGCTTTTAAGGCTTGCAGCAAACTTTTGCTAGATTCTGACAACTTGCCTTTAAAATCGCCAATTTTTTCTATTAGTGGGAAAAGCTCTTTTAAGTCTTGTTCCCATTCTGAATCAGATTTGTATAAGGAAGATAAATTCCACTTGTCTTTTGCAGGAATATCTTTTCGTTCTAAAATGTCATTTGTTTTCATGAGCAAATTATATTGCAAAAAACTTTTTTATGATAGAGAACATTTTTAGCTTGAATGCAGCGTTTTTATAAATTTAAAAAAACACTTTCAGCGAATTTATAATTTGCTCAGACGGTTGTGTTCGCGTTTCACTTGGACAGATTTGGGGGATGTCTAATAAGTTCTAAATGTCATTGTCGTACTTGATACAACAATCTCTAAATGATTGCAATATATGCATTTAGATTTTCGGGTCAAGCCCGAAAATGACAGAAAAGATACTTTTGGGACAGCCCCTTAATTGTTCTTATCGCACAAAGTCTTCACAAATTATAAATTCGCTTGCGCTTTTGTTCTTTTTGCAAAACGCTACATTCAAGTTAAATAAACCATAAGCAGCATGATGTCGCTGTTTCTTATTCCACTTATGCGCTCTGCCTGACCTAGAGTCAAAGGTCTTACTTTTTCAAGTTTTGTGCGGCTTTCCGCGCTTAAAGAAGCGACGGCACTGTAATCAAAATCCACAGGAATACGAACATTTTCCATTTTGTGCATTTTTTCCACGCGCTTATCCTGTTTTTCAATGTAGTATTTATACTTAAAATCAACTAAAGCCGTTTGCCAAACGGAATCTGGGTATCCGGGATTTTCCATATCAGGCTTTTTTAAAAGCTGCGCTACAATTTCGTCAATCTGAGCGTATTTTGCTTCAACCTTTTCTAAATCCGACCGAGATTTTAATCCAACTTCGCACGCGTACTTTGCAAGCCGTCTGTCCGCTGTATCATGCCTAAGTTTTAGGCGGTACTCTGCCCTAGCCGTAAACATTCTATAAGGTTCTTTTGTTCCAAGCGTTACAAGATCGTCTATAAGAACGCCTATGTACGCTTCGTCGCGTCCAAGTACAAGCGCGCTCCATTCTGGTATTTTATAAAAATTGTTAAATCCTGCTGCCTGCTGCGATTTTTTTTCAAATTCGTTCAAAGAATCTGTAATTCTATTGCTTATCTGCGCAAACTGATTAAGCTCCGCCGCGCTCATAACAGCTTTTGGCATAAAACATCCCGGCTCTGCGCTTACAGGAGTTCCATTCAAATCTTCAGGAAGCTTTGCAAGCGGACCGCACAACTGCTTATGGGCTTTTGAGTAGAGAGCGGCGTTAATTCCAGCTACAATTCCTTGCCCAGCAGCCTCTTCGTAACCGCTAGTGCCATTTATTTGTCCCGCATTGAAAAGTCCAGCAATTCGTTTTGTCTCCAAAGAAGGATAAAGCTGTGTCGGCTCAACGTAGTCATATTCAACAGCATAACCTGGCCGGCTTTGCACTGCGTTTTCAAAACCGCTCATCGTGTGCAAAAATGCGTCTTGAACGCTTTCTGGCAAAGACGAAGAAAGTCCATTTAAGTAAACTTCGTCAGTTTCAAGTCCTTCTGGCTCTACAAAAATCTGATGGCGGTTTCGTTCTGCGAATCTCATGACTTTATCTTCGATTGAAGGGCAATAGCGCGGACCTATGCCGCTAATTTTTCCGCTGTACAAGGGCGAACGGTTTATATTTTTGCGAATTATTTCGTGAGTATCTTCGTTTGTGTAAGCCACGTAGCAAGGAACCATAGGCCGCTCCACTTTTTGCGTACTAAAGCTAAACGGAACAACTTCACTGTCGCCATCGTTTTCTTCTAACTTCGAAAAATCTATTGTCCTTTTTAAAATTCTAGGCGGAGTGCCAGTTTTTAGCCTGCCAGTTGTAAATCCTAAGCGATGCAAACTTTCTGTAAGTCCGAACGCTGCGCCTTCCCCTATTCTTCCGCAAGGAGCATCGTATTCCCCTATAAAAATTCTTCCGCCTAAAAAAGTTCCTGTTGTAAGGACTACTGAACGCACAGGGATAATTCTTCCACGCTCAGTTACTATGCCTGTTACTTTTTGACGCATTCCGCTAGATGCAGCCTTTGAAACAAAATCTTTACCCGAACTTTCTGCGCCAAATCCCCGTTTTTCACCTGGAATAGAACCTTTTTCCGCGCTGCTGTCTGAATCAGGCGGAAGAGGAGTTTCTGAAGCCACCGTTAAAATGTCGATAACTGTATCCATCAACGTAAAAAGATTTTCTGTTGTCTCCAAAGTTTTTCTAGCAATCTGAGAATAAACAATTTTGTCTGCCTGAGAACGAGGCGCTTGAACTGCCGGACCGCGACTTTTATTTAATAACCTAAACTGAATCATCGAACGGTCGATTATTTTCGCCATTTCGCCGCCGAGCGCATCTATTTCGCGAACAATATTTCCTTTTGCAATTCCACCGATACTTGGATTACAGCTCATTCTTCCAATTGCATCAGGAGTTTGCGTTACAACAAGGGTCTTTAGCCCCATTCTAGCACAGGCTAAAGCAGCTTCAATCCCTGCATGGCCGGCGCCAACTACAGCCACATCGTAAAAATCATAAAATCCAGACATAGTTTTACAAGTATAATGATTTTTTTTTAATTAATGAAGATTAAGAGCAATCCATTTTAAAAGAAAAAATCTTTAAGCAAAAAGCCAATTTTTTTGGCGTCTTCATTTCTTTTTCAGAAAGATAAAATAAAAGTAAAATTAAGCTAAAATCATATTGACCTAAAATATTAGTAATAGTAGACTTATAACTGTCAGACGCTATATATAGTGTCTGATTTTTTATGTATTTTCAAAAATACACTATTAGTGTTTTTGTCATTAACAAGAAATTCTTAGCAGCCCGAACTTAGAGTTTTTAGGAAAATGAATACGTCTGGTCAAGGTACGCTTACACTTATTGGTTAGTAAGCTAACCTTGGAAAGCCGCAGACAGCGTTTCCTTCACAATAAAAAAACTCGATATTTGGGCTAGAAAAATAAGCAAATATAAAAATAAGGTGGGGAAAAATGAAGATTATAAAAAGAAATGGCGAAGAAGCAATCTTTGACATACGCAAAATTGTAACTGCAATCGAAAAGGCAAATTCTGCAGTTCAAGAAAATGAGCGTCTTTCAGAAGAATATATTCAAGCTGTAGCTGGAAAAGTTTCGGACACTTGCCACGCTAGCAAAGTCCAGCTGAACGTAGAAGCCATTCAAGATATGGTAGAAACCGAGCTTATGCGCATCGGCGCATTCAACATTGCAAGACTTTACATTACTTACCGCTACCGCCATGCTCTTATGAGAAAGCACAACTCCACCGACAAGCAGATTCTTTCTCTTCTTGAATGTTGCAACGAAGAAGTAAAGCAGGAAAATTCAAATAAAAATTCAACTGTTGTAAGCGTACAGCGCGACTATATGGCAGGCGAAGTTTCAAAAGACATAACAAAACGATTTCTGCTAGAAGAAGACATTGTTCAGGCTCACAACGAAGGGATAATTCACTTCCACGATGCAGACTATTTTGCTCAGCACATGCACAACTGCGACCTTGTAAACCTTGAAGACATGCTTCAAAATGGAACTGTAATCAGCGGAACAAAGATTGACACTCCTCATTCGTTTTCTACGGCTTGCAATATTGCCACTCAGATAATTGCGCAGGTTGCTTCGAGCCAGTACGGCGGACAGTCAATTTCGCTTACACACCTGGCGCCGTTTGTTGAAGTCAGCAGAAAAAAGCTTATAAAGGAATTAAATCTTACTGTTGAAGAAACTGGGGTTCAATTTTCAAAGGAACAGTTCGACAGGATAGTTGAACGCCGCCTTGCCGACGAAATCACACGCGGCGTTCAAACCATTCAGTATCAAGTTGTTACCCTTATGACTACCAATGGGCAAAGTCCGTTCGTAACAGTTTTTATGTATTTAAATGAAGCTAAAAACGAACAAGAAAAAGCAGACCTTGCGCTTATAATCGAAGAAGTTTTAAAACAGAGGTACAAAGGCGTAAGAAACGAAAAAGGATACTGGGTAACGCCGGCATTCCCAAAATTAATTTACGTTCTTGAGCCAGATAATATCGAAGAAGACTCAAAATATTTTTACCTTACAGAGCTTGCCGCAAAATGCACTAGCCGCCGCCTTGTTCCAGACTATATTTCAGAAAAGAAAATGTTTGAATTAAAGGAAGGCAACTGCTACCCTTGCATGGGCTGCCGTTCATTCCTTACAGTCTACAGGGATGAAACTGGCCGCCCGAAATTTTACGGAAGATTTAATCAGGGCGTTGTAACCATAAACTTAGTGGACGTAGCCTGTTCTTCTGGCAAAGACAAAGAAAAGTTCTGGAAGATTTTTGACGAACGCCTAGAACTTTGCCACCGAGCATTGATGGCCAGACACAACAGGCTTTTGGGAACGCCGAGCGACGTTGCTCCAATTCTTTGGCAAAACGGCGCGCTTGCAAGGCTCGAAAAGGGCGAGACTATCGACAAGCTGCTCTACAACGGATATTCCACCATTTCGCTTGGTTACGCAGGTCTTTGCGAATGTGTTCGCTACATGACGGGAAAACCGCACACAGATCCGAGTGCGACTCCTTTTGCCCTTGAAATAATGAAACACATGAACGAAGCCTGCGCAAAATGGAGGCAAGAATCTTCAATAGCATTCAGCCTTTACGGAACGCCGCTTGAAAGCACAACTTACAAGTTCGCAAAATGCTTAAAACGCCGATTCGGTGAAATTCCTGGCGTCACAGACAAAAACTACATTACAAACAGTTATCATATCCACGTTACTGAAGAAATTGACGCATTTAAAAAACTTTCATTTGAAAGCCAGTTCCAAGAACTTTCTCCGGGCGGGGCTGTAAGTTATGTAGAAGTTCCAAACATGGAAAACAACATTCCTGCCGTAATTGCCGTTTTGAAACACATTTACGAAAATATAATGTACGCAGAATTGAATACAAAGTCCGACTGCTGCCAAAAGTGCGGTTTTACTGGCGAAATTCAAATCATAAAAGACAATGACGGAAAACTCATTTGGGAATGTCCTCAGTGCGGAAACCGCGACCAGGCAACAATGAATGTTGCCCGCAGAACTTGCGGCTACATTGGAACACAGTATTGGAACCAAGGCCGGACACAAGAAATCAAAGAAAGGGTTCTTCACCTGTAGATGCAATAAAATGAAGTACGGAAATATAAAAACTACAGATGTGGCGAACGGCGAAGGCGTAAGAGTCAGCCTTTTTGTCAGCGGTTGTAGAAACCGCTGCGAAGGCTGCTTTCAGCCGCAAACATGGGACTTTAACTTTGGCAAAGACTTTACTACCGAAACAGAAAATCAAATAATCGAGGCCCTAAAGCCAAGCTACATAAAAGGATTTTCCTTGCTGGGAGGAGAACCTTTTGAAGAAGAAAACCAAAAAGTCCTTGCTCCTTTTCTTGAAAAGTTAAAGAAAATTTTTCCCGACAAAGATATTTGGTGCTGGACTGGCTACGTTCTTGAAAAAGACCTTCAAAAAGGCGGCAAAAAACACACTGAATACACAGACAGAATGTTAAGCTGCATAGACACGCTTGTAGACGGACCTTTTATTCTTGAACAGAAAAACCTAATGCTAGAATTTAGAGGAAGCGAAAATCAAAGGATTATAAAACTAAAATCATAAAGCAAGTTCCTTTGCGCGGCTCATCGCCTCGTTTATGCTGGAAAACACGTTTTCTTTTCCTAGAACTTGCAGAAATCCGCTTTTGCTCAAAAGCTTCATCGGCTGCTCTTGAACTCCGCTAAGGATTATTTTTACGCCTTTTCTGTCGCAAGCAGCTTTGCATTGCATAAGAGCGTTTATTCCGCCTGCATCAAGGTAGCGGTTGTTCTTCATCCTTAAAACTAAAACCTTATTGTCCGCGCCGGCTCGCTCGCTTGCCATTTCAAACTTTCGGACAGTTCCAAAAAACAGAGGTCCGTCAATTTCATAAACAAGAACGCCTTTTGGAACTTCAAGCATCTCTTTGTAGCCATCGCCAGTAATTCCTGCAATAATCGACTTTTCTTTTGTCTCTACCTGGCTTAAATCAATCATTTTTTTGATAAAGAAGAAAGCCGCAAAAATAAGTCCAACTCCAATCGCATAAGTCAGGTCGACAAAAACTGTTATCAAAAAAGTTACAGTCAAAACACATATATCAGACTTTTGGCCTTTTAAAAGAGCTCTTATAGCGGGAATACCTGCCATATTCCACGCAACCTGAATAAGAACAGCCGCAAGCGCAGAAAGCGGAATGTATTCAACGTATTTTCCAAAAAACACAACAATTAAAAACAAAACTACTGCATGAACCATGCCTGCAACAGGAGTTCTTCCGCCGTTATTAATATTTGTAGCAGTCCGCGCAATTGCGCCCGTTGCTGGAAGCCCGCCAAACAAAGGCGAAACAATGTTCGCAATCCCTTGACCTATAAGCTCATTGTTTGAATCGTGCTTTGAACCAATCATGCCGTCAGCAACTACTGCGGAAAGCAGAGATTCTATAGCTGCAAGAATGGCGATTGAACACGCCGTAGGGAAAACCGTTCTTACTGTAGAAAGGTGAAAATCTGGAAGGGCTGGCTTTGGCAAGCTGGACGGAATTTTGTAGCGGTCACCAATTAAATCAGTGCAAAAAAATTGGCTGTCCTTGCAAAAATGCATAACAACAAGATTTACAACAGTCGCTAAAAGAATTACCACAAGGCTTCCCGGCACTTTTCTAGTAATTTTTGGCCAAACAAATAGAATTACAAGGCAAACAAGAGCTATTATAAAGGAATACCAATTTATTGTTGAAAGGGATTTTGCAAAAACCAAAATTTTTCCAACAAAGACGCCCGGCATTTTTTCATATTCAGTTCCTAAGATTTTCATTGGAAAAACTGGAGACAACCCAAAAAAGTCGCAGAGCTGACCGGTTGCAATTGTAACAGCGATTCCCGCCGTGAACCCAACAACTATGGTATACGGAATAAACTTTACAAGACCGCCTAGCTTGAACGCACCTAAGAGGATTAAAATAAATCCTGCAAGAACGGTCGCCGTTGCAAGACCGCTCATCCCCAATTCAGGATTGTTTACTATGGCATAAATTATAACTGTAAAAGCACCTGTCGGACCGCCTATTTGACAACGCGTTCCGCCAAAAGCCGCAATACAAAATCCAGCGACTATAGCCGTGTAAAGACCGGTTTCTGGACTGCAGCCGCTAGCAATCGCAAAAGCAATAGAAAGCGGAAGGGCAACAATTCCTACAATGATACCTGCAATAAAATCTCTTAAAAAAGATTTTCCATTGTAACCTTTTAAACAGTTTAATAATTCTGGCTTATACATAAGTAACTTCCGAAAGAGAACTTTTTACTTGTTTTGCATATTTTGAATGTCCAACAGTCTGAAAGACATTATAAAGACATCGAAAAAATTTAAAAATCATGGATTTTCAAACATTTTTAATGAGTTTTTCAAAAATACATCTTTTTATAATCTTTAGCAACTGTTATTTAGCCCGAATGTCAAGTTTTTAGGAAAATGAATAAAAGCGCAAGCGAATTTGCAATTTGTGAAGATTTTGTGCGATAAGAACAGCTAAGGGGATGTCTAATAAGTTCTAAATGTCATTGTCGTACTTGATACAACAATCTCTAAATGATTGCAATATATGCATTTAGATTTTCGGGTCAAGCCCGAAAATGACAGAAAAGATACTTTTGGGACAGCCCCCAAACCAATTCAAACGAAGTGCGAGCACAACCATCGGTAGCATGGGTTAGTAAACTAACCTTGGAAAGTCGCTGACAGCGATTCCTTCACGGCTTATATAAAACTCGACATTCGGGCTATTTATAAAGTTTACGAAACAACTTTGTAGCCAGCTTCTTCAACTGCCTTTTGCAAGATTTCTTCAGGGATTTCTGATTTCAAAGCAAGCTCTGCAATTCCTTTTTTATAATCAACCTTTGCCTTTTGCACTTCCTGAATGTTTTCCAAAGCTTCTTTTACGTGCTTTTCGCAATGAGAACACATCATTCCTTCAATTTTTAACAATTTTTTCATAAAACACCTCAATTATAGACTGAAAGGTTAAACCTTATTAAACTTTATCTTCCTTTTTTAAAAAAGTTTAAACGCAATGCGTTCATGACTACAAAAAAACTGCTCAAACTCATTGCCGCAGCTCCTATCATAGGATTCAATGCCCAGCCAAAAGCATGCACATAGCAACCGGCTGCAAGCGGTATGCACAAAACGTTGTAGAAGAACGCCCAAAACAAATTTTGATGAATATTTTTTATGGTGGCTTTGCTCAAACGCAGTGCTTCAACGGCATCGCTCAAAGAATTTTTTATAAGCACAACGCTAGCTGCGTCTACGGCAATATCTGTTCCGGCGCCTATTGCAATTCCCACATCAGCGACTGTAAGCGCAGGCGCATCGTTAATACCATCGCCAACCATGCAAACCTTGCCAGCCTTTTTTAATTCTTCAATTTTAGAAGCTTTTTGACTTGGCAACACTTCTGAAATAACAGAGTCTATTCCAACTTGATTTGCAATGGCTTGCGCCGTAATTGAATTATCTCCTGTAAGCATAACTACTTTTATTCCAAGTTTGTGCAACCTTTCAACAGCACCTTTACTATCCGGACGAACGACATCTGCGATACCTAAAATTCCCAAAAGCCGGTCTCCTTTTCTAAATTCTATTGGAGTAAGACCTTTTTTCGCCATGTCTAAGCCAGAATTCTTTGCAGATGTACCCCACAACTCCTCGCCATCTACAATGCAGCGAACGCCTTTTCCCGGGATTTCTTCAAAGTTTGAAATTGAAACAGAATCTGTAAAGCCCAAAGCAATCGCTTTCTCGCATACAGCCTGAGCCAAAGGGTGAACAGAATTTTTTTCAAGGTTGTAGGCAAGCGTCATCAATTCTTTTTGAGTAATTCCATTAGAACAAATAATTTCCACAACTTCTGGCTTGCCTTTTGTTATAGTCCCAGTTTTATCAAGCGCTACGATTTGCGTTTTTCCAGTAGCTTCAAGACTTGCCGCCGTTTTAAATAAGATTCCATTCTTTGCGGCTACGCCATTTCCTACCATAATTGCAACAGGGGTCGCAAGCCCCAGCGCGCAAGGGCAGCTTATAACAAGAACACTTATGGCTCTTGCAAGCGAATATGGAACAGTCTGTCCGACTAAAAGCCACACTGCAAGGGTCAAAACAGAAACGCAAATTACAGAAGGCACAAAAATTCCGCTAACCTTATCAGCAATCCTTGAAACTGGAGCTTTTGAACTAGAAGCATTTTCTACCATCGCTATAATTTCACTTAAAGTTGTATCTTTTCCGACGCGAACGGCTTTACATTCAATAAAACCGTTTAGATTGACAGTTCCTGCACTAACTTCACAGTCTGCAGATTTTTCTACAGGAACACTTTCGCCGGTAAGACTAGATTCATCAACGCTTGCGCAGCCGCTTACAACTATTCCATCCACAGGAATATTCATTCCTCCGCGAACAACAAAATGCTGCCCCACCTCCACTTTTTCAACAGGAACTTCAACTTCTTTTCCATCTATAAGAACGAACGCTGTTTTTGGAGCAAGATTCATCAAACCTTTCAAGGCGCTAGTTGTCTTTCCTTTAGAATATGATTCCAAAACCTTGCCGACAGTTATAAGAGTCAGAATCATTGCGGAACTTTCAAAATATAAATCCATATAGTCTTTTTTATACAATGCCCAGCAGCTCCACAAAAAAGAAACTCCGCTTCCCAAGGCAACCAAAGTGTCCATATTTGAAGCCTTATGAACAACCCCTTTTACGCCATTAACAAAGAACCGCCTGTTTATAGCAATTACCAACGCAGCAAAAAGCGGTTGCAACCAATAATTTTTATTGTGGCTCATAGAAACATACATAAGAGGAATTAAAAACAAAATAGAAAAGAGCAAATCCAGAACAAGTTTTTTTAATTCATTGTCGGAAGATTCCATTTGAGTTCCAGACTTTTTAAGTTTTGCTCCGTAGCCAGCGTTTTTTACAGCCTTTTTTATAGCATCCGCACTAGCAGAACCTTGCACTTCCATAGATTTTGTAAGAAGGTTTACGCTTGCAAAAGTTACACCAGGCACGGAAGAAACGGCTTTTTCCACACGAGCACTGCAAGCGGCGCAACTCATTCCAGAAACAGAAAAATGCATTATTGGGGAATTTTGGTCAATAACGCTGTTTTTTTTCAATTGCTCGCCGCTTGCAGAGCTTTCATTTGAAGAAATTGAACAGTCGGTTTGTCCGCCGCAGCAGCTTCCTTTCCCTTGAAAGTGTTTTATAGCAGGCTTTAATGCAATTAAAACAAGCGCTATAAGGATGGCTACAATTATAATATTACCCATATCTTCCTCTCATAAAAGGCTTTAAAGCAAATATAAAAAAACTCTCTCTTTTTTTTCAATCCGAATATGCTAAAAATATATAAAACAAATAATAAAAAAACAAGTTAATTATTGCTAACTATTTAAAAACGAGAAAAAATGCTTTAAATAGCCCGAACTTCAAGTTTTTAGGAAAATGAATAAAAGTGTAAGCGAATTGGAAACTCGCTGAAAGCTTTTTTTTATAATTTGTAAAAAAACTCGACTTTCGGGCTAAATAAATTTCCAATTTGCTACCGATTGTTATGATGGCTAATTCAATGTATCGATTTTTATATATATTTTTGATAAAATAAAAGCATGAGTATTAGATGTCCGCGATGTTTTCGCCCTTCAACTTGCTGCCTTTGCAAATATACACAGGAAATAGATTCTGGAATAAAATTTGTTCTTCTTATGCACATAAAAGAAGCAAAAAAACAGCGAACAGGCACTGGAAGACTTACAAAAATTTCACTAAAAGATTGCGAAATTTTTGAAGGAATAGATTTTACGCAGAACAAACGCTTAAACGAACTTCTATCCTCAAAAGAATATTTTCCAGTCCTTTTATACCCTTCAGAAGATGCCTGGACTGTAAAAAAAGAAAATTTCACGCAAACAGTGAACGGCCGAAAAATTTTAGCTATAATAATCGATTCTACCTGGTCTTGCTCACGTTCAATAATCAAAAAAAATGCGTTCTTACTGGATTTGCCAAAATTTTCATTTGCAGGCGACTACCGCTCAATATTCACATTTAAAAGAGAACCCACGCCGCAGTGCATTTCTACGATAGAAACTTGCTACTATCTTATAAAAGAATTGCAAACTGTGAACCTTGCAAACAAAGATGCAAATCCTGAACCCATGATGAATGTTTTTAAACAAATGATAAAAGAACAGCTTCAAGCCGAAAACGAACGGATTGCAGGCTTAAGACCGAACACTCATCCAAAGGATTTTAGATACACAAAAAAGAAAGAAATACCTGATTTTTAAAACTCGATTTTCTCTCTATTCCTTAAACGGAAGTTTCCCCTTAGGTTCAAATTCCCCTGCCAGAGCGCCAAACATTGCTTGAATGGTGTAATCAGACCAGCTGTAGCCTAGCAAAATGTCATCGGCAAAATCTAAAGGAAATGAATAGGTTGGCGTCATTATTGAAAACACAATTACTTTCTTTCCAGAATCCTTTAGAGCCTTAGCAACCGTTGCGCTTCGCTCATTATTTACCAATACGATTATTGTGTCATAGCCCGAAGTATAATTCTTTACATCCTGAGAACGCCACGCAGTTTCGTTCGGTCCCATTTCTAAACTAAAAGTAAAAATTCCATTGTTTGAATAGCGTTTTTTTCCTTCTGCAAAAAAGGAATTAATGCTTCCGCAAAGCAAAACTCTTCCAGCATCTTCATTTTTTAATGGAAGACAAGTTTTTTTGTACACAGCAATCGAACGGCACGCTTGTTCCAAAAAGAATTTTCTGCCTTCCTTATCTGGAATATAATTAGAAATTGTAGAAGCGTCAGGGTAAAGAGGAGCTGCATTGTTATTTTTAAAATATTCTAGCTTAGCCTTAATAACTCTAAAAGCGGCATCCTTTACACGCTCTAAAAAATCCAAATCTCTTTCCATAAGGGAAAGATTATTAGTCCAAAGAGATTCGCCAAGCCGCGCTGTTGTGGAAGAAATTACAATATCGTTGCCAGCTTCAATTGCCATTCTAAACGCATTTGAAACAGAACCGGCATAAGTTGTAGCTCCATTCATCATCATGTCGTCTGTAATTATAAGTCCGTCAAAGCCAAGCTGATTTCTTAGAAGTTCTGTAAGAAAATATTTTGAAAGGCTCGCAGGCGCTCCAGATTTGTCTATTTCAGGAAAACTTAAGTGGCCGCTCATAACCGCAGGAACATTTTCTTTTATAAGATACTTAAACGGAACAAGCTCTCGGTTTTCAAAAGTTTCAAAGTCAATCTGAATCTCTGGAAGATGAATGTGACTGTCGTACTGTGTATCACCATGACCCGGGAAGTGCTTTACTGTTGGAATAACGCCAGCGGTTTGACTGCCATTCGCCCAAGCCGCGCCTAAAATTCCAGCATTTTCAGGATTATCGCCAAAAGAACGCGTTCCAATTATTGTAGAATCATGATTTGTAAAAAGATCCACCGTAGGAGCAAAGTTCATGTTTATTCCTAAAGCCTTAATCTCTTTGCTTATATAGTAGGCAGAATACCAAGCGTCAACAGGGTAACCGCTAGAACCAATCGCCATGTTGCCAGGTGTAACAGCCGTTTCGCCTTTTACGTGCCTAATCCAGCCGCCTTCCTGGTCAGTTGCGACAAACAAAGGAATCTTAAAACGCCTTGCCGCAGCGCTTTTTTGCAAACTAGAAATAGATTTTGCAACCAAATTTATATCATCAGTGTTCCAGCCAAAAACTTTTACACTGCCTAAGCCGCGCCCGCCAACCCACTGATAAAGCAAATTATCAGGCTCGGCGCCAGCCCACCCGAACATAAGGATTTGGCTTAAAAGCTCTTCGTTAGACATCCTAGCAACTAAAGCCATCGCCAAAGTTTCGCTTGGATAGTCGCTCCAAAAATCTATGTTTTCAGGAAGATTTTTAGAAGCGCTTTCATAATCTCTGAAGATTGCCTGATTTTCTAATGAAAACATAGAATTTTTTGCAAGAAAAACAAAAGCCACAAAAAAAAGCGATAATATTTTTTTCATCCTATGCCTCCATAAAGCCGATGAATAGATTTGCAATTAAAACCTATAAAGAAGAAATGTATTTTTCAGCAGAAAAAGCTGCAATCGCGCCATCGCTTGCCGCTGTAACAATTTGACGCAACGGCTTTGAACGCACATCGCCTGCGCAAAAAAGCCCTTTTTCAGAAGTTTCCATATTTTCGTCAGTAACAACATAGCCTAAAGAATCTTTTTCAACAAAATCCAATATTGATGACTGCGGCTGCATTCCAATACAGACAAAAACCGCAGCCGTCAAAAGTTCTGTTTTTTGATTTGCAGCAGCGTTTTCAATTTCAACGGATTCAACTTTTAGAGAGCCATCTATTTTGGTTAAGACGCTATCAAAAACAACTTTTATTTTTTCGTTGCGATTTATACGTTCAACAAGGCTCTTTTGCGCCCTAAAGGAACTTCTTCGGTGCACAATCGTAACAGAAGACGCGATTTTAGAAAGAAAAAGAGCTTCACTGCAAGCGGAATCGCCCCCGCCTACAACTAAAACATCTTTATTCTTAAAAAACGGACCGTCGCAAACAGCGCAGTAAGAAACTCCGCGGCCAAAAAATTCTTTTTCGCCAGGAATATTCAACTTTTTGTGCTCAGAGCCAGAAGCGAAACACAAAGCTTTAGAACAAAATTCTTCATCTTTTGTTTTTACAAAGAATAAATTTTCTTTTTTTTGAATAGAAATTACATTAGAAAGAATTACTTTTGCTCCGAACTCTATTGCCTGGCTTTTCATTTTTTCAACAAGAGAAAGCCCGCTTTCCGCAGGAAAAACTCCAGGATAATTTTCACAATTGTCTATTTGAAGAGCTTGACCGCCAACAGTCGACATATCAAAAATCAAGGTTTTTAAGCCCGCTCTAGAACCATAAATTCCAGCGGAAAGACCTGCAGCTCCTGCGCCCACAACAATAAAGTCAGCACTTTTCATACATCTTCTATTATACTAGTTTTTTTTATCAGCAACAATCAATTTTATTGAACAAGCCTTAGTTTTTTGATAAAATAGCACTGTTATAACTGCAACGTGATTGCAATTATAATTCTCTGGAGAGTTCCTGCTTTATGCAGGACGCCGAAGGGTTAAGGTCATATAGGCTGATATCTCAGGCATAAGGGACAGGGCAAAAAGAAAGAACGATTCAAAAGACCGTCACCTGTTATACTCTTTAGAGAGCGAATTATACGCAAGTATGTTCGCTCTTATTTCTTTTTAAAGGACATGCAATATGTTCGACACAATTCTTAACAAACTAGACGACATCGTCTGGGGACTTCCAACAATTATTCTTATTCTTGCAACGGGTATTATTCTAACAGTCCGATTGCGCGGCATGCAGTTCAGGAAACTTGGACGTGCAATGAAATCTATCTTCAGAAAATCTGAAGGCGAAAAAGGAGAAGTTTCAAGTTTTGGCGCGCTTTGCACAGCATTGTCAGCAACAATTGGAACTGGAAACATCGTCGGAGTTGCAACAGCAATCGCTTCTGGCGGACCTGGAGCTCTTTTTTGGATGTGGCTTGCAGCTCTTTTAGGGATTGCAACAAAATACACAGAATGTATGCTTTCTGTAAAATACCGTGAACACAGACCAGACGGACACGTTCTTGGCGGACCTTTCTTTACAATTGAAAAAGGCATGAAAGAAAGAACAGGTTTTTCTTGGAAATGGCTTGCTATTCTTTTTGCAATTTTCGGTGTTTGCGTAGGTCTTTTTGGAATAGGAACATTCACACAGGTGAACGGAATTACTTCTGCCGTAAAAAATGCTTTTGACCCAGAAACAAAACACGTTGCATTTACACTTTTTGGAACTAGCTATTCCTGGGCAACAGTAATAGCAGGTGCACTTATAACAATTTTTGCAGCCCTTGTTATAATCGGCGGACTTCAACGAATTTCTAAGGTAGCACAGGTTCTTGTTCCTTTCATGGCAATTTTGTACGTATTCCTTGGAGTAAGCGTGCTTGTTATGAACGCAACAAAAATTCCAGAAGCTTTTGTAATTATTTTCAAGAATGCATTCGGTTGGAAAGCCGTTGCCGGTGGTGCCGCTGGCTGGACATTTAAAACAATAACAGAATCTATGCAGAAAGGTATTGCGCGTGGTATTTTCTCTAACGAAGCAGGTCTTGGTTCTGCGGCAATTGCAGCCTCTTCTGCAAAAGTAGAAGAACCAGTTGCTCAGGGTCTTGTTTCAATGACAGGAACATTCATCGATACAATCATCGTTTGTACAATGACAGGACTTTCAATCGTAATTTCCGGGGCATACACTTCTGGCGCAAATGGAATTGAACTTACAACAAAAGCATTTAATTCAGTTTTGGGTGGCGACGGACATTCTGTTCAGTTCCTGCTTATGATTTGTCTTGTATTCTTTGCATTCACAACGATTCTTGGCTGGGACTACTACTCTGAACGATGTTTGGAATATCTTTCAAACGGAAAAATGAAACTTGTTATGATTTACAGAATTCTATACATCTTAGCAGTCGCAATCGGTCCTTACATGACGATTAGCCAGGTTTGGACAATCGCTGACATTACAAACGGACTTATGGCTTGGCCAAACTGTATTTCACTTATAGTTCTTAGCGGAGTTGCAGCGCGCGAAACAAAGAAATTCTTTGACAAGTATCCAACAATGGAATCTGAAAAAACAGCTTAAAACTCTTAAAAACGTTTCGACAAGGGGATGTCTAATAAGTTCTAAATGTCATTGTCGTACTTGATACAACAATCTCTAAATGATTGCAATATATGCATTTAGATTTTCGGGTCAAGCCCGAAAATGACAGAAAAGATACTTTTGGGACAGCCCCTACAAAAAAAAAGGCTATCCTGGAAGTTGTAAACATCTAGGATAGCCTTTTTTAGTACTTAATGATTTTTACTTTGTCTTTTTTGAAGATTTCTTAGCACTCTGGCTAACAACAGAACCTTCTACAGGACGCGGCAATTTCTTTAAATGCCAAATATCCTTTACATAGTCTTCAATTGTTCTGTCAGAACTGAACTTTCCTGCGTTCGCAATATTAAGCAAGCATGCTTTTGCCCACTTTTTCTTGTCGGCATAAAGCTTTTCGGCTTCGTTTTGAGCCCTGCAATAATCGTCAAAGTCTGCAAGAACGTAGTAAACGTCCGCACGGTTGCCTTCAATTCCATATACCAAAGAATCGTAAAGTTCCTTAAACATCTGGTGAGAAGGGTCATAAGTGCCGTCAACAAGCTGATTAACAACCTTTGCAAGTCCAGGATTTCTTTCAAGGTAAACCTGAGGATTGTAAGTATGCTCATCTTCAATCTTTAGAATTTCATCTGCAAGCAAACCAAAGATAAACGCATTTTCTTTTCCGGCTTTTTCAACAATTTCGATGTTTGCGCCGTCCATAGTTCCCATTGTAAGAGCACCGTTTACCATGAACTTCATGTTAGATGTTCCAGAAGCTTCAAGTCCAGCAGTTGAAATCTGTTCAGAAAGGTCTGCAGCAGGGAAAATCTTTTCTGCAACAGAAACTCTGTAGTTTTCAACAAACACAACGTGAAGCCTGTCATTTACACGACGGTCGTTATTAATTCGTTCTGCAACAGTGTTTATAAGTTTGATTATAGCCTTTGCACGGCGGTAACCAGAAGCAGCCTTCGCACCAAAGATATAAGTCTTCTTAGCAGGCTTGTAGCTAGGATCTTCAAGCATTTTGTTATAAACGTACATTATGTGAAGAATATTCATAAGCTGGCGCTTATATTCGTGCAAACGTTTTACCTGCACGTCGAAAATACTTTCAGAATCAATCATTTCGCCTTGCGCATGCTTCAAGAATTCTGCAAGCCGGCGTTTATTCGCATCTTTTATAGCAATAAGTTCTTCTAAATCCTTATCAGAAGTGAATTTTTCAAGTCCCTTAAGTTTAGAAAGATCTTTTTCCCAGCCGTGTCCAATTCTTTTAGTAATAAATTTAGCAAGCTCTGGGTTCGCAGAAAGAAGCCAACGACGCTGTGTAATACCGTTTGTCTTATTGTTGAACTTTTCTGGATACATTTCATACCAGTCGTGAAGCTCTTTTTCCTTAAGGAGTCTTGTGTGAAGCTCAGCAACGCCGTTTACACTAAAGCCGGCATGAATTGCAAGCCATGCCATATAAACTTTCCCATTGTTTATGATAGACATTCTTCCTTGCTTTGCATAATCATTAGGATACTTTGTGCGAAGTTCAATCATAAAGCGGCGGTTTATTTCTTCAACAATCTGATAAATTCGCGGAAGCAGACCTTGGAAGATTTCTATCGGCCACTTTTCAAGAGCTTCTGCAAGAATTGTGTGGTTTGTATAAGCGAATGTGTGCGTTACAACATCCCAAGCGTCATCCCAGCCTACATAGTATTCATCCATAAGGATTCTCATGAGTTCTGGAATTGCAACTACAGGGTGAGTATCATTCAATTGAATTACATGAAGGTCTGCAAACTTGCTAAAATCTGTGCCATAGTCAGCAACATAGTGACGCACTAAATCCTGCAAAGATGCAGAGCTAAAGAAATACTGCTGCTTCAGGCGAAGCGTTTTTCCGCTAGGACCAGAATCATTTGGATAAAGAACGGCGCTTACATTTTCCGCGCTGTTTTGTTTTTCAACAGCACGATTGTATTCCATGTTGTTAAAAAGCTGCAAATCAAATCCGTTAGGAGAAGAAGCCTGCCAAAGACGAAGTGTATTTACAGTTCCTGTACCAAAACCGACGATTGGCATATCGTAAGGAGTTGCTGTAACTTCCTCTGCGTTTTCAATGTAATATCGGTCGCGGCCGTCTGGAGTCTTTCCATAAGCGATGTTGCCGCCAAACTTAACTGTAACGGCAAGGTCGCTTCGTTTTATTTCCCATGGATCTCGGTGAACAAGCCAATTGTCAGGATATTCAACCTGATAGCCATTTTCAATTTTTTGTTCAAACATTCCATAGCGATAGCGGATACCATATCCGTGTCCAGGATAGTCAAGAGTTGCAAGGGAATCCAAGAAACATGCTGCAAGACGACCAAGTCCTCCGTTGCCAAGACCGGCATCAGGTTCCTGATCTTCAATCATGTCAAAGTCAATTTTCATGCCTTTAAGAACTTCTTTTACCTGATCAGAAATTTCCGCATTAATAAGGTTGTTGCTTAAAGCGCGGCCCATCAAAAATTCTGCCGAAAGATAATAAAGCTGCTTTACAGGCTTTTTTTCATATTCATGACGTGTTGCCATCCAGTTTTCCATAATAACTTCAAGAGCGGATGCTGACACGGCATCAAAAAGATCATGTTTGTTTGCCTGAGAAATATCTTTTCCGTACTGTCTTCTTAAACGTCCTTCAAGATTTTCTTTAAATTTTGCGGCGTCAAACTTCATTTACTAACCTCCAGGGTATCTTCTAATACTGAAACTTAACTTTTATAAAAACTAAATTTCAAACTATATAGTAAAGGTAAGTGACTATAACATATTTTTTGAATAATTAACAGTGCTTTTTTCAACAATTGCAAAGAATATTAGGACAATATCTACTTTGCAATAAGGACTATAAAACTGTCTGAAGGGAGTACATATCGCTGCTGTTCTGTAAGAAGCTCTTCTGTTCCTGGATCTTTTACAGAATCCGAACCGACGATAGAAGTATCTACCACCATGTACCATTTTCTTCCTTTTGAGCAAGAAGGAACTGTTATTGTCAAATCGTACATGTCCATATTTGCGGCGATATAAAAATCATTATCTCTAGCGAAACCATCAGAATTTGCACTTCCCATAAGCCTGAACGCAAGAAAACGCTTTAATTTTGACCAATCAGGTGTTTTTCCTTCGCTATTAAACCAATCGATTTCCGGCTTTGAGCTAGAAAAGAATTCTGTGCGGCGGAACACTTTATGAGTTTTTCTAAGATTTATTACTTTTGCAGTAAAATCCCAGACTTCAGTGTTTTTTCCAAGCAAATTCCAATTGACCCAAGAAATTTCATTGTCCTGGCAGTAGGCGTTGTTGTTTCCCATTTGAGTGCGTCTAAACTCGTCGCCTGCAGAAATCATCGGAATTCCCTGGGAAATCATCAAGCTTAATATAAAATTTTTTATTTTTTTCACGCGAAGATTTTCAATTTTTGGATTTACAGTAATTCCTTCATAACCATGATTGTAGCAGTTGTTATCGTCTGAACCGTCGCGATTATTTTCGCCATTTTCTTCGTTGTGCTTTCCATTGTAACTTACAAGGTCGTTTAAGGTAAAACCATCGTGAGCGGTAACAAAATTAACAGAAGCGCTAGGCTTTCTTCCGTGATGATTAAAAAGATCTGAGCTTCCTGCGATTCTTGTAGCCGCAGCAGTTACAACGCCTTCGTCCCCACGGATAAAGCGACGCAAATCGTTGCGGAATTTGTCATTCCATTCGCTCCAGTGGCCAGGAAACCCTCCTAAAAGATAACCGCCGCCGCAATCCCAAGGTTCTGCAATTATTGTAGTTTTAGAAAGTATTGCATCTTCGCTTATAGCATTTATTAAATGAGGAAATGGTTGTATTCTAGCCTGCTGATCGCGGCAAAGTTCCGCAGCAAGGTCAAACCTAAATCCGTCCACATGCATTTCTGTAACCCAATAGCGCAAACAGTCAAGTATGAATCTTGTGACCACAGGATGCGCCGCATTTACAGAATTTCCGCAGCCGCTAAAATTTGTGTAATACTGCTTATGGTCTTCTGGCAAAAGATAGTAAACAGAATTTTCAAATCCTCTAAAACTGAATGTATAGCCATGTTCGTTGCCTTCTGCAGTGTGATTAAAAACAACATCAAGAATAACTTCTATTCCAGCCCTGTGCATCTCGCGAACAAGCTCTTTAAATTCGTTTACAGGAGAACCTGGAGTTTTGCCAGCAGCATAAGAAGCCTTTGGACAAAAAAACGCCATCGTACTATAGCCCCAGAAATTTTTAAGCTTTTCGCCAGTTTTTGGATTTATATTGCCGTTTTCGTTTTCATCAAATTCAAATATTGGCATAAATTCAACTGCCGTTATGCCAAGTTTTTTCAAGTATGGGATTTTTCCAATAAAGCCTTTATAAGTTCCAGGATGACTAACCCCTGAAGTTGAAGAAGCTGTGTATCCTTTTAAATGAGCTTCGTAAATAATTATTTCTGAAGCGGGGTAATTCAACGGACAATCGCCTTGCCAGTCAAAATCTTCGTCATCAATTACAACGCACTTAGGAAAATCGGACAAATCAGAAAGTTTTCCGTTTTCGATGCCGGCAAGCCCCAGTTCCCTTTGGCGATTATAAGATTTAAATACGGAGCCGTTTGTAAGACACTTTGCATAAGGGTCAAGAAGATACTTATTAAAATTAAATCTGTGTCCTAAAGGAGGATTGTAAGGACCGTCTACTCGGTAAAGATAGAGCGCGCCGGGCTTTAAGCCTTCTACAAAAACATGCCAAACACTTCCTGTCTTATTCTTTTTAGAATCAAATTCAATTGAGGCATAAGGCTGCTTATCCTTTTCAGAATTGAACAAATCTAATACAACGCGCTCGGCATTTTGACTATATACAGCAAAGTTTACACCTTTTGAAGTCACAGTTGCGCCCAAATCAATAGGTTTACCAGCAAGAGTCCTAAGTTCACTCATAATGTTCTATTTTACCAAAAGAATGTTGATTTTACAATAAAAAATTATGGAATAAGTTTTGTAATAGTTTTGTCGTGCTGCCGCCAGTTTTTATCAACCTTTACTTGAAGGTCAAGGTCAACTTTAAATGGAAAAACTTCCTGGATTTTTTTAAGGCTAGCCATGCGAATCTGTTTTATCATAGAAGCTCCCCTGCCTATCACCATGCCTTTTTGACTCTCGCGTTCAACACAAATAAAAGCTCTTACCCAAATTTTTCCGTTGTTGCCACGCGATTCCAAGTCGGCAATATCTACATACAAACAGTGAGGCAGTTCCTGTTCAAGCCTGTTTATAGCTTCGCCCCGAACTATTTCGCTTATTCTAAAAGCGATATTTTGATCGGTATACATATCTTCTGTATAAAGCGCAGGCGCAACTGGAGCGATTTCGTACAGAGCTTTTAAAACTTCATTTATTCCAATATCCTTTTGAGCAGACATTTCTAAAATTCTATTTTCTGGGACAGAGGGCAAATGCTCCGAAATAAAAGCCCGAATTTTTGCAACATCAGATTCTTTTGAATCTATTTTATTTAAAGCTATAACCAATCGCTCCGCATACTTTTCAGCAAGGGAAGAATTCATAATCTCTTCATTGCCAGGCGCTCTTGTTGTATCGATTATATATAGAATACAATCAGAATCTTTTAGCTGCTCTTCAGTAACATTCTTTAAGCGAAGATTAAGTTTTTTTTCTGATTCGTGATAGCCAGGCGTATCTACAAAAACAAGCTGCCCAAAAGAAGTGTTTACAATGCCGCGGATTGCATTCCTTGTTGTTTGCGGAACTGGCGAAACAATGCTAACAGGTTCCTGGCAGGCAGTGTTCATAAAGGTGGATTTTCCAGAAGAAGGTCGCCCGAGAATAGCTACAAGAGCAGATTTTAAATTGTCTTTATTTTCAAGAGTCTGATTTGATTCCATAAAAAATCCTTAAAAATAGATTAGAAAAATATCAAGCTTTTACAAATAGCATGAGTGCCGATTTTTTAGTGAAAAAGAAACGCTTTAATCGAGTTTATTCGTCTTTATAAATTTGATTACTTTTTGCAAAAAAACTACACAACCTTGCTACAGTCTTTGCCGATTGTTCAATTTACATTTTATATTGAAAAAAAACAACTGCAAAAAGGCTTAGTTTTGATTGCATAGTTTTTAGAACATTTTTCATTTTTTAGAGATTTTATCAGGTCGCCCGAACCCCAAACTTCGAGTTTTTTATAACTGCTAGAAAAAAAGGCTTTCAGCGAAGCTTTAATTTTGTTTATTTTTCTGAAAACTCGAAGTTTAGGTTATTTAGAAATTCGGATTTTCCTAGTAATTCTCTGCAGAAATTTCAAAGAAACTTTGTGGATGAGCACATACAGGACACACTTTTGGAGCTTCTTTTCCAACTACGATATGACCACAGTTTCGACATTGCCAAATACAGTCTCCGTCACGGCTGAACACAACCTTATCTTCTATATTTTTAAGAAGCTTTCGGTAACGTTCTTCGTGATGTTTTTCAATAGCGGCAACACCTTCAAAAAGTTTTGCAATAGCCTCGAATCCTTCTTCGCGGGCAGTTTTTGCAAAGCCTGAATACATGTCAGTCCATTCGTAATTTTCGCCTTCGGCAGCGGCTTTTAAGTTCTCTTCTGTAGAGCCAATGCCGCCATTGAGCAACTTAAACCACATTTTTGCATGCTCTTTTTCATTGTTTGCAGTTTCTTCAAAAATTGCGGCGATTTGTTCATAGCCGTCTTTTCGAGCTTTGCTTGCAAAATAGGTATACTTATTTCTTGCCTGCGATTCACCAGCAAAAGCCGTTTGAAGATTTTTTTCCGTCTGAGTTCCTTTTAATTCCATGATTCCTCCAAATAAACTCTTTTTAAAAATTAATTCAACAAGCCTTAAAAGTCTAGTAATTTCGTTATTTTATTGAAGAATATCTATAGGCAAAATGCAACTCTTTCTTAGAATATTTTAATTGAATTTAACATTCTTTATTATTATCTTTTTAGCAAGTTTATAATTTTTAATCAATTTAAACGTTTCATTAAGTTATTACACGGGGGAATATTATGGTTGTAAAATTGAATGAAGAAAATTTTGAAAAAGAAGTTCTGCAAAGCGATAAGACTGTTCTTGTAGATTTTTATGCAGACTGGTGCGGACCTTGCAAAATGCTTTCTCCAATTGTTGACGAGCTTTCAGAAGAATACTCTCAATACAAATTTTGCAAATTAAATGTAGATGAAAATGAACACCTTGCTGCAAAATACAACATTATGAGCATTCCAACTTTGTTCGTTTTTAAAGATGGCCAAGTTGTAAATCATTCTACAGGCGCAATTCCTAAGGAAAGCGTTTTAGAACTTTTTAAGTAGTTTTTTAGAGGGAAAAAATTCTTCCGCCCTTAATTTCTTCCTCACAGGCTCAGGCAAATCAGATTTTTTCACATAAAAAAGGGGATGTCCCAAAAGTATCTTTTCTGTCATTTTCGGGCTTGATCCGAAAATCTAAATGCATATATTGCAATCATTTAGAGATTGTTGTATCAAGTACGACAATGACATTTAGAACTTAT
>CAKULY010000002.1 GCA_934667505.1 uncultured Treponema sp. | reverse complement strand
ACATCTGGCTTTGCATAGTTGAATCCTGTAAGGAAGTTTACATAAGGAGTGTTGAATCCGAATTTAAGGTGTCCAAGGAATGGGTTTGAACCAGGACCTGCAGCAGAGCCTTCGTTGTTGTTTGCCATTGAAAGGAATTCTACTGGGCTTGTGAAAAGACCTGTTGCAAGATTTTTAAGACCGTCTTCCCATGAAACAAGGTCATCGCCTGTAGTATTTTTTCTGTAAATATAGTTTAACTTGTCCACTTCGTTTCCAGCATAGTCTTCCATTTCTTTTTCTGCCAAAGCAATTTCAATGTAAACCGGGCAGTTAGGAAGGAAGTTACCTACAAACTTGTTGTAAGATTTAAGACCTACTGTTACAGAATCAAGATCCATACCTTTCTTTGTTGGATCTGAAGCACCTTGTGTAAGGTAGTTTGCCTGTACACCAGCCATTGTCCAAGAAACAAAGTTGATTTTTGCCTTTGCTACAGCTCCACCGTCGCTGCCGCTTGCGCCTAACACATCAACTTCAACCAAGCCGTTTTTACCGCCGAATCCATCGTCGATTGTATCCGGAGCCTTGATGTCGGCAGTCCAGTTGCCGTCGCTGATGAACTTGTACTTCATTATGGTACCAGTTTTTTTTGCAAAAAAATGAATAATACGCAATCAATAAAAAGGAGTACTAGTTTTTTACATAATTTCAATGTTTTGCGAAAACATATTTGACCTGAACGTCGATTTTTTTTATAACGGTTACAAAAAAATCTGCGTATCCATAACGTCCATTAGAAGAATTCAAAAAAATTGCTTCCAAACAAAACTGTTCAGAAGCAATAAAATTACAAAACCTTAAAATAAAATCTAAAAGCCAAGTTTATACTCATAACCTAAACTTAAAGAAAGCATTCGTCTATAAATATATTCTTGCGTTGCAGAAACACTTCCTTGCGTTGCTTTTATTTTTGTAGGTGAGCAGTCAAGGAAATACCTAGCATCGACATTCATAAATCCTTTTCCAAACTTGTATCCGAAATTTGCATTAAATGCAAACCCAAAATTTATACCATCAAAAGTAACCTTTACGCCACCATGCTCTTTTCCATCAACATATTGCGTAGTTTCGACACCTGCATAATCTGTAACAATTTGTTCTCCATACAATGGAATTGAAATATATGGTCCGATGCCCAATCCCAAACGCACAGTCTTAAAAGTTTCTTTATACGTAAGAAAAACTGGAATATCCATAGTATGATTAAAAAGATTTAATTTCACTTCTTCAGAAGCACTCGATGAAGAATATTTTAATGTATACTTAAGACCGTTTCTAAAATTAAAATCAATTTCCGGCTGAATTCCCAATACCGATTTTCCTGTTTCGAATAAGCCAAAATTAGCATAAATTCCAAATCCCCCTCCAATAAGAGGAACTTTCTTGTCAGAAACGTCAAGACCTGAAGATACTAGATTTTTTTTCAAATCTTCCAAACTATCTTTTTGATTAGACGAAAAATCGATGCCTAAACTGGCATTAAAATTACCAAATGCCCCAACAGAAAAATCGACTGCGCTCACACTTGCAATAAAAACACAGATAGCTACAATTCCTGTAATAATTTTTTTCATTACATTCTCCAAAAAACTTGAACTGACTATCAGTTCAAAATATATTACAGAAATTGTACCCCCCCCCGATAATTTTTGTCAATACCAATATTTAATTTAAAGCAAAAAAAAAACCGCCCCAATTTTAGGGCGGTTTGTGTCAGAAAGTAAAATTACTGAGCGTCTGCAGTTGATTCAGCTGAAGCAGGTGCTTCCTCTGCAGCAGGAGCCACAGCAGCCGCATTCTTTGCTTCAATTCTAGCCTTGTTTTTCAATGCAGCTTTGCAAACTTTACAAATATTTACAGTCTTTCCGTCTACTTCCTGTTCATAAAGACACTTTACACCATCTCTCTTACAGATAGGGCAAGTTGCTCTTCCATGTGCAGGAAGTGTTCTTATTCCAGTTCCACGATGGTTCTTAGACATATCTTACTCCTTATCTGCAGCAGCATCTGCCTTTGGTGCGTCAGCTTTCTTTGCAGTAGATTTTTTAGCAGCAGGTTTCTTTTCTGCTGTCGTCTTTGTAGCAGTTGCTTTTTTAGTAGCAGGTTTCTTTTCAGAAGCAGCTTTTTCTGGAGCAGCTTTTTTAGCAGAGCCAGATTTCTTTTCTTCTGTTTCAGATTTATCCTCAAGTTTGTAGTCTACAAGTTCGAGAATAACCATGTCAGCAGCATCGCCCTGTCGGAATCCGAGTTTAAGAACACGAGTATAACCACCATTGCGATCTTTCATTCTAGGAGCTATTTCTGTAAACAATTTATTCAAAATCTTTTCATCCTGAATAAATTTTGCAACCTCACGGCGATTATGAACAGAATCTATTTTGCCTCTAGTAATTAATTTTTCAGCAGCCTTTCTAACTTCAAGAGCTTTAGATTTTGTAGTTGTAATACGTTCAAATCTAAAAAGCGAAGTTACCATATTGCGAGACATAGCCCGACGATGTGCTGTTGTGCGTGAAAGCGGATTAAAACCATTTCTATGATTCATCTGTTTCTTCCTTCTGCTTTGTTTTATTTACAGCATTCTTCAGATGACTGTAATCTGTCATTCCTAGTGTAAGTCCCCATTCCTGAAGCTTTTCTTTTATTTCAGTAAGGCTTTTCTTACCAAAATTTCTAGTCTTGGCAATGTCATCTTCTGTCTTTTTTGTTAATTCACCGATAGTGCGAATGTTCGCGTTCTTCAAGCAGTTTGATGAACGAACAGAAAGTTCAAGTTCTTCTACAGGAGTATTAAGGATTTCCCCAATTCTTGCATCAACTTCATCACTTTCATCACTACCAGAGATTTCACTGTCGTTGAAGTTTACAAAGATTGAAAAATGATCTTTTGCTATCTTTGCAGCTTCAGCCAATGCATCTTCAGGTGCAATTGTTCCGTCAGTCCAAATTTCCAAAATAAGTTTATCGTAATCATTTCGCTGTCCAACACGACAAGGTTCAATTGAATACTTAACTTTTGGAACTGGAGTAAAAATCGCATCCATCGGAATTGTTCCAACAATTTCAATGTAATGTTCATTTACTTCAGCAGGAACATAGCCTCTTCCAAGATCTACTTGTAGTTCTATGTCCAAACGAGCATCTTCCATCATGGTAAAAAGAAGCATATCTTTTGTCATGATTTCAAGTTCATCGCCTCTTGCAAGGTCATCGCTCTTTACAACACCTGGTCCTTTAAATTCATAAAGGAAAGTATTCTGTTCAACGTCGTTAGGCAGACGCAAGCGGATCTGTTTCAGACTATTGATTATTTCCAGAGTATCTTCGGAAACATTTGGAATTGCTTCAAATTCACTGGAGATAACATGAGGAACACCATCAGCATCGTATGAAGTAATTCGAATTGAAGTTACTGCATATCCCTGAATTGAAGACAAGAGCACACGTCGTAATGTATTACCAACGGTTGTACCAAATCCTGTTTCAAAAGGATAAGCTGTAAACTTACCGTAATTCGGATTATTTTCAAGATGCTCAAAAGTAATACCCTTAGGTTTTTTAAAACCTTTAAGCAGATTTTTGCGAGCCATCTGAACTCCTTATTATTTTGAATAGAACTCGACAATAAGGCGTTCTTCAACTGCATAATCAATGTCGCTTCTTGCAGCCAAATTTAATACCTTACCAGAGAAATTTGCTTTATCAGCTTCAAGCCAAGAAGGAACCTTTCTGTTTTCATTCTTGATAACACTAGTTTTAATTCCTGACAATGAGCGACTTGACTCTCTAATAGAAATAACATCACCTGCTTTTACAAGGTAAGATGGAATATCTACTTTTGAACCGTTAACTTCTATGTGACCGTGACTTACCATTTGTCTAGCCTCATTTCGAGTCTTCGAAAATCCAAGTCGGAAAACAACATTGTCAAGTCTTGATTCAAGGATTTGAAGAAGCATTTCACCTGTTACGCCATTTTTCTTTGTCGCCATAACATAGTATTTTTTAAACTGCTTTTCCAAAAGACCATAGATGAATTTCACCTTTTGCTTTTCGTTAAGCTGGATTCCATATTCAGACTTTTTTCTTCTAGTCTGCTTTTGGTTTCTATTGGTTTCCTTATCATAACCCATTACAGTAGGGCTAATTCCCAAAGCTTTGCATCGCTTCAAAATTGGAAGTGTACTTCTACCCATTACTTAAATCTCCTTACATACGGCGTGTTTTGCGAGGGCGACATCCGTTATGAGGAATAGGAGTAACATCGTGAATAGATTTTACTCTAAGACCCATAACACCAAGAGAGCGAATTGCATTTTCGCGTCCCATTCCAGGTCCCTTTACATAAACATTAACTTCACGCAAGCCGTAGCTTACTGCCTTCTGAACAGCAGTTTCAGCAACTGTCTGAGCGGCAAATGGAGTAGACTTTTTTGCTCCACGGAAACCAAGACCACCCGATGATGCCCATGCAAGAGCATTACCGTTCAAGTCTGTAATAGTTACGATAGTATTGTTAAACGTTGCCTGAATGTAAACATTACCTTCAAAAACGCTTTTCTTTTCCTTTCGCTTTTTAACTGTAGCCATTGAATTCCTCCGCCTTAAGCCTTCTTCTTGTTAGCAACAGTCTTCTTCTTACCCTTGCGGGTACGTGCATTGGTACGTGTTCTCTGTCCACGAACTGGAAGACCTCGCTTGTGTCTAAGACCACGATAGCAGCCAATATCCATCAAGCGTTTAAGATTAAGACCGATTTCTGTACGGAGACGGCCTTCAACTTTGTAGTTTTTATCGATGATATCACGAATCTGTGCAATTTCATCCTGTGTAAGATCGTTAGCCATCTTCATAGGATCAAGTTTTGCTTCTTCACAAATCTTTTTTGCTACAGAGTTACCAATACCATAAATGTAAGTTAAAGCAACACATAAGTGTTTGTTTGGGATATCAACCCCAGATATTCGAGCCATCTGTTACTCCTTAGCCCTGTCTCTGCTTGTGTTTTGGATTTGTACAAATAATACGGATAACACCGTTTCTTTTAATAACCTTACACTTGTCACAGATAGGTTTTACACTGGTTCGTACTTTCATAAAAGACCCCCTGAGAATATACATTCTCACCGAATCCTGGCACCTCGCAATGAGAGACAATTCGGTGAGAAGTAATATAGCATATATTCTCAATCTTTTTCTACTACTAATTCACGATTTTTTACAAATTTCGTGATCTGATTTTACCCTTTTTAGTAAGACCGTCTTGATGATGCATTTTCAAAAGAGCTTCTATCTGACTCATAGTATCCAAGTCAACACCTACCATAATGATAAGTGAAGTTCCTCCCATCAGCATAGAAATTGACTGAGGGAAATGGAAAAGATTCTGAACAACGGTAGGAACAATCGCTATCATTGCTAAGAATAATGAACCTGGAAGAATAAGTCGATTCAATATCTTCTGAAGGTATTCTTCTGTTTTATCAGTACGTACACCAGGAATCGAGCCGCCGTTTTCCCGGATATTCTTTGCGATTTCTGTAGGGTTCAGAGTAACCTGAGTGTAGAAGTATGCAAAGAACACGATAAGAATAACCAACAAAATATTATACCAGAGTCCGTTAGGTGAAAGTATTGTAGAAAGCTTTACTATCCACCTTGGAGAATCCTGATTATTTCCCATCATTGAAAAGAGCTGAAGCGGTAAAGTAAGAAGAGAGTTCGCAAAAATCAAAGGAATTACGTTAGACGGATTAATTTTGAAAGGAATATAAGTGTTTTGACCACCATACATTTTTCTTCCAATAACACGTTTTGCGTAATGCACAGGAATTTTGCGTTCTCCTGACTCTTCATAAATTACCAACGCTACAATAACAAGGAACATAAGAATCACAAGGATTACAAATACCAACTGAATTTCTCCAGAAGATACTTTTTGAGACAGTTCCATAATTGCGCTTGGAAGACGAGCAACAATACCAGCAAAAATCATCATAGAAATTCCGTTGCCAATACCGTTTGCAGTAATCTGATCACCAAGCCAAATTGTTATCATAGACCCTGTTGTTACAGTCAACATAGCTAGAGCATTAAACTTCCAGCGTGGGTCAAGCATAATACAGCCAGGAATACTAGCAGCATAAACTGTAACTGCATAAGACTGAAGAATACATACAAAAATTGTACCTATTCTAGTCCATGCAGCCATTTTACGCTGTCCACCGTCTTCCTGCACCGCACGTTTCAAAGAAGGGAAAATAACCACAGCAAGCTGCATAATAATCTGCGTAGAAATGTAGGGCATAACTCCCAACATAAAAATTGAGAAATTTGAAAATGCTCCACCTACAAAGAAATCCATATAACTTGCAAACGCATTTTTATTTTGCGAAGCCAAGTCGTCAAAGTACTTTAGCAACACATTTGCATCAATTCCTGGAATGGTTATAACACTTCCAAGTCGGAAGATAGCCAAAATAAGGAATGTAAAAAGCATACGGCTGCGAAGCTCTTTAACTTTAAACATATTTACAATAGGATTGCTTGCCATGCTCTACTCCCTGAACTTATTTAGATTCTTCAGCTTTTTCAGCAGTTTTTACAGAACCACCAGCTTTTTCAATCTTAGCTTTTGCAGAAGCAGAAATCTTATCTACTTCAACTGTAAGTTTCTTTGTAACGTCTCCGTTACCAAGAACTTTTACAAGCACAGGGGATGTAACTGAAATAAAACCTTTTTCAGAAAGAGTTTTCTTATTTACAGTTTCACCATCAGCATATTTTGCTTCAATCTGATCCAAGTTAACGCAAACATATTCCTTTTTAAAAGGATAGTTTGAAAAACCACGAATCGCAACACGTCTGTAAAGAGGCATCTGACCGCCTTCAAAACCTACGTATACTTTTCCACCAGAGCGAGATTGCTGTCCCTTATTACCTTTACCTGCAGTTGAACCAAGTCCTGAAGAAGAACCTCGTCCTACACGCTTAGGCTTTCTATTAGCTCCTTCTGGAGCTCTGAGTACTGGATTGTAATCAGACATTATTTTGCCTCCTCTACTTTTACAAGATGAGAAACAGAAGCTATCATACCGCGAACTGAATCACTATCGTCCTGTATTACAGAAGAGTTAATCTTCTTCAACCCAAGGCTGCGAACTGTGGCAACTTTGGCAGGTTTCTGTCCGATTGTACTCTTTACAAGTGTAATCTTTAACTGTTTTGCCTTAGCCATGATTAACCCCACAATTCATCAAGTGTCTTTCCACGTGCAGCTGCAACAGCTTTTGCATCCATAAGATTCTGAATAGCATTAAATGTTGCACGAACAACGTTTACAGATGAACTTGATCCCAAAGATTTTGAAATAACATCTGTAGCTCCTACAGCATCCATTACAGAACGAACTGCCCCACCAGCTTTAATTCCTGTACCAGAACAAGCAGGTTTTAGAAGAACTGAAGAACTCTTGTATTTTCCAATAATTTCATGTGGCAAAGTACCGTTTTTCATAGGCATTACAACCATATTACGTTTAGCTTTGTCAATGCTCTTTTTAATAGCTTCGGAAACGTCATTTGCCTTTCCAAAACCGTAACCTACACGACCTTTTTGATCACCTACAACTGTAAGAGCAGAGAAAGACATTCTTCGTCCACCCTTTACTGTCTTTGATGTTCTATTAAGAGTAACTAATTTTTCAACAAATTCTTTCTCTTTTGGGTCTTTATCAAATTTCTGGCGTTCCATTTTAACTCCTAGAATACAATCCCGGCTTTGCGGGTTCCGTCTGCAAGGGCTTTTACAACACCGTGATAAAGATAACCATTTCTATCAAAAACTACAGTTGTAATCTTTTTATCCTTAAGGCGTGCACCGAATGCTTCTCCAAGTTTTTCTGCATCTGCAACAGTTGTCTTTAGAGCAGAAAATTCTTTTTCCATTGTAGAAATCGAAGCAAGAGTTTTTCCCTCGTCATCATTGATAACCTGAACATAAAGATTCTTATTGCTGCGGGTTACAGTCATTCTTGGACGTTCTGCAGTTCCGTAAATACTTTTACGAATATGAACCTTTCTGTGAAGGCGTTTTCTGTCTTTATCGTTTAGTTTCTTAAACATTGCGCTCCACCTTATTTAACACCAGTCTTTCCGACTTTGCGTCTGATAACTTCATTATCGTAGCGGATACCTTTTCCTTTGTAAGGTTCAGGCAAGCGAAGCTTACGAATCTGAGCACTGAATTCACCAACGAGCTGTTTGTCAGCACCAGAAATAGTCAATTTACCAGTTGGATCTGCAACAGCAGTAAGTCCTGTAGGAATTGAAACAAAGAAGTCATTTGAATATCCAAGATTCATCATCAAGGTATCGCCTTTAACTTCTGCACGATAACCTACACCAGTAATAACTAATGTTTTAGAAAATCCAGTTGTTACACCCAAAACCATATTGTGTATAAGGTTTCTATAAAGACCGTGATCAGCATTAGCTTGTTTTGTAGAACCTACAGATTCAACAATAACTTCTGAACCTTTTACTTCAACCTTCACATTATCACTGAAAGACTGTTTCAGTTCGCCTTTTGGACCTTTTACAGTAACTACGTTTCCGTTTACTGTTACAGTTGCTCCTGCTGGAATAGCTACAGGAAGTTTACCTAATTTAGACATTTCTTCCTCCTACTACCAAATCGAGCAAATCAATTCACCGCCAACCATTTTTTCAGAAGCCTTCTTACCAGTTGTAACACCAGCAGAAGTAGAAACTATGATTGTTCCGTAGCCATTGAAGACACGTGGCAAATCTTTATAACCAGAATAAACTCGGCGACCCGGTGTAGAAATCTTCTTTACACCGTGAATCACAGGATTATTTCTGTCATCATATTTCAGAATGATACGGATAACTGAATGTCCGTCTTCCTGAACCTTTTTAAAGTTTTTGATATATCCTTCAGTCTTAAGAATTTTTATAATTTCCAACTTAAGCTTTGAAGCAGGAATATCAACCTTTTCGTGGCGGGCTACAGCCGCATTGCGAACCTTAGTAAGCATATCTGCTACTGGATCTGATGCACTCATTTTATTCTCCTACCACTCTACCAACTAGATTTTGCGATGCCTGGAAGAAGGCCTTCGCTTGCTAATTTACGGAAGCAAAGACGACACATCTTATACTTGCGCAAATATCCGCGCGGACGACCGCAAAGCTGACAGCGATTGTACTGTCTTGTTTCATATTTTTGCTTGCGAGCGGCTTTTATGATTAAAGATTTCTTAGCCATGTATTCCTCACTCTACTTACGGAACGGCATATTAAACTTGGTAAGCAAAGATTTTGCTTCTGCATCTGTCTTTGCACTTGTTACAATAGTAATATTCATACCAGCAATTTTTGTGATTTTATCAAAATCAATTTCTGGGAATATAATCTGTTCTGTAATACCAAGAGAAAAATTTCCATGTCCATCAAAGCCTGTTGCTTTGACACCGCGGAAATCCTTTACACGAGGAAGTGCAACATTAATTAAGCGATCCAAAAATTCATACATTATTGTTCCGCGCAAAGTAACCATTGCACCAACTTCATTGCCCTCACGCAACTTAAAGTTAGCGATACTCTTTTTTGCTCTAGTTTTTACAGCTTTCTGACCTGTTATCTGTGTCAAGTCAGCAACTGCGGCATCAAGGAGTTTCTTATTCGTGAGTGCTTCGCCTACACCCATACTTACAACAATTTTTTTGACAGCAGGGATTTGCATTGGTGTAGAATAGTTAAATTCCTTCACCATTGCAGGGGCGATTGTGTCCTTATAGACTTTCTTAAGCCGAGGTACGTAATTAGCCATTACAGTATATCTCCACATTTTCGACAGATACGAAGTTTTTTATCGCCATCTATCTTATAACCGATTTTTACAGGACGACCACATTTCTTACATACAATTGCTACGTTTGAAATGTTGAGTGGAGCTTCAACTTCTGCAATTCCACCCTGATCCTGCTCGCTTCGTTTTTTCATTGCTTTTTTAACAATGTTTACACCAGACACAATTACAGCATCTTTTTTAGGAAGGATTTTGATAACAGTTCCTCTTTTACCTTTATCCTTTCCTGCAATAACTTCAACTGTGTCATCTTTCTTTATTTTGAACTTCTTTTCCATACCCATAACTCCTTAGAGAACCTCTGGAGCCAAAGATACGATCTTCATAAAGTCCATATCGCGAAGCTCACGAGCAACAGGTCCGAAGATGCGTTTTCCCTTAGGATTCTTGTTATCGTCAACAATAACGCAAGCATTATCATCAAAACGAATATAAGTTCCATCAGGACGGCGATATTCTTTTGCCTGACGCACGATTACCGCTTTCTGAACAGCACCTTTTTTTATTGTAGATGTAGGAATAGCATCTTTAATTGCTACGACTACGATGTCGCCAATTCCGGCATAGCGGCGGTGAGAACCACCAAGTACTTTGATGCACTGAGCAATCTTAGCACCGGAGTTATCAGCAACTGTCATACAAGACTGCATCTGAATCATTTTCTAACTCCTTATACCTTATTTAGCGCGTTCTACAATTTCAGCTAGACGCCAGCACTTGTTTTTGCTGAGAGGTCTACATTCCACGATGCGAACTGTATCACCAATGTGAGCGTCGTTCTTTTCATCATGGGCCATATATTTCTTTGAACGAGTAACATATTTTTTGTAAAGACGGTCCATTTTTTTAGTTGTAACAGTAACAACAACGGTTTTGTCCATCTTATCGCTTGTTACAAGACCTACAAATGAACGTTTTGTAGTCTTTACAGCCTGAACAGCATTTTCTTCCACAGTTCAGCTCCTACTTGTTTTCTCCAGCATTCTTTTTCTGCTGGATGAACGTATTCAAGCGTGCAATTTCTCGACGCATTGTACGTTTCTGCATTGGATTATCTACATGTGAAATCACCATCTTAAAACGGAGATCCATGTACTTCTTTTTAAGCTCATCACGTTTTGCAACAAGTTCAGAATAAGACATTTCTTTATCTGATTTTTTCTTTGATTCAGCCATCTTATTCCTCCTTAGTCTTGTGTTGGCTTATAAGCTATTTTTGTTACGATTGGGAGTTTATCCGCAGCAAGCTCAAGAGCTCTGTGCGCTATAGTCATATCAACTCCATCAACTTCAAACAAAATCATACCTGGTTTGATAACGGCTGCCCAAGATTCTGGAGCGCCCTTACCCTTACCCATGCGGACTTCAGCAGGTTTTTTAGAAATCGGTTTATCAGGGAAAACTCGAATCCAAACCTGTCCCTTACGGTCAAGCTTACGGTTGATAGCAACACGGGCTGCTTCAATAACGCGCGCGCTTAACCAAGTAGGTTCCATTGCAACAAGAGCAATTTTACCGAAGTCGATAGTATTATCGCGGGTAGCGTTGCCTTTTTCTCTACCGCGCTGCACCTTACGATGCATAACTCTTTTTGGACTTAATGGCATAACTTAGCTCCTTTCCTTAGCAGAAGGTTCTGATTTTTCAGCCTTATCTGCAGCAGGGCGCTGAGAACGGTCACGACGTGGCTTGCGGACAAGCTGACCAGCATCTTCATTCTGCTCAATGCCATAGTTCATACCGTTGTAAACCCATACTTTTACACCAATTTTGCCGTAAGTTGTATGAGCTTCGTATGTACTATAGTCTATGTTTGCACGAAGAGTATGAAGTGGTACGCGTCCTTCTTTATGCTCTTCTGTACGAGTCATATCAGCACCGCCAAGACGACCTGAAAGACGAATCTTAATACCTTTTGCACCAGCACGCATTGCGTTGCTTACTGCCTGTTTCAAAGCCTTTCGGAATGAACCGTGGCCTTGAAGCTGTCGACCAACATTCTGAGCAATCAAACTTGCATTTACATCTGCATGTTTTACTTCTTTAATCTTGATCTGAACTTTTTTAGTCAGCTGTGACTGAATGTCTGCACTGATTTTTTCAATTGTAGCACCTTTTACACCGATGATAACACCAGGTCTAGCAGTGTGAATTACGATTGTAACACGCTGAGGGTGGCGCACAATTTCAATTTCTGCAATGTCGGCATTCTTACATTCTGGAAGATCCATAACCATCTTTCTGATTTTTACATCTTCCAAAACCAAATCTGCATATTCTCTTGAATCTGCATACCAACGTGACTGCCATGTTTTGTTTACGCCCAAGCGTAAACCGATTGGATTAACTTTCTGACCCACTTTATTCCCCCGCCTTCTCGTCAACGATGACGGTAATATGACACATACGTTTTAAAAGTTGATCAGCACGTCCACGAGCACGGAACCAAACTCTTTTAAGTCTAGGACCTTCGTCAACTCTGATTTCCTTTACGTAAAGCATATCTTCATCTAGCTTACTGTTCTGATTCAATGCATTTGCAATTGCAGACTTAAGAGTCGCAGATATAAGAACTGCACCCTTCTGTGGCATATTGGCAAGAATTGCCAAAGCCTTTGAACATGGCTGCTGATTTATTACATGAGCAACCGGTCGAACCTTAGTAGGTGAAGCTATAAGGAACTTAGAAGTGGCTACATAACCTTTTCTTTCAGACATGATACCCACCTATTATTTTCCAGCCGAAGCTGATTTATCCGTAGCACCATGGCCGCGATATGTTCTAGTTGGAGCGAACTCACCGAGTTTGTGACCAACCAAGTTTTCAGTAACATATACAGGAATCCATGATTTTCCATTGTACACAGAAATAGTATTACCTACCATTTCTGGTATGATTGTAGAGCAGCGGGAATAAGTTTTAATCATCTTCCTATCTGCTTCTTTATTCATTGCTATTACCTTTTTGTAAAGGCTTTTCTCTACAAAAGGACCTTTTTTAACAGATCTTGACACAGTTATCTCCTATGCAACTACTTCTTTCTGCGTGAAACAATAAAATTGTTAGACGGCTTGCGCTTGTTGCGAGTTTTGTAACCTTTGCAAGGCTGTCCCCATGGAGTAACAGGGTTACGTCCTTTTCCAGCACCTTCACCACCACCAAGTGGATGGTCAACAGGGTTCATAGCCATACCACGGACTGTAGGTCGAATACCAAGCCATCGTTTATGACCAGCTTTTCCAAGCTGAACATTCATGTGTTCTTCGTTTCCTACCACACCAATTGTAGCGTAGCATTTTCCGTTTACACGGCGCATTTCTCCTGAAGGAAGACGAACAATAATATATTCACCTTCGCTACCAGCGATAAGAGCACTTGCACCAGCAGAACGAACCATCTGACCACCACGGCCAAGTGTAAGTTCCACATTATGAATTGTAAAACCAACAGGAATTTTTTCCAATGGAAGTGCATTACCAACAGTTGGTGCAGCATTTTCACCAGACATAATTTTCTGTCCTATTTGCAATCCTTTTGGCGCAATAATATAACGTTTATCACCATCAGCATAGAAAACCAAAGCGATGTTTGCACTGCGGTTTGGATCATATTCAATTGTTTTAACAGTTCCAGGAATGCCGTGCTTGTCGCGTTTGAAATCTATATCGCGATAGCGTCTTTTGTGTCCGCCGCCCTGATGTCGCACAGAAATACGACCACCAGCTCCGCGTCCACCATTAGACTTTTTGCCTGACACCAATGTTTTTTCGGGTCTATCGGTTGTCAGTTCTTCTCTGACTAGGTCAACGCGTCCGCGTGTACCTGCAGTCATTGGCTTAAATACTTTAAGAGCCATTTTCTAATTCCCCTTAGTCTATGCGAACTTATACGCCTTCAAAAGCCTGGATTTTTTCTCCAGCAGCGAGTCGTACAATCGCCTTTTTGTATGAGCTTGTTCTTCCCGGTTTACCACGAAGTCTTTTCATCTTACCCATAACATTAACAGTTGTGCAGTTAACTACTTTTACATTAAAAAGTCTTTTTACCGCTTCTTTTATCTCTGTCTTTGAAGCAGAAGGATGTACTATAAATACATACTTATTCTGTTCTCTAAGAGCATTTGCCTTCTCTGAAACTACAGGCTCAATAAGAATATCTGTGTAATCCATTATTTAGCCTCCTTGTCTTCAGCATAAAAATCTGAAAGATTTTTTACAGCACTTTCAAGAATGACAATTTTGCGAGCATAGAATAAATCGTGAGCTCTAAGACGATTGTACGAAAGGAATGAAACTGTTGGAATATTTTTTCCAGCTCGTTTAATCTTTGCGTCATCATCTTTAAGAACAATAACAGTTCTTTCATTATTTGCAAAATTGCTAAGAATTTTTACTAAATCCTTTGTTTTACCACTTTCGATAGTAAAATCTTCAACTACTGTAAATCTATCACTTTGCGCTTGCATAGAAAGAATTGATTTCATTGCAAGACGTTTTGCTTTCTTTGGCATTGCATAGCTAAAATCACGTGGTTTTGGTCCAAAAATTGTACCACCGCCAACCATAATAGGAGACTTTTTATCACCACGGCGGGCATTACCAGTTCCCTTTTGTTTATATGGCTTTGCATTGCTTCCATGAACTTCAGCACGACCTTTTGTACATGCTGTACCAACACGCATATTTGCAAGTTCATTAGTGATAGCATAATAGATAACGTCATCATTTACTGGAAGACCGAATACTTTGTCATCAAGAGTGATAGTACGCAGTTCTTTTCCAGAAGTTGAATATACTTTCTTTTCCATATCCTAATCTCCTAGTTCTTCTTTACTGCGGACTTCACGATAAGTGTGCAGTCTTTGTTTCCAGGAACAGCGCCGCGAACTAAAATTACATTCAATTCAGGGTCAATTTTAACAACTTTGAGATTCTGCACGGTAACTCGTTTAAATCCCATGTGTCCTGGCATTTTGATGTTTTTAAAGCAGTGACCTGGAGTTGTACAAGCTCCTGTACCACCAGCTTCTCGATGGAATTTAGAACCGTGAGTAGCGCGTCCACCATGGAAGCCCCATCTCTTCATAACGCCCTGGAAACCTTTACCTTTTGAAGTAGCGGTAACGTCCAAGAAACGTGTTTCGTTGAAAAGTTCCAAACCTACAGAATCGCCGACTTTTACTTCGCCTTCAAAGTCGCGGAATTCTTTTAAAGTACGTTTTGGTGAAACGTTTTCAGGGAAAATGCCTGCGTATGCTTTATTTGCCTTGTTGGCCTTCATATCGTCCACACCAAGAACAACAGCATCGTATCCGCATGTTTCCTTTGTTTTTGTAGCAACAACAGTGTTTGGTTCAACGCGGATCACAGTAACAGGTGTTAAGTTACCGGCATCGTCGAAAACCTGTGTCATTCCTACTTTTTTTGCAATCAGACCTTTCATTCTGATATTCTCCTATTAGGACTTTCAGTCCTTTTCTTTTGGCCGCCAACCCAGATCCGGAGGGTCCGTACCATATTTTTACAGCAGTGCGAGGACTACTGTTTAATTTCTACAGCTACACCTGCAGGAAGTTCAAGCTTCATCAAAGAATCCATTACATCTGTTGTTGGATTCATGATGTCAATAAGGCGTTTGTGAGTTCTCATTTCGAACTGCTCACGTGACTTTTTATTTACGTGTGGCGAACGAAGAACTGTCACCTTATTAATTTTTGTTGGAAGAGGGATAGGTCCTGAAACCTTTGCTCCCGCTTTCTGAACAGCCTGTACGATGGCTTTAGCACTCTGATCGATCAGTTCAACATCAAATGCACGAAGTCGAACACGAATCTTTCCATTTGCCATGAATTTAATCCTCCAAGGATTAACAGATGCCTATAATCTTTTGCAAAAGAATTAACTAGGCATCCGTTACCTTTAACTATTCGATAATCTTTGTTACCTGTCCAGAAGCGATTGTTCTACCGCCTTCACGGATAGCAAGTTTAAGACCTTCATCCATAGCAACTGGGTGAATAAGTTCACCGATAATCTTAACGTTATCACCAGGATTTACCATTTCTACACCATCAGCAAGTGTTACAGTACCAGTGATGTCAGTTGTTCTGAAGTAGAACTGAGGGCGATAACCATTGCGGAATGATGAGTGACGTCCACCTTCAGCTTCTGTAAGAACGTAAAGCTGAGCTTCGAACTTTGTATGTGGGTGGATTGAGCCTGGCTTTGCAAGAACCTGTCCACGAACAACATCTTTCTTTTCAATACCGCGAAGAAGGATACCAACGTTATCACCAGCAATACCCTGGTCAAGAGTTTTCTGGAACATTTCGATACCTGTTACTGTAGAAGACTGTGTTGGGCGAATACCAACCAATTCTACTGGATCGTTCATGTTTACAACACCGCGTTCGATACGTCCTGTTACTACAGTACCACGACCAGAAATAGTGAAGATGTCTTCAATTGGCATAAGGAATGGTTTGTCTTCTGCACGAACAGGATCATCAAACCAAGTATCCATTGCTGTAAGGAGTTCTTCGATACATTTTGTGTTTTCTGGATTAGAAGCTTCGTTCAAAGCTTTGAATGCAGAACCTTTGATAATTGGTGTATCTTCAGAGAAACCGTAAGTTTTAAGAGTATCTTTAATATCTTCTTCACAAAGTTCAAGCATGTCTGGGTCAGCAATATCAGCTTTGTTCAAGAATACGATAATCTTTGGTACACCTACCTGGCGAGCAAGCAAAAGGTGTTCACGAGTCTGAGGCATAACACCGTCAGTTCCTGCTACTACAAGAATAGCACCATCCATCTGTGCTGCACCAGTAATCATGTTTTTAATATAGTCAGCGTGTCCTGGACAGTCGATATGAGCATAGTGTCTCTTGTCTGACTGATATTCCAAGTGACGAGTATTGATTGTAATACCACGTTCCTTTTCTTCTGGAGCGTTATCAATTTCGTCATACTTAAGAGCCTTATCACCATATTTGTTTGCACAATATGAAGTGATTGCTGCAGAAAGAGTTGTCTTACCATGGTCAACGTGACCAATAGTACCAACGTTCATGTGAGGTTTAGTTCGAACGAACTTCTCCTTTGCCATGTTTTTCTCCTTGCTAGTTTTTAATTTTTCCCAAAACCAGCATTTTTATTTTAATGTGCTGCACTTTAAACCAGAATATTTTCTATAACAACAGCTACAGAACAATATTCGCATACACACTTTTGTGAAACTTGAGAACAATGAATAATGTGATTAATCGGACTAAAAAAGTTCATAACTTTCACGATATTCCATATTTTTTCGAAATATCACGGCCGGTTACCACCGATCATCATCAAACAAGTGTTTAGACAACTGGTATGGCATCCAAGAGCCTGATCTGTTCCGCAGATCCGTCAAAACCCTTTTCTGTATAGAAGTTGTCAATTGCTACTTTCAACGAAAGTAGCGATACACAAGGGCCGTATGTTCCTGAAAACTGATATTCAATTAACTTTACGGACATACCGAATATTTTTAATACTCGTTGACTTTACAAAGAACCCTGACCATAGACCGCATTTATAGCAGTATAGGTTTTATCTTTATACACTTTTTATAAATAAATTGCAAGAGAGTTTGATTTTTTATTAGGCTGAAATCCAAGTTTTTTTTCAACTGTAAAAAAAGGCCTTGATTCCAAAAGAACCAAAGCCTTTTCACAAAAAACTGTTTTATATAGAAAGAACTACCATCTAAAATGAGCAAAAGCTTTATTTGCTTCCGCCATTCTGTGTGTATCTTCCTTCTTTTTGAAAGCAGAGCCTGTATTGTTAAAAGCATCAAGCAATTCTGCAGAAAGTGTATCTGCCATTCCATGACCGCTTCTGTTTCTTGCAGCTTCGATAATCCAGCGCATTGCAAGAGCTTCGCGACGAGAATCACGAATTTCTACTGGAACCTGATATGTAGCACCACCTACACGGCGAGATTTTACTTCTACAACAGGCTTTACGTTTTCAAGAGCCTTAAGAAGAACTTCAAGAGGATCTTTTTCAGTTTTTGCCTTTAGTTTATCCATTGCATCATAAAGTACATTTGTGCAAATAGATTTTTTACCATCAAGCATCATGCGTGTAACAAATTTTGAAACAACTTTGCTATTATATTTAACGTCCGGCATACATGGACGGTCAACAGACTTCTTATGTCTTCCCATCTTATTCCTCCGTCCTTAAGCCTTAGGCCTTTTTGCACCGTACTTAGAGCGACCACGTTTGCGATCTTCTACACCAAGTGTATCCTTTGTACCACGGATAATATGATAGCGAACACCAGGAAGGTCCTTTACACGACCACCGCGGATTAAAACTACTGAGTGTTCCTGAAGATTGTGTCCAATACCAGGAATATATGCAGTTACTTCAATACCATTAGACAAACGAACACGAGCAACTTTTCTAAGAGCCGAGTTCGGTTTTTTTGGAGTTACAGTCATAACACGAGTGCAAACACCCCTTTTCTGTGGACAAGACTGAAGTGCGGGAGACTTAGTTCTATTTGCCACTGACTGACGTCCCTGACGAATTAATTGATTGATTGTAGGCATCGCCTATTCTCCTATTTTATTCCGGTCAGCACCCCGGAAGATTTGCAAAAAAAAACACCTTTAAATACAGGTTTGTCAATTTTAATGAATTCAGAAAATGAATTCAAGAGCAGAATCGATATTTGTAAAGTATTGCACGAAAAAAATTCCGCACAATACTTCATCAATTTTAATGGCTTTCAGACTAGTCAGAATCTTCGCTTTCGAAAACAGGTTCAATTTCAGAATTTTGAAGTCTTTCTTCTTCAAGACGTCTTCGTTCCAAAATTTCTTCCATTTGAAGGTCCAAATCTCTGTCGCTTCCGTCAAAAAGCTTTATGTTCTTATAGTTTCTAATACCAGTTCCGGCAGGAATCATGTGTCCAATGGCAACATTTTCCTTAATTCCGTGAAGACCATCAGAAGCTCCAGAAATAGCTGCATTTGTAAGAACGCGGGTTGTTTCCTGGAACGAAGCGGCTGAAATAAATGAATCAACATTCAAAGCAGCCTTTGTAATTCCCTGATACATTGGCCGAGCAACAGCAGGTTGTCCACCGGCAGCAATTACACGCTTGTTTTCTTCATGGAACTTGTACTTATCAACTTGCTGACCGTAAATGAATTTTGTATCACCTACAGCAACAACTTCTACCTTGCGAAGCATTTGGCGGACAATTACACCGATGTGCTTGTCGTTTATAGATACGCCCTGCGCGCGATAAACCGCCTGAATCTGGTCCATAAGGTAATTCTGAAGAGCATTTTCCCCAAGAATAGCAAGAATATCGCTTGGATTTGGAGAACCGTCGCACAGACGCTCACCAGCTTCAATCCGGTCGCCATCGCGCACAATCATGTGTTTGTTTGTTGGAACAAGATGCTCGTACTTCCTTCCAAACTCATCTTCAATTGTAACAACACGTTTTGCCTTGGTAATTCCATTAAACTTAATAAGACCAGAAATCTGCGCAAGAACACAAATATTCTTTGGCTTTCTAGCTTCAAAAAGTTCTGTAACGCGAGGAATACCACCAGTAATATCGTTTGTTTTAGCGGCAGCCTTTGGCATTTTCGCAAGAGTTTCACCGGCTTTTATCTGCTGCTTGTCTTCCACAAGAAGAACCGCACCAGCAGGAAGATAGTAACTACCCATTTCGTTACCAGCTTCATCCGTTACAAGAATACGAGGCTGTTTTATATCAAGGTGAAGATCCGAAATCGTTCTTTCTACAGAACCAGACTTCATGTCAACCTTTTCAGCAAGCGTTGAACCTGGAATTATATCTTCAAAGTGAACGTAACCGTCGCTTTCTGCAATAATAGGATCTGAGTACTGATCAAAAGTTCCTATCGGCTGATCTGCTTTTACTATATCGTTTGCTTTTACAGATAGAGTAGAACCATTTGCGATTTCTACTTTAATCTGTTTGCTAGTAAGATAAAGCATATCGTCTATTATTATAACTTTTCCAGAAGCAGACGCGGCAATATCCTTTCCGCCTCTCTTAAGAAGCAAGCTGTCCTTCATAAGGCTTACGCCATCTTGCACAGAAAGCTCATCACCTTTTTCAAGTTTTATGCTATCAAGAATTCTAATGACATTCATAAAACCTTTACGAGTGAACAACCAGCTGCCATCATCCATTTCGACGTGAGTTCCCTGAACATCAGTTATAATTGCCGGGAATTTCAAAACAATGTGGTTATCTTCTGTAGACTTATCGGCTGTACCACCAGAGTGGAACGTTCTCAAAGTAAGCTGAGTACCTGGCTGACCAATTGACTGAGCTGCGATAATTCCTACAGCCTCACCGATTTCTACAATCTTATTGCGAGCAAGGTTCTGTCCATAACATTTGATACAAATTCCGTGCTGAGCTTCGCAAGTAAGAACTGTTCTAAGCTTTACTTTTTCAACGCCAGCATCTTCAATTTTTTTAGCAAGGGCAGGATCAATATACTGGTTTACATCGCAAATAAGCTCGCCTGTAATTGGATGAACAACGCGTTCGATTGTGTAGTGACCTACAATTCTGTCTGCAAGATGAACAACAATTTCATCTCCTTCTTTGATTGCCGCATAGTCAATACCGTTTATAGTTCCACAGTCCTCATCGTTTACAACAACATCCTGAGCGACATCAACAAGGCGGCGAGTCATGTAACCTGCATCGGCGGTTTTCAACGCTGTATCAGAAAGACCTTTTCTGGCACCGTTAGTTGAAATAAAGTATTCAATAACCGAAAGACCTTCTTTAAAGTTTGAGCGAATTGGAAGTTCTATAATTTCTCCACTAGGCTTAGCCATAAGTCCACGCATTGCGGCAAGCTGAGAAATCTGCTTTTTAGAACCGCGCGCACCTGACGTCGCCATCATGTAAATAGTATTGAAACCATCTTTATCTTTTCCAAGATTGTCGTACATTATCTTTGTAAGCTCTTCGTTAGTTCTAGACCAAATATCAGTTACCCGGTTATAACGTTCTTCCGCAGTAATTTCACCACGACTATACTGGTTTACAATCTTTTCAACTTCTTTGTTTGCTTTTTCAACCATTTCCTTCTTTTCTTTAGGGATAATGATGTCGTCCATACAAAGAGTCGCACCATAGAAAGTTGCGTTTTTATAGCCTACCGACTTAATCGCATCCAGCATTTGAATTGTAAGCCATGCGCCTTGCGTATGATAAACATGTTCAATCATCGCCTTGAGCTTTTTGTCGCCCATAAGTTCATTTACGTAGCGAACTTCTTGAGGCATCGCTTCATTAAATGCAAGCCGGCCAGCAGTGGTCTCTATTAAGTCACCAGCCTTGAATTCGCCTTCTTTAAAAGAATCTTTTGGAGCCGGAACTTTTATAGCAGCCTGCCATTCAATTGCGCCGCTTTCCGCAGCGAGCCGAACTTCATCAGAATCGCTAAAGCGTTTTCCTGTCCCCTTTGAGCCAGGCTTTATGGAAGTCATGTAGTAAATACCAAGAACCATATCCTGAGAAGGCGCAACAATTGTGTTTCCGTTTGCAGGGTCGAGCAAGTTTCTTGCAGAAAGCATCAAAGTCCAACATTCCATCTGCGCTGCCTGAGTAAGAGGAACGTGAATAGCCATCTGGTCGCCATCAAAGTCGGCATTAAACGACTTACAAGCAAGAGGATGAAGCTTAAGAGCCTTTCCTTCAACAAGAACAGGTTCAAACGCAAGGATACCAAGCCGGTGAAGTGTAGGTGCTCGGTTGAGCATTACAGGATGCTCGCGAACCACTTCGTCAAGAATACTGAATACCTCTGGAGCTTCGGCCTCTACCTGCATTTTAGCTCGTTTTATATTTGTGACTACGCCTTTATCAACGAGTTTCTTCATTATAAATGGCTTAAAAAGTTCCAGTGCCATTTTTGTTGGAAGACCGCACTGCCAAAGTTTTAATTCCGGACCAACAACGATTACTGAACGTCCTGAATAGTCAACGCGTTTACCAAGAAGATTCTGACGGAAACGACCTTGCTTACCCTTTATCATGTCCGAAATAGACTTTAATGGTCGGTTTGAAGCGCCCTTTACAACCCGCTTGCGTTTTGAATTATCAAACAAAGCGTCAACAGCTTCCTGAAGCATGCGTTTTTCATTGCGAATAATAATATCCGGAGCAGAAAGCTGCTGAAGTCTTTTCAAGCGATTATTTCTGTTTATTACACGGCGATAAAGGTCGTTCAAGTCTGATGTCGCAAATCTTCCGCCATCAAGCTGAACCATTGGACGCAAATCAGGCGGAATTACTGGAATAACATCCAAAATCATCCAAGACGCTTTATTTCCTGAAGAGCGGAAATTTTCTACAATTTCAATGCGCTTTAAAAGACGCTTATCGCTTTTTGCGCCTTTTTCAATCATCTTTGCACGCAATTCCGCAGCGAGAGCGTCCAAATCAGTTTGGTCTAAAAGCGTTTTAATAGCCTCTGCGCCCATATCCGCAGTGAAAGTTTCACCATAGCGGTCACGAGCTTCAAGGTATTCATCTTCAGAAAGAAGCTGCATTCTTTTTAAGTCAGTGTCGCCAGCATCAATTACAATATATTTTTCGTAATAGAGCACAGAACGAAGCTGAGCAACCTGCATATCCAAAAGAAGACCCATTCTGCTAGGAACAGAGCGGTAATACCAAATGTGGCTTACAGGAGCTGCAAGCTCAATATGACCAGTGCGTTCACGGCGAACTTTATAGTGAGTAACCTCAACGCCGCAGCGGTCGCAAATTACACCTTTATAGCGAATAGACTTAAATTTTCCGCAATAACATTCCCATTCCTTTGTAGTTCCGAAAATGCGTTCGCAAAAAAGACCGTCTTTCTCCGGACGAAGAGTTCGATAATTTATAGTTTCCGGTTTCTTTACTTCACCATAAGACCATGCACGAATGGTATCTGGAGAAGCCAATTTTATTTTAAGACTTGCGAAATCTTGAATATCACGCATTTAATATCTCCTATTATCTTGCTTCTTTGTCAAAACCAGACGAAGCTTTGTCAATCAATTCTTGATCACGTTCTGTAAGCGCAATTTGCTTGCCCTTGTCATCGTAAATCGTAAAATCGAGTGCCAATCCACGCAATTCCTGAACCATTACATTGAATGCCTCTGGAACACCTGCTGGAGAAGATGGGTCGCCTTTTACAATAGATTCATAAATCTTTGAACGACCAACCATATCATCAGACTTGATTGTCATCATTTCCTGAAGACAGTTTGCAGCGCCATAAGCTTCAAGAGCCCAAACTTCCATTTCTCCAAGACGCTGACCACCAAACTGAGCTTTACCGCCAAGCGGCTGCTGAGTTACAAGAGAATAAGGTCCTGTAGAACGAGCGTGCATCTTATCATCAACCAAGTGATGCAATTTTAGGAAGTAAATTACACCTACAAAGATTGGATTGATAAAAGGCTCTCCAGTCTGACCGCTTCGAACAATTTGCTTGCAATCTGGAGAAAGACCAGCTTCTTTCAGCTTATCAGCGATTTGTTCCTGGCTTGGCGACTGGAATACAGGAGATTCAAAGAACTGATTTAAATATTTTCCAGCAATTCCAAGTTCGGATTCCATAATCTGACCGATATTCATTCGGGAAGGTACACCAAGAGGATTCAAGCAGACATCGAGCGGAGTACCGTCTTCCAAATAAGGCATATCTTCCGGCGGAAGAATTCGCGCAACAACACCCTTGTTTCCGTGGCGGCCGGCCATCTTGTCACCTTCGCGGAGTTTTCGCTTGTTGGCAATAATTACTTTTACAACTTCATCAACGCCAGGAGAAAGCTCATCGCCTTCCATTCTCTTCATTCGCTGAATATCAATTACAACGCCTTCAATTCCGTGAGGAACGTGCAAAGAAGAATCCCTTACTTCTTTTGCCTTTTCACCAAAGATTGAATTCAAAAGCTTGAACTCTGGAGTTGTTTCGGTATCATTCTTAGGAGTTACTTTTCCAACAAGGATGTCTCCAGAACGAACCTTTGCGCCAATGCGAACAATTCCTTCTGCATCAAGGTTATCAAGATCCTTTTCCGCTTTGTTAGGAATATCGCGAGTAATTTTTTCAGGGCCAAGTTTCGTTTCTCGAACTTCAACTTCAAACTCTTTAATATGGATAGTTGTGTACATATCCTCGCGAACAACTCGCTGAGAAATCAAAACAGCATCCTCATAGTTGTATCCATTCCAAGGAACGAATCCTACAAGAAGGTTTCGTCCCAAAGCAAGTTCTCCATTAAATGTTGCAGGACCGTCGGCAAGAACATCGCCTTTCTTTACATGCTGTCCAACTTCAACAATCGGTCTTTGATGATTGCAGGTGTCATTATTTGTTCTTTGATATTTTAAAAGCTTATATTCTGTTACTTCGCCTGCTGAAGAATCTGTAGGCTTTACACGAATAACATCGCTTGCAACATAAGTAACATCGCCTTCGTACTTAGCTTTTACAAGGACTCCAGAATCGTAAGCAGTTTTGCGTTCCATGCCGGTTCCTACGTGAGGCGGCTCTGGGAACAGCAAAGGAACACCTTGACGCTGCATGTTACAACCCATCAAAGCACGGTTAGCATCGTCGTGTTCAAGGAACGGAATCAATGATGCAGAAACAGAAATTACCTGACGTGGAGAAACGTCGATATACTGAACATCTTTTGGCGAACGCTGAGTATAATCACCACGGTGGCGAACAGAAATCATATCCGTTGGGAACGAACCGTCTTCCTTGATTCCAGGAACAAGCTGCCCAATGTAATATTTATCTTCATCCATGGCCGAAAGGTATTCAACTTCTTTTGTAGCCTTTCCGTCCACAACCTTTCTGTAAGGAGCCTCAAGAAAACCGTAATCATTTATACGAGTGTACATTGCAAGCGAAACTATAAGACCAATATTTGGACCTTCAGGAGTTTCAATAGGACACATACGTCCGTAATGAGAATAGTGTACATCGCGAACTTCGAAACCGGCTCTGTCTCTAGAAAGACCGCCAGGTCCTAAAGCGTTTAATCGGCGTTTATGAGTAAGCTCTGAAAGAGGGTTTACCTGATCCATGAACTGCGAAAGCTGGCTAGAACCGTAGAACTCTCGAATCGCAGCAACAATAGGTTTAATAGAGATTAAATCCTGCGGTTTCATTGTATCATTTTCTTTGATACTCATGCGCTCTTTTACAATTCTTTCCATTCTGCTGAACGCAGTTTTCAACTGATTTGTAAGAAGTTCTCCCACACAGCGAATACGACGATTTCCAAGATGATCAATATCATCAATCTGATCTTCACCAATGTAAACATTGATAAGAGTTTTCATCGTATTGATAATATCATCTTTTATGAGAGTAAAATCTTTTACATCCTCAGGATAATCAAATTTTTTGTTAAGCTTGTAGCGACCAACACGACCAAGGTCATAGCGGCGTTCACTAAAGAACATTGTAGTCAAATCTTTTTCGGCTGCGTCTACAGTTATAGGTTCGCCAGGCATAAGAATTGCATAAACAGCAGCCAAAGCGTCTTCTTTTGTAGGCTCATTATCGATAGAACCTTCTTTTACAAAACGAACTTCTTCGCGCTCAAAACAATTTATTATAATCTGCGAATCAAGCGAATCATTTTTTTCATCTTTATCGTTAGGATTTTTCTTTGTGCTGAAAACAATTACAGAAATTTCTTGAACATTGTTAGCAACCAAATCGTCAATATCATGAGGATGAAGCCGAACGCCCGCATTAAACAAACGCTTTTCTTCGCCATTTTCATCTTTTACGATAACTGCCTGAGCAAGAACTCTGTCAACAAGGGCTTCTCGCACCTGTGTAGAATCTTCAACTTTTGTTTTCTCTGTTTTATAAAAAGCACTAATAATTTCTTCTCGAGTGCTATATCCTAACGCTCTGAGGAAAATTGTACCCAAAATCTTCTTTTTTCTATCAATTTTTGCAAAAATAAGTTCTTTTTTCTGGTCGATTTCAAATTCAAGCCAAGAACCACGATAAGGTATAATTCGGCTAGAATAAACGCCTTTTTCATGCTGAAAAATAACACCAGGAGAGCGATGAATCTGCGAAACAACAACGCGTTCCGCACCATTTATAATAAAGGTTCCCCTATCTGTCATAAGAGGAATATCGCCCATGTAGATGTCTTTTTGAATTATATGTCCATCATTTAAGAATGTTAGATTAATTTTTGCTTTTAACGGAACGGAATAAGTAGCACCTTTTTGCTTACATTCAAGTTCTGAAAACTTCATTTTGTCATATTCAAGTTCGTAATATTCAAACTCTAATGACATATCGCCGTTAGGACTTTCAATAGGAAATGTAGAAGTAAAAACTTCCTGAAGCCCTTGATTAAGCAATGGTTCACCTTTTCTAAGGCGGTCTGCCTGTAGAAAACTTTCATAAGAATCGGTTTGAACAGATATCAAATCAGGAACATCCATAAAATTCTGAATATCCTTACCGATATACTGACGGTTGATTGTTCGTGTCTTTGCGAACATCTGTTCCCCCTAAAATATAGATTCAGTTGAAATCTGCTACATGCAAGAAACTCTGCACAGCACAGAAAACTCTGATTTCCCAAGGGATTTGGGTTTACTTAAATATAAAAGAACTAATAGGTTGGACCTAATAAAAACTCTCTCAAAAAAGAGCAAATACACAAAAAGGGACTTATTTTAAAAATGCTTTTGCAAAAGCGCAAAACTCATTTTCAAAACAGACCCTTTTTATTTAAGTTACCGTATTACAATAACTTAAAAACTAGCTTGTTCCTAAAAGTTGCAAAAGCAATTTCTAGGAACAGTTTTAAATAAGCATCAAAAACTTATTTCTTTGAAGCCTTACCACCAGCTTCTGTAATCTTAGCTATCATAGCATCTGCGTCAGCCTTGCTTACGCCAGCTTTAACTTCTTTTGGAGCACCTTCAACCAAAGCTTTTGCTTCTCCAAGACCAAGTCCTGTGATTTCGCGAACAACTTTGATAACAGGAATCTTTTTAGCAGCGTCAAAGCTATCAAGAGTTACAGTAAATTCTGTCTGTTCTTCTGCACCTGCTGCTGCGCCTGCTGCTGGAGCTGCTGCTACAGCAACTGCTGCTGTAACGCCAAATTTTTCTTCCATTGCTTTTACAAGTTCTGAACATTCCAAAACTGTCATGCCAGAGATTGCGTCCAAAATCTGATCTGTTGTTAATGCTGCCATATTGTCTTCCTCACAAATATGAATAAAATATACGCCCTTTTGAGCGCTTGCAGTAAGCAATCCATACGGATTTTTCTGCAAATCATCACGGACAGTCGACAGCTATGAAGCCTGACCGTGTATAGATTCATAAGAATCTTTTTTGAAAAAAGCCAGATTACTATTTTGAACCTTCTGCTTCTTTCTTTTCTGCGTAAGCTTTGATAGTTGCAGCCAACTGACGAGCAGGTCCGTTGATTGCAGACATAAGCATTGCAATAAGTTCTTTCTTTCCAGGAACTTTTGAAAACGCTTCGATTTTTGCAGCGTCGTAAATTTCTTTTTCAACGCAAGCACCTTTTACTGTAACAGGAGCTTCTTTTGAAAAATCAAAAAGAGTTTTTGCAACAACGTTTGCATCTTCATTAGCCATACAGATAACTGTAGGACCTTTTAGATAATCAGCAACATTGTTTATATCCATTGATTCAAATGCAATTCGAGCAAAGTTATTCTTTACTACTTTAAGAACTGCATTTTGTTCTCTGAGCTTCTTGCGAAGTTTAGAAATCTGTTCAACAGTCATTCCGCGGTAATCAGCGAAGATAAAACTATTGTAATCTGCAAAAGATTTTTTTGCTTCATCAATAGCAACTGTTTTTGCAGACTGAATCTTTTTTGCCATCATTGCCATAATTACTCACCTTCCTTCATGCCAACCCATACGCCAGGGCCCATAGTTGAACTGAGGGATATTGACTGAATAAAGTTTTCAACAACTCCGTTAGGAGCTTTCTTTGAAACTTCTGCAATCAATACATTTACGTTTTCAGCAACTTTAGCAGGATCCATTGAACATTTACCTACAGAAATATGAATTACTCCAGTTTTATCTGCACGGTATTCTGTACGACCCTTTTTAAGTTCACCGATAGAATTCACGATGTCGTTAGTTACTGTTCCAGTCTTAGGGTTAGGCATAAGACCTTTTCGACCCAAAACCATACCAAGACGACCTACATCTTTCATCATGTCAGGAGTTGCTACAGCTATATCAAAATCAAGCCAGCCACCCTTAACTTTTTCAATGTATTCATCAGAACCTGCATAAGCAGCACCAGCATCCAAAGCTTCCTGAACACGTCCAGGCTGACAGAAAACAAGAACTTTCTTTTCACCTCTGAATTGATTTGGGAATACCAATGTATCACGTACAGAAGTAGACTTATCCAACTTAACATTGATGTGAGCTTCTACAGTTTCATCAAAGTTAGCTAATTTCATGTCTTGTACCATTTTACAAGCAGATGCTACATCGTATTTTTTTGTTAAATCGTATTTTGCAGCGGATGCGCGATATTTCTTTCCATGTTTCATATTAGTGCTCCACCTCTACACCCATACTGCGAGCAGTACCGGCAATGATTTTCTTCGCAGCTTCAAGATCGTTAGCATTAACGTCTGGAAGTTTTGTTTTTGCAATCTCTTCCAAATCTTTCTGAGAAAGAGTTGCCACCTTGTCGCGAAGAGGATTTCCAGAACCCTTTTCAACTTTGCAAGCCTTCTTAATAAGAACAGCTGCTGGAGGTGTTTTTAAAATAAATGTGTAAGATTTGTCAGCGTAAACGGTCAAAACAACTGGAATAATAAGACCTTTTTCCATTTTTTTTGTTCTGTCGTTGAATTCCTGTACAAACTTAGGGGCACTTACACCGTGAGGTCCTAACGCAGGACCAATTGGAGGAGCCGGAGTCGCTGCGCCAGCAGGACACTGCAATTTGATTACGGCTGTTACCTTCTTTGTTGCCATTTTAATTCTCCTAAATTGGTATGAAACCTTTTATGCAAAAGCATACAAAAATTTCTAGCGGAACACCTTTGTCCAACGGACTTGTATTCCTCCCAAAAACAGGCAATGCTCACACTGGCATGTGAGCACCTGATATTTTGTTCTAAACTTTTTCAACTTGAAGCAAATCTACTTCAACTGGAGTTGCACGGCCAAAAATCTGCACATTTACACGCAGCTTATTCTTTTCGTCGTTAACTTCTTCAATATTTCCACTAAATGAAGCAAATGGCCCATCAGTAATTTTTACAACATCACCAACAGAATATGTTTGCTTAATTTTTACGGTCTTTTCACCCTTGATTACACCAGACTTCTGTAAAAGATTTTTTGCTTCTGCAGCAGATATTGGTCTAGGACGCTCGTTAGGATTTGTTCCTACGAAGCCTGTAACCCCTTGGATTCTTCTCAACGTGGAACAGGTTGCTTTCCAACCGATATCAGGAAGATCCAATTCTATCATTATATAGCCAGGAAGAAATTTGTCATTGCGAGTTTTTTTCTTTCCATCTTTGATTTCCACAACTTCTTCTACAGGAACTTTTACATCTGTTACAACGGCTGAATCGAGGTCTTTTTTTTCAAGAAGAGCTTTTATAGTACGCTCTATTTTTCCTTCATAACCAGTATAAGTATGAAGTATGTACCAACTCTTAGACATAAGAACCTTCCACTATCTCATCAAAGCACGGAATGCGGCAGCAAATCCTGTATCCAACAAACCGAGCAAAACAGCCATAACAACTGTAGAAATAATCACAACTTTTACTGATGACAATACATCATTGCGTGTAGGCCATACAACTTTTTTAAGCTCCGCTTTACTTTCACGGAAAAACTGACCAATCTTTGACATAATTCCTCCAGATGGGGATTGATAAGATTGCCTAGACAACCCAGACAACAACAATATAAAGAAATATACTGAAAACGCATTGCCAAGACACGCTTACTCGCGTTCAAGACCTTGGCTCAGACGTCTTTAGGATTTGTTTTTAAATCCTAAATAAAAGCAGTTCCATAACGGAACTGCTACAATATCAGGGCAGGCAGGATTTGAACCCACGACAGGCGGTTTTGGAGACCGCTGCTCTACCAGCTGAACTACTGCCCTATTATATAAACCTACCTCATTTAAGATAGGAAATATACATTAATTATTTTGCTTTTGTTTCTTTATGCATTGTGTGCTTGCGGTCAAACGGACAATACTTATTAAGTTCAAGTTTACCAGTGATATTCTTGCGATTCTTGTATGTTGTATAGTTCTTTCGCTTGCATTCAGAACACTGCAAAGCTATAATTTCTACAGCACCTTTTTTCTTGCTACCCATATCTATACTCCTAATTATTATATTCTTTGTTTCCTCGAGCCCCCGTGCGGGTTCGAACCGCAGACCTCAGCCTTACCATGGCTGCGCTCTACCGACTGAGCTACAAGGGCGTAATCGCCTCGTAATTTTCAATACAATGCGTTCTAAGAATATATTAAACCTTCTGTTTTGTGTCAATAAGATTTCTGATAAATTTAATGAAAATTCTAGTTTTTTCTATATATGTATGCTAGTATATCTAAAATAAATTTAACCAAGGCACGCCTGCACTCAAAATCTTGAATTAGCCCAGGTTTGAGCTTGCATAAATTAAAGCTGACTTTTTATAGAACGAACATCGTGCCTAAAAAGTAATCATCTAAAAAATCAGAGGTTTTTATGAACATTGATATGCTTATAGACGGAATTCTTGACTCTTACGATAGATACGGCGGAATAAACAGAAGCGACGGCGAAAACTTTCCAAATAGGCAAAACGTTCTAAAAGTTCTTTCTGAACTTCAAAGCCTAATTTTTCCAGGATTCAAAAATGCCGAGGATATAAGACCTACAAGCATAAGATACATTACAGGCTCAAAAGTAAATAACATAATTTCCTTGCTAACAACAGAAATTCAAAAAGCATTGGTATATGCAGTTACACAGCAAAAAGGAAATGCTAAAAACATAGAAAATTCCCACTGCTTTAAACTTGCAGAACAGACTTCTTTTGCTCTTCTGGAAGAAATTCCTGAAATCCGAAGAAAACTCATGCTAGACGTGATTGCATCTTATAAAGGAGATCCCGCGGCAAAAAGCAACGAAGATGTAATCCTTTCTTACCCGGGGCTGCAAGCCATTCAAGTGTACAGAATCGCGCATTTCCTTCATGAAAGCGGAGTGCCTATCATTCCTAGGATTATGAGCGAATACATTCATTCTCGAACAGGAATCGACATAAATCCTGGCGCAAAAATTGGCGAATCATTTTTTATCGACCACGGGACAGGGGTTGTTATTGGCGAAACTTGTATTATTGGAAACAATGTAAAGATTTATCAAGGCGTTACACTTGGAGCCCATAGCGTAAAAAAAGAACTAATGAACAAAAAAAGGCATCCAACTATTGAAGATGATGTAACAATCTACGCTGGTGCAACAATTCTTGGAGGCGATACCATAATTGGAAAAGGCAGCACTATTGGGGGAAATACCTGGGTAACAAAGTCAGTCGCTCCAAATTCGGTAATAATTCTGGAAAAAAATTAAAAAAACTGCAAAACGTTTTCAATCAAGGCTTGCTTAAACTCAAATACTTGATTAACCATTTTAGGCGCTTTGCAAGCCGTAAAAAAAACGAGCCTTTCGAATACCAAATATCCAAAAGGCTCGCGTCCAGTTTCCTGGACATCGGAGAGAGTTTATCAGCTTATTTACAAGCTGATTAGAATATAATATGTTTAAACTAAGATGTCAATATAAAAAAAATAAAAAATTGTAAAAAGTGAGGAAATATGAAAAAAAACGGAACAATTACTTATAAATGCAACCAATGCGGCTATAGCCAGCCTAGATGGCTTGGAAGATGTCCGGAATGTGGTCAATGGAACTGCATGGAAGAATGTATTATCGACACAAATGCGATTTCGCCAGCGGGCAGAGGCTCTTCTGTTTCTGAAAAAGCAAAGCCGCAGCCGCTTGCAAATATCCAGGCAAAAGATAATTCAAGATTTTTTACCGGGATTGATGAACTAGACAGAGTCCTTGGGGGCGGAGCTACAAAGCGTTCTGCAATTCTTATTGGAGGCGAACCAGGAATCGGGAAAAGCACACTGCTCTTGCAAACTGCTAGCAAAATGGCTAACGGCTCTGCAACCAATTCCTGCGGCCTAAAAAGCCTGATGGGGAAAATTCTTTATGTAAGCGGAGAGGAATCTGCCGTTCAAATCAAAGAGAGAGCCGACAGGTTAAAACTAAATTGCAACGGAATCGAAATTCTTTGCACATCTCGCCTTGAAGACATTTTAGACGCCTTAGATAAGCTTAATCCAATAATGGTTATCGTGGATTCAATTCAAACTGTATATTCAGCAGAGGCAGGAATTATTCCAGGCACTGTGAATCAACTAAAGTATTGCTCGAACGAACTAATCTCCTGGGTAAAAGAACGGGACAGCGTTTTAATTATGACTGCCCACATAACAAAGGAAGGCACGATTGCCGGTCCAAAAACGCTAGAGCACATGGTAGACACTGTAATTTCCTTTGAAAGGAACACTGACGATGTAAGATTTTTACATGCGCAAAAGAACAGATTTGGCTCTGTTGATGAATTAGGGATTTTTACAATGACCGAAAACGGTCTTGAACCGGTTTTAAATCCTGCAACAATGTTCCTTAGCGAACGAAGAGATGTTCAGCCGGCCGGGGTATGCTGCACAGCAGTGTTTGAAGGAAACCGCGTGTTTATGGTAGAAATTCAAGCCCTTGTAGCGCCTGCAAAGGCGTCTATTTCTAGAGTCTTTAGCGAAAAAATAGATTCCGCAAGAGTAAGCAGAATAGCAGCAATTCTTGAAAAACGCGCCGGCATAAAATTTCTTGGGCAAGATATTTATGTAAACGTGGCAGGAGGAATAAAGCTTACAGAAAGCGCAATAGACGGAGCATTGGCCATTGCAATATTTTCTGCGCGGGCAGATATTTCCGTTCCTGTAGGAACTGCTGTTTTTGGAGAATTAAGCCTTGCCGGAGAATTAAGAGCAGTGCCAAAAATAAAGCAAAGGGCAAAAACTGCTGAAAACCTAGGATTTTCAAACATCTTTGCCCCGGAAAAAAGCACTGGCATCGAATACACAAACAACATCAGCGAACTTGTAAAAAAAATATTTGGTTAGCTCAAGCCCTTTTGGAAAAAACTATTCTTTTACGCGCTGTTTTTCGACCTGATTGTGCTGCTCTTCTAGAATTTGCATAAGAGCATCTATTGTTTTTTGCTTAGGGTCAGGCTCATCTTTTGGCAAAGACTCAAGAATGTTGTTGCGGAAAGACTTACACTCGATTATAGGATGAGCGGTAAGAAGAACAACATCTTTTTCCACTATATCGGAAAGCATATCATCTGGAGTTTCTGGATTTATGCGCAAGCAGTTACCATTAATTGAAACAGGAAGCACAATGTCAAACAGGCGCAAGTAGCTATCAATTTCGCGCAATCCCCGCTTTGTTTCAGGTTTTCCAGGTCTATACCTTGTTCCGCTTGGAAAAACTAAAATGATTTGCCCTCGCTTTTTACATTCGTCCATAGCGCGCATGGCCGCAAAATTTATCGCCCTAGCCTTTTTTTCTTCACTTTCTTTTTCTTCTTTAGAAATGCCGGATTCTTCTACCTTATCAAGACTTCTTGTAGGGTAGATTACAACCCTTGTAAACCCTTCCGTCCAGACGCGGACTGCATCAGAAGCCTCGTTTAATTTCATTCCTGCAACAGCAACAATTCTATCTGCAAAATCCGACGCCCAGGCTTCTCCTTGCTTTTTTAGCAAGTAAAGGATTGCCGGAAGGTCTAAATTTGTGTAATGCTCCATTAAAATAAGGCCTCTTTTTCCGTCCTTTACAACTTTTTCATAAAATTCCTTAAAGACTTGAATGTTGCCAAGTCCGGAACCAGGAAGAAAATTTTCATCCAGAATCATATACATATATTTTGTAAGCTCTTTATTTGCTTCTTGATAGACATTTGTTGTGTCAATTTTTGCAGGAGCATGCGATATTTTCATCATTTCGTGAAAATACTTGCCATAAGCATCTTTTAAAATTCTTCCCATAAGAGACCTCCAATTTAGAAGTTTTTATTATGTTTTAAAAATATTGCATAGCAAAAAAAAAGGCACTCACTTATCAATGAATGCCTTTATTTAGCGAGGGTAGGACTCGAACCTACGGCCTCCGGGTTATGAGCCCGACGAGCTGCCAACTGCTCTACCTCGCGTCGTAATTGGCTTTATATTACAAAAAATATTAATACTTGTCAACATTAAGCGTTTGTTTTTTCAATTTTTAAGACTTCTTTTTGTTTTGAATATCTTATTCTACATTCCACAATGGCAAGGAGCAAAGGCGCAATCGCAAACCAGTGTATTCCGTTTTTAAAGTATACAAAAAAGTCAAATAGAGCGTGCGCAATTATTGCAAAAAATAGCGAAAACAAATCTATTTTTTTATTCCGGATTCCCCATATAAAAAGACCTGTTAAACCTGTGCAAAACATATGAATCAAATCTGAAGTAAACATTCTTGCAAAAACTAAATTCCACAAAAATTCTCCTCCGCGAGCATTATTCTGCTGCAAGTTCTGCAGCAAATACACAACAGATTCAAAACAGCCAAAGCTAAGGCCGCACAAAAGGGAAGCGCAAAAAAACTCTTTTAGATTTACTTTTTTTGCCGGTAAAAAAATCAGCGAGAACATTTTTAAGACTTCTTCAAGGATTCCATTAAAAAACAAAACCTCAAGAAAAATTTTTGCCAAAGAACCTGCGCTTACAAATTGCGAAGACGGAATCACTTCTCCAAGCAAAAATTGCATAAACGTGATTGGAAGAACTGCAAGCAAGCCTAAAAAACTTGCTAAAAGTTCAATGGAAAATTTATTTCTTGCAAAAATTTTAAATAGAAAAAAACAAATAAAAAACGGAATAAAACAAATTGCTATAGCAAAATAAACATTCATCCTTTTTAGGATAACGCATGAAGTGGACTTTTGCAATTGCAACGTTTATAATAAAAATATGGTTAATTGTAATTCAATAATTCTTACAGGTGTGAAACACTGCGGAAAGACAACGATTGGCAAACTCCTCGCAAAAAAATTAGACTGTCTTTTTTTTGACACAGATGAAGTAATTCAAAAAGTAACAAAAAAATCTGCTAGAGATTTGTACTACGAATTTGGAATTTCAACATTTATGCAAACAGAAACAAAAATTTGCCATCTTTTAGCAGAAAAATTTAAAGAAAAAAGGATTGTTGTTTCAACAGGAGGCGGAATTTGCGACAATCCGCAAGCACTTATAGAACTTAGTCCATTAGGAAAAATCGTTTTTTTAGACACCGATGAAGAAATAATTATTCAAAGAGTTTTTGCAGACGCAAAATACAACGCAACTACAAATACCGTAATTGGAATTCCTGCGTACATCGCTAAAAAACAACCAAAAAGCGTTGAGGAAGCTGTTGCTTTCTTTAAAAAGATTTATGAAGAACGCGTTGAAGTTTATAAAAAAGCAGCCGACATCATTTTCCAAATGGAATCAGATTCGGCTGAAGAAAATCTTATAAAACTCTTAGGCGTTTTATCTTAAAGACAGATTGATTATAAAATCATTTAGTTTTTACAACCTTCACAGCCGCCTTCTGAACAATCGCAACCGCCGTCACATTCTCCGCCGCAACAATTGCAACTGTTCTCCGCATTTTTCAATTCTTCTTCTGTGGCATCTTTAACGTCTACAACTTCAATATCAAAAGCAAGCTGTTTTCCTGCAAGCTCGTGGTTTCCATCAACAGTAATTTTGTCGCCTTCAACTTTTGTAACTCTTACAGTAAAAAAACCGCCATCAGGAGTTGATGCTCTAAAAATCATTCCTGGCTCAACAACAGTTCCTTCATCAAACTGGCTCTTTGAAATTTCCGCCACAAGGTTAGGCTCGTATTCTCCGTAAGCGTCTTTTGGCTCTATGACAACAGAAAACTTGTCTCCCGCCTTTTTGCCTTCCAAAGCCGCTTCTAGACCGCTTATTATTAAACCTTTTCCATGGATGTACTCCAATGGAGCCTTTCCCTCTGAAGAATCGATAACTTTTCCTTCTGAATCTTTAAGAATGTAGTTAAACGAAACTTTTTTGTCTTTTGTAATGTTCATTTTTTTTCCTATAAATAGTCAGATTCATTTACACCTTCAGGCAAATCCTGAACCACTTCTACAACTTCTGGAACTGCATCTTTTATATAGCGTTCGACTCCCATCTTAAGAGTCATTACTGCCATTGGGCAACTTCCACAAGCACCTACAAGACGGAGATGAACCTTCATTTGATCATCAAGGCAAATGTATTCCATATCGCCGCCGTCTGCTTGAAGTTGAGGCCGAAACATTTCTATTGCTTCTTTTATTTTTTCCTCAATTTCTTTTCTTTTTTCATCCATTTTTACCACCTGTAAAAAGTCAATACTGAATGAATCAAACATTTATAAATTGACGCACTATATTTTAGGCCGAAAGCCTCTGAAAGCTTTTCACTATTATAAAAAACTCAACTTTCGCCCTTTTAAATATACAGTTATTTTACTATTTCGCCAATAACTTCCTGAATATCTTTTTCATAATAAAGCAAACCGTACATCACTGTTGCGCTTACAAGCTTTCGGCCATATTCCCTGGTTTCTTCATACGGAATAGTTTCTAAAAAAAGGTCATCCGGCAAATAGCTTCGATTGCCAAATGCGATTTTAGAACTTTTTAGCCAGCGGCGAACTCTTGTTATGCCTGCATTATACGAAAAAAATGCGGAAAGCCAATTCCCATCAAGACGCCTTGCAAGTTCTGCAAGGTAATAGCTTCCAAAAATTATATTAGTTTCTGGTTCCGTTAAATCATAGTTTTGAAATTTTAACTTTCTTGCAACGTCTGCCGCGGTCTCTTTCATAAGCTGAGTAAGACCTATCGCCCCGGCGTAACTGTTTATGCTGGCGTCAAAAAAACTTTCGCTTCGAATTAAAGCATACATAATTTCTTCTGGAAGAGCGTACTTAGAACAGCTTTCGCTTACAAAAGTGCTAAAATTGCGCGGAAACAAAGCCTTTAATTCATCACGGCAGACAGGCTCTTCGGCTTTAGAAACAACTCTTGCAGCAATTCTTAAGCTTTGAGGAAAATACCGATTGTCTTCATCGCCACATTCTCTTAAAAAATTTGCAATTTTTATTCCATTTTTAAGGCTGAAACGCAATTTTCCAGAACCATAGATATTCTGCCATTCCGGATAAATCTTTTCTGGAATTCCAAAGCGCGCGTATCCAAGCAAAAGAGATTCCGCATCAAAATCAACTTTTAAATCCGATGGTTCGGCGGTAAAACTTAAAATTTCTTCAGTTTCAACATCATTTTTTTCAAGCTGGTTGATAGCCATAATCCGGTAATAATCGGTTTTTCCTGCTCTTTCAACAACTTTTTTCAAGGCGGCAGTTTTCTGAGTCTTATAATCTTCATCGCTAGCAAGAAGCAAAACTTTTTCCTGAACAAGGCGAGCGTAGATGTACGCATATTTAGAGACAACCTCGCCGCTTGCATAACCGTCCAGCGCGATGTACAAATCCCTAAAAGAATCCCATCTTCCTTCTGACAAAAGAAGAGGCGAAAGCGTATTAAAAAAGTCATCAAAATACGAAGGATTGCTCCATGTTTTGCAATATTTTTTTACAGATTCAATTCCCTTAGGAACAGAACGCTTTAGGCTAAGCTGCAAAAGGTACCAAAGAGCGTTGTCGTAGTTTTGGGCGGCAGGAGCAGCTTCCATCGCTTTTTTATAGTAATTTTCTGCCAGTGTAAAATAGTTTCCAGCTTTTTCATAGAACCGAGCCGCGTAAAATGATGCATAAAATTCGGACGGAGTTTTTGCAACCTTTTTTACAATCAATTCAAAGGACAGAGCTTCTTTGTAAAAATCGTTTGATGAATAAAGGCAAGCTTTTCCTATATCGCTAACAAATTGCGGCAAAAGCGGAATTTTTTCCGGATGTTCCTTAAAATGGTTATAAGACAGTCTGTATTTTTTTCTAAAAATGTTTACTCTAAACTCCGCAAGAGAAACGAAATCTTCAAGATTCATTTTAGAATCTGGCTGCAAGGCTATAAAATCGTACAATTCACAATGACTGCTTGAAACTGGTCTAAAATAAAACCAGTTTTCCGCTTCTTTTAAGAACCTAGCATCATTTACAATAAACATTGACTTTAAGCGAAAAAGAGCAATTTCATTAAGGCACGTTGAATAGTCCAGTTTTTCTGTGAGCGCTAAAAGTTTTGCATATTTGCCAGCAGCTTCGTACTGTCTTATTGCAAGAAGAACAGAATCCTCGTCCGCATAAAGTTTTAAAAGATTTTCGCAGGCTTCCAGCCGCTCTTGAAGATTTCCAATCTTTGTAAGTTCCTCTGCGCTGCGGCGGCGTACATAGCTTGAACCTTTTTTTAAGGCTTTGGCAAAATGCCTTTTTGCCTCCGGGTATTTTCCATCTTTTAATTTAACAAGACCTACGTAATAGGGAGAATCGTTTTTAAATTCACTTTTTGAATTTACACAACTGCAAAGACAAAAACCCGCGCATAAAACAAGAGTAAATAAAATTTCTTTTTTCATTATTATAACTTTTTCAAAACGTTGAAGAATAAACAAACTCTATAAAAGGTCTAAAGCCGAGTTTTTTATAAAGTTTGAAAAAGCATTTGTTTTTCTAAAAACTCGAATTTCGACCTAATATTTTAATTTGCAGGAATTACAATTGTTGTTCCCGAAATAATATAATCAGGATTTTTTATTCCATTGTACCTTGCAATGTACTTGTAACGCCAAGGATTTTTATAATAGGCGTCAGCAATATCCCAAAGAGTGTCGCCCCATTTTATTTTGTAGGTAATATTCTTTGGTTTTTCTACAGGAGGAGCAGGAGGCTCAGGGACAACTTCTTCTGGCTCCTGGGCAACAACAACTTCCTCTTCCTTTGCCTGAATAGGAACTGTTTCTTGAATTTCTTCTTCCTGAACAGGCTTTGCTTCTTCAACAATTGGAGCAACTTCTTTTTCCTTAGAAGCAGAATTCTTTTTTCCAAGAAGATTAAACTTTGATGGAACTACAAAAAGCACAAGCGCTGCGCAGACAAGACAAATTATTGCACAAACAAGGCAAATTATCACAGGAGTTTTTGTCTTTTTCCTTACGCTTTCCGAAACTTCGTCATTCGAAACAGAAGAAGTTCCTTGCTCAGTTTCTTTATCGTAAAGACCATTGAAATTTATTCCGTTTGAAGGAGTGTTGTCATTTACAAGCTCATTGTTAAAAATTGAATCGGAAGATTCAGAATCATCTGGCTGAGAATCGTTCGAACTGTCAAGAGCTTTCAAAAAGTCGTCATCACCTAGGGAATCTGCCGTTTCTGTCTGAGCAGTTTCTTCCGGAAGATTAAAATCTGGCAAATCAAAATCTTCAAAAGATTCGGAACTAGAACTTTCGCTTTCACTCTGAACTGGAACAGATTCACTGGCATTATCTGAAACAAGCGTTTCATCAGATTCTGGCAATTCCGGTTCTAAAGCGACAGTTTCATCCTGTGGCGGCAAGTCAGGCTCAGAAAAAGAATCTTCTTTTGACTCTTCAGTTTTAGGCTCTTCAATTTCATCGATATTAAAATCGCTAGCTACGGGACTGTCGTCAAAATTTTCTAAAGAAGGCATTTGAGTTTCCGCAGAATCATCTGATTTTTCTTCTGCGAAATTTTCAGCTGGTTCAGATCCTGCGCTAGGAACAGAATCATCTAGCAGAGGCTCATCAAACGTAATATCGTCAGATATTGAGGACTCTCCTTGCGTCGCGTCTTCTAAAGGAATTTCAGCTTCAGACTCGGCAGTAGAATCAGAATCAAATTCAACAGAAGGCTCTTCTGCCGTAGAATTAGGGTCGTCAGAAACAACTGGCTCTTCTACAATTGTGTCATCTAAGTCAAAAATATCTGCGTCGCTTTTTTCCGCCTCTTTATTCAGCTCGTTTACAACAATACCGCCAGCAACTGCACCAAGCGCAGCCCCGGCAATTGCAGCTTCAGCCGCTTCAACCTTGTCAGAATCTAAAGAATCTTCTTTTTCAGCGTTTATGCCTTTTTCTGCAGATTCAGTTTCTGGCATTGAAATTTCGTAATTAGTGGGCTCAAGGCGCTCTTCCACAGTTCTCGAAACTAAAGTTACATCCGCGCTGCTCTTGTTTCCTGTTTCAGGGTCAATCATTGCGGCTCTTAATTTGCCGTTTTCATCAAGCCCGATGTCTAAATTTATGTCTACAGTTCCGTTTGGATGTTCAACAAGATTTTCAATTTGAAGAGAGTCAATATATTCAGCATCTTCCATAGTTCCTGTTTTTGAACGATAAACATCAACTATTACACGTGTTTGATTATCCTTTACAGTGGTAAGCCCTAAAGTTTTTGTACACTTTTGACCATCTTCCATAATTGGATAAAAAGATCCGTCTGCAAGTCTGATTCCAATCTGTTTCATATATTACCCTCATCTTTTTTATTATTTTTTAATAGGCCGAAAGCCGAGTTTTTTATAATTTTTCAAAAACGCTTTTATTCATTTTTCTAAAAACCCGACTTTCAATCCAATACAAACGACCTTTAAAAATTAAAGATAGATACTACTTTATCGGAAAAAAAATCTAGTTTATTTATCCTAATTTTTATTATATTATGATTATCAAAAAAAGGCACGCTAAATAAAATAATTTTATGAATAAAAATCAAAAAGATTTGAAATTAAAAAGAAATAACAAATTTCTCGAAACTTTAATTTACAGCAAACTTTTATTAATCATTATTTTGCTATTAATACAGTTTACGCTTTTCGCTGTTTTTTGTTTAAAGCTTGAACCCTACACAAAGTATTTCATAGGCGGAAGCATTGCATTAAGCCTTCTGTTTGCAACTTATCTTGTTAACAGCCCTGGAAAAAACGAATTCAAAATTTCTTGGCTCATACCCGTTCTTATAGTTCCAATCTTTGGAATTTCGCTTTATTTTTCTTATAAATTAAATTTAGGAGGATTTTCTTTAAGCAGAAAACTAGGCAAAATAAAAAAATCTTCAAAAAAATACTTTTTAGATTCTCCGGAAAACAAAAAAGCTCTAGCTGACTATCCAAAGGTTCAAGATATTTCTAAATATCTCATGAAAACAGGAAATTTTCCGCCGTTTACGAACACGAGCACTCAATATTTTTCTGCCGGTGAATATATGTTCCCTCAAATCATAAAAGATTTAAAATCGGCTGAAAAGTTTATTTTTTTGGAATACTTTATAATAGAGCCGGGAACCTTATGGGAACTTATTCTAAAGATTTTAAAGGATAAAGTGAAAAACGGCGTTGAAGTCAGACTAATGTACGACAGCCTTGGCTCTATCGCATTTTCAACAAACGTATATATTGATTATCTAAAGTCATTTGGAATAAAAGCACAGATTTTTAAAAAATTCGTGCCTGTTTTTGACACAGGACTTAACAACCGCGACCACAGAAAAATTCTTGTTATCGATGGCAAAATCGCCTACACTGGCGGCATAAATATTTCTGATGAATACATAAACTTAAATCACAAACGGTTCGATTACTGGAAAGACACCGGCATAAAAATTCAAGGACCTGCGGTGCGCTCTTTTACAACAATGTTTTTAGAGATGTGGAATATTCAAATTCCGCAAAAAGAGAAAAACAGTTTCGCGCTTGAAGATTTTTCAAAATACATTGAGACTGCATTCCCAGAAACGCCGCAAACTGGCGTTGTAATTCCTTACGGTGACGACGCATACAACAACGAAGACATTGCGGAAAACGTCTACAATTACATTCTTTCAAAGTCGCACGGTTATGTGCACATAATGACTCCGTACATAATAATAGACAACACTCTTATGAACAGCCTTATTTTTGCTGCAAAAAGAGGTGTTGAAGTCAGCTTGATTGTTCCTTCGCACTACGATCACTACATAACCTTTTGCGTAGGAAGAAAATTCATAAAGACATTGATTCAAAATGGAGTTCACGTATACGGATTCGACCCTGGATTTATACATGCAAAAGTATTTATTTCCGATGGAAACAGAGGAACTGTTGGCTCTGTAAACCTTGACTACAGAAGTTTAGACCACCACTTTGAATGCGGATTATATATGTACAAGACGAATGTAATCGCTGATATGGAAAAAGATTTCCAAGAAACTAAAAAGCGTTGCACAGAAATAACTTTGGATATATATAAAAAATACCCTCTTCATCAGAGGGTATTAGGCTGGTTCTTTAAGATATTTGCACCGCTGCTTTAAAATACGGTTGGTCAAAGCACACTTGCGCTCAAAACCTCGACTCAACCGTTTTTAGTTTTTCGCTAACCTAAAACAAAAGCGATTAGTATTCGTAGCCAAATTCTGTCATTGATGACATTTCGTTTACAATCGTTCCAAATTTCTTGGAAACTGAATAAACCGTCAGCTTAGAAATATTGCCTTTTGAATCGTATTTTACAAGCTCGCGCTTTGAAGTTTTATTTTCTGCATTATAAGTTGTCACTTCAGAAAGAACTTCATTAGAACCGTATCTGAAAACATCTTTATAGAGCTGCGAACCGTTTGCACCGTAAACTGTAATTGAATCCTTGTTACCAGAATCTGTGTATGTGTAGACACGCTCCTCATTTAAAGAACCGTCTCCAAAATACTGCTCTTCTTTTTCCAAAAGTTCTTTATCGTTATATTTGTAGACAATCTTCCAAATGAGAACTCCATCAGAATTGTAGTAACTTTCGTCTGTAAGTTTTGAATCTGTATATGTGTAGATTGTTTTGCTCTTTAGATTGCCATCGCGGGCATACTGAGTTTCATCGCAAAGGAGTCCGTCTTTATAAGAAAGAACGGAATTCCAAAGCTGCACCCCTTCTGAATCGTAGGCCTTGCGTTCAGAAAGTTTTCCTTCTGAATCGTAAGAGTTTACAACCTTATTTACAAGAACATCGCGCACAGTAAGTTCTGAATTTTCAGTTTGCTTGCCAAATTCATCATACAAATAGATGAATTTTGAACTAGGCGTTCTGTAGTATTCTCCAAACTTAGATATTATTGAATAATCTGTACGTGTAACCGTTTTTGCGCCTGCTTTTATAGTTGTATTTCCCATAATATCGTAAGCGTACAGTGAAATTCCAATCAAAAAAGCTGCAAAAGAAAAAATTATTTTTTTCATTGCTGAAAACCTCCTATAAAAAGTCGAAGAGAAAATTAGTGATTAAATTATATATCCACAAGTTTGATTTGTCAAAATAAAGACAAATAAAGACTTACAAAGAATTCTGTGATAAAATCCTTTAGAATATGAACTTTTACGAATTAAAGGCATTTTTAACACTTTCTGAAAACTTGCACTTTGCAAAAACAGCAGATTCCATAAACATAAGCCCTTCCGCATTGAGCAGAATTATAAGTCGTCTTGAAGAAGAAAATGGAACGGAACTTTTAGACAGAACAAATCGAAAAGTAGCTTTAACAAAAAACGGCAAGATTTTTGCAGAATTTGCAAAAGAAACTTTAGAGCGGCAAAAAATCATGCAGGAAAAGTTCAAAGGCGAAAAAGGAATTGTTTCCGGCACGCTAAAAGTTTACGCCTCTGTAACCGCCTGCTACACAATTCTTCCGCTTTTTATAGAAAAACTTGCAAACGAATATCCGTACATTCAGCTATCCGTAGAAACGGGCGATCCCGCAGGAGCAATCCCCGCAATAAAAGAAGGCAGAGCAGCTCTTGCCGTTGCAGCGATTCCAGAAGACGGGCTTTCGTTCTTGCAAACAATCAACATGAAAAAAACGCCTTTGATTTTTGCGGCAAACAAAAATGGAGCTTTTACGAATCTTACTGGTTCGCCTCAAGACATAATTTCTTCAACTCCTTTAATTCTTCCAAAAACAGGGCTTGCCCGCCGCCGCTTTGACCAATGGACAAAAAGCCGCAATGTAAAACCGATTATCGCTGCCGAAACAGAAGGAAACGAAGCCATTCTTGCGCTAGCCCAATTAGATTTAGGAATCGGATTAGTGCCTCAAATTGTGCTTGAAAGCGGCCGCTTTTCAGACAATTTTATAATTCACACCGCCAGAAATATAATGGGCTATTATGACATAGGTTTTATAAGACGCGCTGAAATGTACGACTCAAAATCAGGAAAAAGAATTCAACAAGCGGTCGGAAAAATTCTTGAGCAACTAAAAAACAATTCAATTTAAGCTGAGGGAAAAGATGACAGAACTACAGTGGAAAAGCTTTTGCGATTTTAAAGCAAGTTTTTATCAAAAAGTCGCTGAATGGAACCAACATTCCAACGAACTGAAAACGCTTCAAAAAAATGCTGCGGACAAGGCAAGCACACCTGAATATCCAATAGAAACTCCCGTGGTCTACAACAAGGCTCTTGACGATATTAAAGGCGAAGACGAAATAAAATTGATTGTTATTGGCGACAATCCTGGTAAAAACGAACAGCTTGCGAAAAATCAAAAATACCTTGTGGGGCAAGCAGGAAAAATCGCAGAAGGATTTTTTAGGCGCAACGCGGAGCTTGAAATAGATTTTAGAAAAAACGTAATAATTTTGAACAAGACTCCCATTCATTCCGCAAAAACGGCGCAATTAAAAGCAATCGCAAGGGAGGGCGGAAGGCAGATAGAACAACTGATTCTTGAAAGCCAGCTTTGGATGGCGCAGGCAACTGCCAGTCTTTTGGAAAAGCTAAACGAGCATGGAAAGAATTCCACAGAACTGTGGCTTGTTGGCTACAGCGAATTAAAATCCAACGGAATTTTTGGAGTATATAAAGAAGAATTAAAAAAATCCTGTAGCCAGCAAGCTTGGAAAAACATAAAGGTCTTTCAGCATTTTTCTATGAACTGCTTTGCAAAAGACTTGAAAAACCTTGAAAAAGACGCACCGCAAAAAACGTTAAAAGAACTGTTAGACGAACTAGGCACAAAACACAGAAAAGAAATTTTTGGTGAATAAGCACGATTTGCCTTGCAACCATTTGAATTGTAAGATTTTTTTTAGTATATTTTCTTTTAAATGAAAAAGAATATTTTAACAAAAATTGCAGCAATTTGCATTTTCGCAACACTTTTTACAATGACTGGCTGTAAAAAAAATAACATTTCAAAACAAAACGCTCAAATTTCAGTCGTTGCAACAACTTTTCCTTGCTACGATGCCGCAAGAGCCGTTTTAGGGAACAGTCTTCTTGACGGAACTGCCGAACTCAAACTGCTTGTAAAGCCAGGTGCAGAATCACACTCGTTTGATCCAAGCCCCGCAGATATAATTGCCATAACTAACAGCGACCTTTTTATCTACATAGGCGGCGAAAGCGATGCCTGGGTAAAAAAGATTTTTAATTCCAGCGCAAAAGAGAACAAAAATTCCGAACTAAGACTTTTCGATTTTGTAGAAACGCTTGATGAAGAACATTTCGATTCTGAAGAACACTTAGACGAACACAAAAATCATAGCGAAGAAAAAAATGAAGATTTAAAAGACGGGCAAAATCAAAATATCCACGAGCAGGACGAACACATTTGGACAAGCCCAAAAAACGAAATTGCCATAGTAAAAGCGGTTTGCAAATCGTTGCAAGAAGTTGCCGCGCAAAAGCAGCTCTTTCAGCTTGTTGAAGAATTCGAACAGAACGCAAACAATTACTGCGAACAAATCGCAAATGTTTCTATGGAAATTGCGCAGATAGTTTTAGATGCTAAAGAAAAGTACATTGTAATGGGCGACCGATTTCCATTTATCTACTTTGCAAAATACTACGGATTAGAATACGACGCGGCATTTTCAGGCTGCAGCACGGCAGTAGAAGCTAGCTCTGCGACAATTTCAAGACTTATAGATAAAATAAAAACTCTTGGATTGCCAGCCGTATTTTACATAGAACTGGGCAATCATAAAATCGCGGACATAATTTCAGAATCTGCAAACGTACCTGCAATTCTATTGCAGTCTTGTCAAAACGTTTCAAAAAAAGACTTTGAAAACGCCGAGACCTGGGTTTCTTTAATGAAAAAAAATGCTCTTGCCCTAAAAAGAGGTCTAAGATGATTCCCCTTGTAGAATGCAGCAACGTGTGCGTAAACTACGGCAGTTTTGAAGCCTGCAAAAATGTTTCTTTTTCTGTAAATCCCGGTGACTACGTTTGCATAGTTGGCTCAAACGGTTCTGGCAAAACAACTTTGGTAAAGGCTATTTTAGGGCTGATTCCTATAAAATCAGGAAAAATAAGCTTAGACCGGCTGCATACAGGCTATCTTCCGCAGCAAAAAAATATTCAAAAAGATTTTCCTGCAAGCGTAAAAGAAGTTGTTCTTTCTGGCTGCCTTTCATCATCTAGTTTTTTTCATACAAAAGCAGACAGGCAAAACGCGGAGTTCCAAATTCACCGCCTCCAGCTAGACCACCTTGCAAACAAAGCGTTCAGCACCCTAAGCGGAGGTCAACAGCAACGCGTTCTTTTAGCAAGAGCCTTGTGCGCGGCAAAAAACATGCTAGTTTTAGACGAGCCCGTAACTGGACTAGACCCAATCGTAACTGACGAACTTTATTCAATAATTCAAGACTTGAACAAAAAAGACGGAATTGCAATTTTAATGGTAAGCCACGATGTTCACAGAGCGGTTCAGAATGCGACCCATATTCTTCAAATGAACACATCTCCTTTATTCTTTGGAAAATCTAAAGATTACGCAAAAACAGACTTGTATAAGCTGATGAGCCAGGTAGAAGTTTGCGAAACCCATTGCGGAAATCATTGCGGTCCAGACTGCAACGCTAGCCATATTCATATTAGGAAATACATAAATGATTGATTTTTTTGCAAAACTTTTTTCTTACGGTTTTATAGTTAGAGCGCTAATAGCAGGAACGCTAATAAGTCTGTGCGCCGCATTCTTAGGAATAATACTTGTTCTAAAGCGATTTTCAATGATTGGAGACGGTCTTAGCCACGTAGCCTTTGGAACGATGGCGACGGCAATGGCTTTTAACTGGGCTCCGTTGGCAGTTTCTATTCCTATTTGCATTCTGGCAGCCTTTCTTTTATTAAAAGTGAGTTCTTCAAGCAATCTAAAAGGAGATGCTTCAATCGCATTGATTTCTTCAAGTTCGCTAGCTCTAGGCATACTTATAACATCTTTGACAAGCGGATTGAACACGGATGTTACTTCTTTTATGTTTGGAAGCATTCTTGCAATCAGCAAGGCGGATGTCTGGATAAGCGTCGCTCTTGCTGCAACGGTAATCAGTCTTTTTGTTGTATTTTACAACAGAATATTTTCGGTAACTTTTGACGAGCCATTTGCAAAAGCGGCAGGAATAAAAACAAACGCCTACAATGCGCTAATTGCAATACTAACTGCGCTTACAGTAGTAATAGGAATGAGGCTAATGGGAGCCATGATGATTTCAAGCCTTATAGTGTTTCCTGCCCTTAGCGCAATGCAAGTTTTTAAAAGCTTTTTTAAGGTAGTAATTTTTTCTGCAATTATTTCTGTTTTTTGCTTTATGGCTGGCATACTAGCGAGTTTCGCCTGGAGCACGCCAGCGGGAGCAAGCATAGTTGTGGCAAATCTTATAATATTCCTGCTATGCTCTTTTATTCGGAAACTGTTTCTTTAATCGCAGTATCTTCCTTCTGCACGTTGTAAACTAGGCGAATTGTTTCAAGCTGCGACTTGTGCCTTGATTTTAGCAGCAAAGTTGATGTGTCTCTTTGATATACGTATCCAGACGAATTGTATGTTTCAAATCTAAAGTCTGTTCTGAATGCCAAATCGTAAATATAAATCGACTGGAAGCGTTCAATTCCATCGATAATAACGTAATGCGTATAAGAAAGCGGGAAGTCGATTGTAAGTGTTACAGTTCCGGCGTTGTCATTCTTATAAGAAATATTTTCTGCGCAAGTAAACGCCCAAACTGCGCGGCCATTATCAAATGAAAGAATTTCAAAATGAGGATAAAAGTTATTTTTGTGAACAATAATTGGATACAAATCGCTAAGAGTTTTTAGGTCAAACGAAGAGCTTTCTTTTAGATAAGAATTTATTATAAGCCTGCCGGCGCTTATGTAGGATTCGTTTTGAACACCAAGCCCATAGCGATACAAAGCATCTCCTGCAGAAACGGCTTGAACAACAGAAAGGAAGGTTCCCCTTTCGGAAAGAGTTATATTTCCATTGTCGACAGCACACGAATTTTGAATTTTTTCCACGCACTTTTGCGCGGCAGGTTTTAAAATTTGAGCGAGACTAATGTCTTTTTCGTAAAGCTCATTGTAAACGTTTAAAACGGCAGCCACAATTTGCATTGAAGATTCGGCGTAATCCATTGCAGCCGCATTCTTTAATAAAGCTTGAACAGATTCTGCTCCAGGATGCATACACATGTAATCTGCAACAAAAGGAGTGCCCATTGCTTCAATAGAGCCGTTTTCGTTGCAAGTCTTTATAAAATCTGCAATTCCCAAAAGCGTTCTCTGCAAAGTTTCATTTACCTTTACAAGAGTATCAAAATACGGCCCTGAAAGGAAGGTTCTTGAGGAACTCTTCTTAAACGCCTGAGGCACAGCATCCAAAGCTTCATTGTATTTGCCGCGTTCAGCCATTGCCGCAACGTAGGAAACAGCTTCCTGCTCAGCAACCGTGCTTGAATCGGCAGGAACCTGCGCAAACGAAGAGATAAGATTAGACTTAAAGTTTTCAATGGTATTGATGTAATTGGTTTCGTTCGCAGAGTCAAGACTGGCAACCATTTCAAACGAAAATGCGCGGGAACTGTCGAAAAACGCATAGGATGCAGAATGTTCTTTTTTGGTGAAAACGATTTTATCTGATTCAACATCAGACGCAGCAAGCTCCCAAGAATTCTTTTTATTTGAAAGCCTTAGTTTTGAATCCGCCTGATTTGTAATTGTAGAGCCCGCAGAAAGTCCGTAAGGAAGAGAAATTCTTTCTACTCCTTTTGGCAAGGTCGCATCAATCAAAAGATAAGCCTTAGAAGTTTCGTCGCTAACAGAACATAAAAGTTTTATTCCATGATTAAAAGCAAATTCACAGGAAAGAGGAGAAAGTTTCTTCCAGGAAACAAGCGAAAGAGGAGTCTTTTTACCATTTATTTGAGCGATTACAGGCTTTTCATCATTTCCGCTAAAGGTAATTCCATTGAACATGAAAGTGAATTTATTTTTAAGGCTAATGCTGTTATCTTCTGCAGTAGATTCAAGCAGAGTTATATGGAGGCTTCCGATTTTTTCTGATATTATAGAATCATTCTTAAACTGAAATACAAAAATACCGATAATTATAAAAGCATAAGTTGCAAGCAATATCAAAGATTTTCTTAAAACTTGTGTAAACATTCTATAAGTTTAATTAAAGGCAAGATGAATTTCAACCAGTTATTAACGCAGTTTTTTCATCTTTTATATTGAGGATTATATGAACGCAAAAATATTTCTTTTAGCTTCAGCGCTTTTTTTTACAACAGGAACTTTAGCAGCTCCATTTTTTGCCCAAACGCAACCACAAACGCAAGATTCTGAGCTAACCGCCCAAGACGAAGTTGTCACGTTCGTGCAAAAGCTCCAGAACGAACTAGAAAATGGCGATTTAAACGCGGCGATTGACCTTTACAAAGACTTGCCAAAATCGCTTGATTCAAACGCAGATTTAAAACTGCTTCACGCTTCGCTGCTGTTTTCTGCAAAGAGATACGCGCAGGCCGACGAAATTGTAAAGGAACTGTCTTCAAATCCTTCCGCTAGAAAAGACGCTCTTGAAATAAAAGCGCAAATTGACATGGCCACAAACAACAACAGCAGCCTTCAAAACACCTTAAATCAACTGCTCGCCTCTGACCCTTACAATTCTACTGCAAATATAATACTTGGAAACCAGCAGGCTCTTCGCAAGAAATATAAAGTCGCCGCAAATTACTACAAAAAAGCGCTGACTGGCGACGGAGAAAATCAAGAGGCTCTTTTTGGTTACGGTCAAATGAACTACTATTTAGGGGAGCTTGAAACCAGCCGAGCCCAATTTGAAAAACTTCTACAAATCGACAGCGAAAATCCTAGCGCATATTACTATCTTGGAAAGCTTAGCGCGGAAGATGATAATTATTTAAGCGCAACAAAATATATTCAAAAAGCTATAAAGCTTGACCCAAAAAACTATGAATACTACATAGATTTGGGTCAATATATGAGAAGCCAAGGCAAATACAAAGAGGCCGAAGAAGCCTGGTCAAAAGCAATTGAACTGAATCCAGATTACTTTCTTCCCTACGCTTATAGAGCCGGTCTGCTTGACGAGCAAAACCGCCTTGAAGAAGCCCTGAAAGATTACAACAGCCTGCTTGAAAAAAATCCAAACTATTACTTTGCGTTTGAAGAAATTGGAATTCTTGAATTTCATCTACAAAACTGGGAAGCTGCCAGGCAGGCATTTATAAAAGCTAATTCAATCAAAAAGAACACTGCGTATCAGCTTATGATAATTGCTACATATTTGAAGGAAAAAAATACATTTAAAGCAAAGGAATTCGCCGCAACTTGCATGAAACCTTTAGACAGAAACTCTATTGAATATCTAATGATAAGACTTTATCATGATCAAGGTCCAGTAAATGCTGAAAATGCAATAGTAAAACTACTTGATAAGGAAACAGATTCTACTAAAAGAGGAAAAATGACTTACTATTTTGGACTCTACTACGAACTAAAAGGACTGCCGAAAGTCGCATACGAATATTATTCAAAAATAACAAAAATGCAAAATCCAATGTTTTTTGAATACAGACTTGCAGAATGGGGAACATACCAATGAGCCAAACTCAACAAATATTAGAACTTAATGGAAGAAAAATTACATTAATTGGAACAGCCCACGTTTCAGAGGAAAGCGTAAACGAAGTTTCGCAGACAATAAAAAATCTTATGCCAGACTGCGTAGCAATTGAGCTTGACGAAAAACGCTGCGTTTCCATAAAAAATCCTGAAAAATACAAAGAGCTTGATATTATAAAGGTTTTAAGAAAAAAAGAAGGATTCTTGCTTCTTGCAAACCTTGTTTTGTCCTCATTCCAAAAAAGAATCGGAAAAAATGTGGGCGTAAAACCTGGCGATGAAATGCTAGCTGCATTGAACACAGCAGAAGAATTGAACATTCCTACTGCAATGGTGGACCGCCCTATACAGACTACGCTCCAGCGTGCATGGGCAAAGAATTCTGCCTGGGGAAAATGCAAGCTTTTTTCAGCCTTGATTGCAAGCGCCTTTTCAAACGAAGAGATTTCTTCAAATCAAATCGAAGAACTAAAGAACTCTTCCGAAATGGATTCCATGATGAAGGAACTGTCTGAATACCTGCCTACCGTAAAGGAAGTTTTAATAGACGAACGCGACCAATACCTTGCCGCCCATATATGGAACGCAACAGGAAACAATATTGTCGCCGTTCTTGGGGCAGGACATTTGCCAGGAGTAAAAAGCCACCTTGAAAGCATGGCTTCTGGAAAAGAATCCACAGACACAACGGAAATTGAAAAAGTTCCTGCAAAATCTAAAGGTGGAAAAATAGCTTCTTGGATTATACCTGTTTTTATAGTTGCTCTCATAATCTTGGGATTTGTGTACGGCGGCAGAAAAACTGGCTCCCAGATGGCATTAAGCTGGTTTTTGTGGAATGGCGCTCTTTCTGCAATCGGCTCGGTTATTGCAGGAGCGCACCCTTTAACAATTTTAGTTTCTTTTCTAGGAGCGCCTTTTACTTCCCTTTGCCCGTTTATAGGGGTGGGAATTCTTACTGGAATAACGCAGGCGCTTATAAAGAAACCTAAAGTTCGCGACATGGAAACTTTAACAGACGATGCTTCTTCTTTAAAAGGATTTTACAAGAACAGAATCCTGCACGTTCTTACGGTTTTTTTGCTTTCTTCTTTAGGAAGCTCAATAGGAACCTTTATAGGCGGAACAAATGTGGTAACAACGTTCTTGCAAGGAATAAAAGGGGCGTAGAAAAGTTTTATTAAGTAAACAAATTTACAATTTGTGAAGATTGTGTGCGATAAGAACTATTTTGGGGATGTCTAATAAGTTCTAAATGTCATTGTCGTACTTGATACGACAATCTCTAAATGATTGCAATATATGCATTTAGATTTTCGGGTCAAGCCCGAAAATGACAGAAAAGATACTTTTGGGACATCCCCTAAACCAATTCAAACGAAGTGCGAGCACAACCATCTGAACAAATTTTAAATTCGTTGTAAGAGTTTTTTTGCAATTTATAAAAACTCGAAGTTTAGCCTGTTAGTTATTCTAGAATACTTAAACCACTTTTATAACTTCATTTATAACGCTTAGCAGACGCCGGGCAGTGTTTTGCAAGGTATATTTTTCAAGAAGCTTTTCTGGACTTGCGACTGGCTGCTCAAGAATTTTATTTAAATCCACATCATAAACATCAGGATTTATATAATGCGCGCAATCTTCATAAATTTCCGGCAGGCAAGTTTTATCAGAAATTATAACTGGAGCACCGCAAGAAAGGGCTTCTAAAGGCGGCAGGCCAAAACCTTCAAAGTACGAAGGAAAAATAAAAGCCTTGCACTTTGAAAGCATTGCTTTAACTTCCCCATCCGAAAGATAACCTGTCATGATAACATTTTTTAAAGTCTTTAGTTTTTCTAATTCTGGCGGAACAACTGCGGGAATAGGTTTTCCGCAAATTACAAAAAGCTCCTGCGGAAATAACTGCGCATGAGAAGCAATCCACTTTAAGTTTTTTCTTGTAGAAAGGCTTCCCAAAGTAAAAAAGAATTCTTTTTCTTTTAAAACCGGAAACTTTTCAAAAACTGACATATCTCTTTCAATTTTTTGATATTCGCCAATTCCGCTGTAAACAACAGCAACTCTTTCTGGCTTTATTTTGTAAGTTTCCACAATGGTCCTTTTTGTGTATTCAGAAACCGTAACTATTCTTTTTGCCCCTTTTGCAATGCGGCGATACATTATCCTGCTGTAAAGGCTAATAAGCCGGTCGCGCTTTGAAGTAAAATCTTCACTAAAAAGCTTGCAATAAATATCGTGAATGAATTCAATTCCAGGACAAAAAAAGGGACACGTGTTTGAAAAATCCAAGCTTAAAGCTCTGCGGCTTAAGACGTACTTTTGAAAAGCAAATTGTGTCCACTTTGGAAAAAAACAAGCTTCTTTTTCAAGTTTCACAACTTTTATGTTTTTATAGGACGGAACATTCTGCGCGTTTGCAGGAATTACAAGTTCCACTTTGTTTGGAGCGACCATTTTGTCAAGAAAACCTGTAACTTCTATGGCAAGACGCTCAATTCCTGTAAGATTTCTGCAAAAAAATTCTCCGTTTATGGCAAGCAGTTTATATTTCATTTTTACAGTATGAAGATTTTTTGTTCATTCTGCAAGCAAAACCCAGTTTTTTTCATCAAAGATATTTTTTGACACATGAAAACCCTGTTTTTTATCCAAAGTAAACTGAGTTTTATCCTTCATATACTGAACTTGCCATTCTTTGTCTTCTTTGTTTGGTTCATAGCATTTAAAGACGTTTATGCCATCTTGCTTTTGCTGAACAAAATCGTTTCCAGTAAAAGGATTTTTATTAGAAACCGGCAAATCTTTTTTTGCTAGAAAAAGAGTGTCTGCATTTGTCATAAACTCATTGCTTGTAGAAAGTTCTGAATCAGAATAAAAATCTTTTACTAAGAGAATTGGGGTAAAAGATCCCGGAATTGTATTTCTTTCAAAATCTGAATAATCATTTAAGGGCAAATAATTACAGCCATGGTCAGCAACCACAATTATTCTTGTGTTATCAAAAACGCTATTTTCTCTAAGATAATCAAACCATTTGCCAAGTTGTTTTAATGCAGCTACAGAAACTTGATACTGCCGATTTGTTTGGCCGTCTTGTGTTTTATACAAATAAACTTTTATTGAATCTGTAGGAGTTAAAAAATCACTTTGTAAAAAGACAGGTTCATGGGTTGTTTCGTTATCAATAAAAATAAAATTGCCTTTTTTTGCATTAAAATCCGTAAGTTCTGGTAAGAAGTACAAGCAAGATACCAAATCTAAATATTTTTCATTAAATCCATAATTTTTTTTAAAATCACCATAGAAGGTGTTTCTTAAAAATGGAAACAAAATCTGCAAAATAGAAAAATTTTTTATTTCTTTAAAAACATTGCTATCTGCAGAAGTTTTTGTATAAAAATTAATGGCTTTTTTAAATTGTTTTGTATATTTTCCCATTAGCTCGTAAGCGGAAGTATTTTTGTTAGCAAAAAATGGTGATAAATCACCTTTAGGCGTAAAATTCGGAGCAGGCGGATCTGTAACAGTAACATCAAAACCCGCATCGCTAAAAAGTCTTGGCATTACCAAGGAAGCTTCGTTAAATTTCTTTTTTAGCAATTCAGAACTGCGCTTGTTTAGATTTTCTGGAGTGTATTCATAACCGCCCATAAGAGCAGGAGCCGCAATAATCGTACTTGAACTAAAGCTCAAAGTGTTAGGATAATAAACAAAGCCTTTCATTTGCTCTTTTAATTCCGGAAGCTGCTGCAATGCATAAGGAAAAAAAGAGTTTACCGCTCTGTCTAAAAAAATTACAACGACATTTTTTTGCTCTTTTGAAAGATGATAAACAGGCTTTATTTCAGTTTCTTCGTTTGTAATTTCTGCCCTGGCCTTTTCTGTATTTTTTGCAAACGCTGCATAATCTTTTTTTATTGCGCCGACTTTTGAAATTCCAAGAATCAGTTCTGTGGCGCTAATTGCCAAAGCTGCAAAGGTAGCGACATAGTTTTTCTTAAGTTTTAAAAGGAAAAGATACAAAAGCGCGACAAAAAGAGTTAAAATCAAAGGAAGGATTTTAAGCAGCTTTGAACATTCAAGAACTTTTTGGCTTTCGAGCGAAAAATTTGTATCAACAGTTCCATAATCAGCCTTAAAAACAAAAACATTCAGCAAAGAAACGATAAATAAAACGAAAAACAATGCAGGTTCAATTTTTTTTACCGTTTTTCCAAACATAAAGTAAATGCAAAGCGGCCAAAACACAAAAAGACCGCAAAATGTTGACAAGCTATTTAAAACATAGGCAACAGGCGAAGAAGTTTTTCCTAAAAAAGAAAATTCTGTTGGACTTGTGGCAATAACGCTTGCTGGAAGATACAATCCGCATAGCAAAGCCAATGCTAATCCGCTGAAAAATAAAACCCAAAGGTTAGATTTCTTTTCGGCATCTTCAAACGAAAAGTTAGCTGCAAAAGAAAAAGTTTTTATAAACCAATTTTTTATAAACGGCAAGAAAGTTATAAGAATAGAAAAAATCAACAACCCGACTTTTTTATACAAAGCTCCGCTATTAAACAAGAAGAAAACGGAAAGACAAAGTAAAATTCCGCTGATAATTCCGTGCAAAATCTTTTTTGGACTTTTACATTTCATTACGATATTTTTTGCAAGACTGAACAGATTGTTCAAAATCCAGTAAATAACAAGACCGCTTGGCGAATTGTATAGCAAAACAAGAAAAACCAACGCAATGCCGTACAGCTGGATTTTTTCTCTAAAAGTTGCATCCTTTGTATAAATTGCTCCGGAAACAAAATTTATCAACGTCATTAAGATTGGCAGTATGTGGATTTTAAAATTTCCTATGTGAAAAAGACCGTCTGGAGAGCCTAAATCCTTGAAAATCCAAAAAGAAGAGCCTTTTAACGCTTCGCAGTTGCTCAAGTAATGGTACGCAGCAATAAAAAATGGAATTTCTATTAAAATCGAAAGCGAACTTCTAAGTACATAAACAGGATTATAATTGTTTTGGCGATAGTAAGTCTGAAGCATCATAAAGCGCTCATCGCCAGTAAAAGCCTTTTTTATTAATTTTACGCGATGCTCAAGCGACTTAGCAATCTTCCGTTCTTTTTCCTGCAAGGAATCTGCAATATTGTAAAGCGGCAGAGCCAAAAAATTAATTACAAGACTAACTCCGCAAACAGCCCCGATAATTCCAAAAGCACTGAACTTTGTGCAAAAAAATACAAAAACCCAATCCACGATTATTTCAATTGGAGAAACAATCAAGTTGTAAAACAAACTCATTTTCTAAGTATAAAATCGGGGGGGGGGGAGCGTCAAGTAGTCGATTTTTTATTTTCTAGATAAAACCCAAATTCCTGCGCTCATAAGATAGTTTATGCCAAGAACAACAAAAGTCCACCCTGCAGAAGCTAAAACGCTTTGTTCATAAACGTGAAGAAAAAAGTACGGTCCAACCAGCACGTTTGCGATATTCAGGATAAAAAGCACAGCTGCATAAATCAATGTAGGAATCAAAGCGCAAACTGTACGCGAAAAAGACAATTGAACATCCTCAAATGCGGCAAATGAAACAAAAGCCAAAACCGGGCAAACAAAGTGCATAAAAAGCCCAGAGCCTTCCAGCATATAACTGCTAAAATTCTGCATTGTGTATCCGCCGGCATTTGGGATAAGAAGAGCAAGAACAACCGTAATCGTCAAAGTTGTGCAGCACGTTGCAATGTATAAAAAAAGTTTTGCAGAATAAGGAACATCTTTTCCAAAGCGCAAAAAACGGACTTTTAAAATCGCCATAACTGCACACGAAATTCCCAAAAGAATATTGCTGTCCTGCGTGTAGTATTTGAAAAATGTGAAGTTACCGTATTCTGCAAAAGTCAGAACAACTGCAATAATTTCAAATACTGCGATTAGAACGTTTAATATAAGAGAAATGAAAAGACGTTTGTTCAAAGTCTTATTTTGACGCATAGATGAAACTCTTCTATTTGCAACTCAACACAAAATTTCTTTTAATGCACAAAGCAAAGCGTCGTTGTCATTTTTATCGCGAACTGCAAGCCTTATGTACTTTCCACTTTCAAAACATTTCTTTCCAGTTAAATCTTTTATAAAAAGATTGTAACGCTGCATTAGAATCTGAGTAAGTTCAGACGCGGCAATTTTTCCATCAAGCCTGCACATTAAAAAGTTCGCTTGACTTGGGAATACATAAAAATCTGGAATTTTTGCCAGTTCGAAAGAGAAACGTTCTCTTTCTTCTGCAATTTTATCGCAGGCATTTGCATACAATTTTTTATACTTATCATAGATTTGCAAGTAGTATTCTGCAAACGAATTAATATTCCAAATTGCATTCTTCTTTTGAATCTGCTTTACATAGCTAGAGTCTGAACTTGCAAGCAAACCGAGACGCAAGCCTGGAACTCCATAGCTTTTGCTTATAGATTTTACAACAATAAGATTTGGATTTTCCATTAAAATTTTATCATCAAGCAAAGTGTATCGTTCGTCTTTTTGTGCGAAATCAATAAAACTTTCGTCAAAAATAAGTTTTGCATCTAGTTTTTTCAATTCAGAACAAAGCAAAAGAACATCTTTTTTATTCAAAAAATTTCCACTTGGATTATCAGGATTTATAAGAAGAACTGTTTTTGCTCCAGAAGTCCTTACTGTTTTAAGAATATCTTCAGCCGTATAAGAAAATGTTTCCTTATTTACTGGAACCGGAACAGTCTTTGCATTAATAAAACGTTCTGGATATTCATTAAAAGTTGGATAAGGAATCGCCACGGAACCTTCTATTTTTTCTCCTAGCGAGGCAATTAATTCCGCAGCGCCATTTCCTGCAACAATGTTTTCTGGAAGAATATTAAAAATTTTTCCTAATAAAAGGCTTTGCTGAGCAGCCCCACTTGGATACTGAGTAAGCAAAGTTTTAAAATTTGAAGAAAGTTCATCAATCATATTCTGCGGAGGAAAATATGGGTTTACCAAATAGCAAAAGTCTTTCATATTAGGAAAACGCCAATAGCCACCGTAGCGATGTTGCATACGCTTTATTTTTTCTTCATTATTTGCAAAACGGTCTTCGGCAATTGCTAAATCCGCGGCATCATCTATTTCATACCAATCATCACCGCTAACCTTCATTCCTTTTATTGCCGTTGAAGAAAGAAATGAAATTACCTTTAGAACCTGTTCATAGTATTCGTTTTCTCCAAATGCTTTTTGATATGCTTCAAGAAATGGAATGTAATAGTTCTTTGAAAAATCTTTAGAAAATTTATAAATATTTACAGTCTTATAATATTCTTCTGTGTGATTCCACTTAAATGCAGATTTATCAACTATTTGAGTTATCTGATTTTCACAATTAAGCAGAGTACAAGTTCCGTCCATCCAAGATTCAAACTTTGAAACAACGGCGACATTTTTGTCAGAACTGGAAATCAACGAAGATAAAATTTCTTTTTTAAAAATCAAATCGCTTTCAAGAAGAAGAGTGTCGTCTTCTGCAAGACAATTTTTTGCAAGGTAAAGCGAATAAATATTGTTCGTTTTGTCGTAGATTGGATTTTCAATAAATTCAATCTTCATTCCATTAAGACGTTCTTCTGGAAACTTTTCCTTGATAAAGTTTATAAGAATTTCAGACTTGTAACCAACAACCATTACAAACTTTTTTATTCCGCATTGAATTAGAGATTCTATTGCATATTCTATAAGAGTTTTTCCATTTACAGGAACCATACATTTTGTAGAATTCTTTGTAAAACGACCAAGCCGTTTTCCCATTCCAGCCGCTAACATTAATGCTTGCATCTATTTTTCCTCCGCTAAACTTTTTTGCTTTTGACTTAAGTAGTCAACAATTTTATTTACAGATTCACCAGGATTTTGCCAGGCTTGTTCCCGGGCAATTTTTCTACCTTCGGCGTACTTGTCATTTGCAATTGTTCCGTCAATCACATTTTTTATATCAGATATTTTTTCTTCAGAAAGTTTTTCGCCAAGCAAAGGCAATGTTTTAAACTGCCACATTTCGCCGTCAATCCAGCTTGCGTCGTAAGGAGCTTTGTCGAAATTTGTGTCGGCGTAAATTACAGGCTTGTCGAACAAAAGCGTGAATTCAAAAATAATTCCAGAAAAATCGGAAATCAAAATGGAAGCATTGTTCATGCAGTTAAAGTTGTCGTTGTCAAAATTCCATTCAAAATTTTCGCCATTTGGAAACTTTTTCATCAGCCGGTCAATCATATCTTTTTCGGCGCTAAGGCTTTGAGGATGAGGGCGAACCACTATTTTATATCCAGTATTTTTTAGAGCCTCAAGGAATTTTTCGCCATATTTAGAAAGAATTCCGCTTTTTCCCCAGCTTGGAGCGACTAAAACAGTTTTTATGCCATTTTCAGAAGAACTTTTTTGAACAGAATCAAGTCTTTTCTTCATTTCGTCCATTGGCGGGTAACCGACGGTCACAAATTCCTTCTTTTTAGTTCCCCTGATTTCTTCCAGCTTTTGGATGTCAGTTTTTTGATAGTCGCCGGTACACAAAACAGCATCGTAGTAGTCAAGCCCAAACATTCTGTAACCGGTCATATCGCTTAGCATGTGCGGAATATGCACGTAATACTTGCAAAGCTTGCTTCTTTTCCACTGAAGAACGTCAAGCCCTGGTGTTGTAGAAAGGCAGATATCCGCATTCAAGAAGTTCATTTTGGCAAAACCTTTGTTGCCTTCGCCTATGAATTGTGTTTTTACGTATTCAAATTTTTCAGAGAGAGCCGGATCGTCGCTGCTTTGAGTAAAATAAGTCAACGGAATCTTTCGGTTTTCAAATTCATGAGCAATCGGGCCAAAAACGTTCCAATATCTTTTTGAATCAGAATAAATCACAATTCCCAAGTGCGATTTATCAAGCTCGGTCTGTTTTCCCCGCCCCACAATTGCTTTAAGTTTTATAGAAAGCGCACGAATTCCAAAAACGGCGGTTGTTGCAAGCCCAATAAAAAGCGAAAAAAGCATACTGCCCGTTCCCGGGTCAATGTACAAAAACAAACCAGACATCAAAATCTCCAAAATAATTTATATAGCCCAAATTTCGAGCTTTTGCAATTATAAAAAAATGCTTTCAGCGAATTTACAATTTGCTACAGATGGTTGTGCTCGCACTTCGTTTGAATTGGTTTTGGTTGCTACGCAACCTTAGACGTTCTTATCGCACAAAATCTTCACAAATTGTAAATTCGCTTTCGCTTTTAGTTCTTTTAAAACTCGAATTTAGGACTATATAAAGAATAAGACAAACTTAGATTAAAAACAAGTAGCAAAGAGTACTTGACCTACCCCCCCCCATAAAATTTATACTGAAATTATGAACTTCTTTTACAATCTCATAATTTCACCGATTTCGAATATTTTAGAATTTTTTTATGTGTTTTTTTCTAGCGTAACATCAAAAGGAATTTCTGTAATTGCATTGAGTTTTGTAGTAACACTGTTTTGTCTTCCATTATATATCGTTGCGGAAAACTGGCAGGAACAAGAACGCCAAACTCAAAAAAAATTAAAACCTTGGGTTGATAAAATCAAAAAGACTTTTAAAGGCGACGAGCAATACATGATTTTAAACGCCTACTACCGCCAAAACAATTACCGCCCGATTTACGCATTGCGCTCTTCGTTCAGTCTGCTGATTCAAATTCCTTTTTTTATAGCGGCGTATACATTTTTATCAAACGTTGAATCGCTAAAAGGCTACAGTTTTTTGTTCATAAAAGATTTTGGAGCCCCTGACCACTTTGCAAAAATCGGGAATTTTTACATCAATATTTTGCCAATTTTGATGACTGCAATCAACTGCATTTCTGGCGTTATTTATTCAAAAGGACACGCAAAAAGCGAAAAAATACAAATTTTTGCCTCGGCGGCAATTTTTCTTTTGCTTTTGTACAATTCACCGGCAGGACTTGTAGTTTACTGGACGATGAACAACATTTTGTCTTTGGTAAAAAACGTTTTCTTCAAATTAAAAAATCCTGGCAAAGTTTTTCACGCCTGCTGCTGCATAGTTTTAGGCATGGGCATAATCTGGGCTTTTTCAACGGGAAAGAAAATCTACATTGCTGGAATGATAATTCTTTTTATTGCAGTTCTGTTTTATTTTCAAATTGCAAAAGGCGTTTCGTACGTTTTGCAAAACAAGCTTGCGCCTTTAGACAAACCTAAAAACCGGGACTTTTTGTTTTTTCTTTCTGCATTTTCAACGGCTTTTTTAGTAGGAGCGGTAATTCCTTCGTTCGCAATTGAATCTTCCCCTGCAAATTTTTGCTACATCGACAATTACAAATCTCCTTTTGTATTTTTATTTGTTCCTTTTGCGCAGGCTTTGGGATTATACGTTTTTTGGCCAGCTTGCTTTTACAAATTATTTTCTAAAAATGTAAAAAAGGCATTTTCGCTTGTTCTTCCAGCAGTGTTCATTTGTTCGATTGTAAACTGCTTTGTTTTCAGCGGAAGTTACGGCGCATTAAACGATGATTTAACTTTTATGCACGAAGTTGTTTTCCCTTCCCTTGGCGAAACTTCGCTAAACTTTTTAGTTCTGGCGCTGATTTTCGCATTTACATTCTTTTTAGTTTCAAAAAAGATTAAAATCCTAAATTACATCTGCTCAGTTTTGCTGCTTTCTTGCGTTACAATTACTGTAAAAAACATTGTTTTTATAAGCTCGAACTACAAAAAGATGGACTATGAAGCAAAAATTCAGGTTGAGCCAATTTTTCACTTTTCAAAAGACGAAAAAAACGTGCTTGTGATTATGGAAGATGCCTGCGTTTCTCCTTTAGTTGCTCAAGCCTTTAAGGAAAATCCAAAACTGGCTCAGGAGTACGACGGATTCACATTTTATCCAAACACGGTTTCTTCCAGCTATTACACGCAAATTGGAGCACCAGCTCTTTTCGGCGGCTACGATTTTACTCCTTACGAAATAAACAAAAGGGAAGGAACAATTCAGCAAAAGCACAACCAGGCGCTTTTGACAATGCCAACTCTTTTTTACAACGCAGGTTTTCAAGTAACGGTAAGCGATTTGCCTTACGAAAACTACGGAGAAGAACCTGTCTCGCAAATTTACAACGACATACCGAATGTCAGCCGCCACATTACAAAACGCGCTTACAATAACATTTGGTACAAAATGAACGGAATAAAGCCGTACCCGATTCTTTCAAATCTTTTAAAAAGAAATTTTGCGTATCTTGGCTTGTTCAAAATTGTTCCGCCGTTTTTCAGACCGATGGTTTTTCACCGCTCTTACTGGATGCAAAGCAATTCCAAAATTGAAGACAAATTTTTTGACGATTCATATTCCACGCTCGACTTAATGCCTTTGCTTGCAGACACAGCTTCCCAAAAGCCAAGCCTTATTATCATCGATAATGAAACAACTCACGAAGCAAGATTTTTAAATTCCGCCGACTATTCCCCTTTCATTTACAAAAAAGACGGCACAAAACAGTATTTGCATTCAAGCGAAGTAACAGAAGAAATGAAAGGCTCTTCCGAATTTAAAAATGACGCAAATTTTCACGCTGCAAACGCGATTTTAAACAAATGGAACAACTTTTTTGATTTTTTAAGAAAAAACAATTGCTATGACAACACAAGAATAATAATTGTTTCTGACCACGGGCAAGGAGCAAATTCAAAGCAGTTTGAAAACGACTTTAACCACATTCCGTTTATGAAAGAAAGCGTTACAGCCACTCTGCTTGTTAAAGATTTCTCTTCGCACGGCTCTCTTAAAATCGACGACACTTTTATGACTAATTCCGACACGCCTGCCCTTGCCACAGAAGGAATTATAAAAGACGCTAAAAATCCATTCACTGGAAACGCATTAAAAATTCCGCAAGAAAAAAAATCTGACTTTGTGAAAATTTCCTATGCACCTGTAGAAAACCTAAGAAGCCGCAACAACAAAAAGTTCAAAATAGACGATTCGCAATGGTACACCGTAAAAGACGATATATTTAAAGAAGAAAACTGGTCTCGCCTAAAGGAATAAGTGAATAAAGGAGAGTGTAATAAAAACTTTGCCTAAGATAGCGTCAAAGTTTTTATTCACAAGTTTGCGTTGCAAACTTTCTTATCAACTGCCCATTCTCATTTCATTGCAAATGGGCGTAAAAAGTCAAATCGAAAATTGAAATTTTCTCGTTGACTTTTTATGGGAGGAAACGCTGTCAGCGAATTTCCAATTTGCTGCAGATGGTTGTGCTCAAACGAAGTTTGAATTGGTTCGGGTTGCTGGGCAACCTTAGCTGTTCTTATCGCACAAAATCTTCACAAATTGTAAATTCGCTTACGCTTTTATTCATTTTCCTAAAGACTCGGCATTTGAGCTATTAATCTACAATTTTTTGCCAATTGTTCTTGTCAAAAATGTTTGTGTGCACGGTGTAATGCGCGTAGTTAGATTTTTTGTCTTCTAATACAAATTGCGTTTTGTTCAACATATAGTAAGAATCAAATTCTCGGAATGTGTTTGTGTCCAAGCAAGGATAAATGTGAACGTCATCTTTTTGAACAAAATCTTTCAGATTATTATTCGTAAAAGGATTTTCTTTTGAAAGCGCAAGATTTTCTGTTGCAAGAATAACTGTATCTGCATTCGTCATAAATGCGCTGTCAATTTTAAACTTTCCTGTGGCATTAAAATCTTTGTACATCAGTAAACAATTAAAACTTCCCAAACGAACGCCGTATTCAATGTCCCTAAATATAGGAAGAGGAATGTCTTTTCCGTGGTCACCAACAAAAATTATCCGGGTATTGTCGTAAACGCCTTGTTCTTTTAAATAAGTCATCCACTTTGCAAGCTGCAGCATGGTTGTGGCTGTTACGTGGTAGTATTCAATTGGCGCAAGCTCATTAGGAACCATAACTCCGCCACATGTCGCCTTTTCTTTATCAAGATTCTTTTTAGGAAGATAGGTATGATTTTCCAAAATGCAAGGCTCGTGAGTAGTTTCATTATCTATAAAAATGAACGAAGGTTTTTCGCTTTCAGTATCACAAACTTCAGGAAGATAATATAGAGTTGACCATTCATCTAAAAACCTGGAAGGAACAGTATTTAAATAAAATGGGATTCTTTCTCTAAAATACAAGCCGCTAAAATAAAAAACTTGTCTAAGCACTGGAGGTATAATTTCAAGCAATGCAAAACTCTGCAAGTTGCCTTCTATGCAACAAGCTTCTTTTTCTGGTTTTATTTCAGGATGCTCTTCAATATAGTGAGATGAATATTTTTTTCCGCTTTTTGCCACATTAAGTTCTGGCAAGCGTTCGTAATTTGAAGTATCGCCGCTCCAAGTATAGTTTTGCAAAGGAAGATTAGAAACTGTTGCATTAAAACCTGCATCCAGAAACAACTTTGGCATAACTAAAGTCGCCTCATTGTGCTTATCCACTAAAAGCTCATTCGAACGTTTGTTAATATTTTCTGGAGTATATTCATAACCGCCCATTAAAGCAGGGCTAGCTTTTATTGTGGAATCTGAATATGAAACTGTATTTTCAAAAAGTTTAAATCCGCTAAAAACGTCTTCGAGCTCAGGAAACTCTTTAAACACGTAAGGAATTAAAGAAGGAATTCCCCTGTCTAAAAACAGAACAATAACGTTTTCTTTGTCTTTTGAAAAATGATATACTTTTTCCAGTTCTTTTTGAGAATCTTTTTTTACATCTTCTGAATCCGACTTTACAATTTGTTCATATTTTTTAAATTCTCTGCCTATTTTACAAGCATTAATCGCAGCAAAAATTGTTTCTGAACAACAAATTACAGCTAAAAACAAAGACAAGTACTTTTGAAAGTTAAATCTTTTTATCAAAATCAAATACAAAACCACAAAAGCAAAAACAAGGAACGGCAAACACGTTAAATAGAAAGAATGTTTTTCCAAAGGAGCTGTGCTATCAAGAATGCTAAAAATACTCATAGTTCCAAAGTGATGGCGGAACACAAAACTGTTTAGCACAGCAAGAATAAAAATTCCTGCCCACAAATACGGAAGGTGACGTTTTACATTTTTGCCAAACAAATTGTAAATTACAAGCGGCCAGAACGTAAAAAGCCCTAAATACAAAGAAAAACATCCCCAGACAAAACTATTTGGATTTGTCCGGTCTTCTATAAAACTAAATTCAATCGGGCTTGCAGCAATAACTTCGGAAGGAAGCAAAAATCCTGCAAGGATTGAAAGCCCTAAGCCTGAAAACAACAAAAGCAAAAAATCAGATTTTCGGCTTTCAGGAGTATCCAACTCAGTTTTTTCACGCCGGGCGGAAGCATTTTCTTTTAAGTTTAATACTTTTTTAATGAAGGCAGGAACTTTTTTTATAAATTCAAAACCAAATACAATAAATGCAAAAACAACTGCAGCGGCAAAGAAAATCATTCTTTTCTTAAAGCCCAAGACATTGTTTGTTAAAACGCCGACTGCCCCTGCCAAGAAGATAACTGCAATTGTTCTAAAAACAAACTTTCTAGGATTTCTAACTTTTTCGTTTACAATATTCTTTACAAGAGAAAACAGATTGTTCAAAATCCAGTAAAGGACCAAACCGCAAGGAGAATTGTACAGAATGACCAAAAAAAGAGCCGCAAGCCCGTAGACTTGAATTTTCTCGCGCAAAGGAGCGTTTTTTAAATAAACAATTCCAGAAAAAATGTTTATAAGAGTCATCAAAATTGGCAAGACGTTTATAAAAACTTCTTTTCCAAAGACAGAAAAATGCAAAAGCCTGTCTGGAGAGCCTAAATCGCTGAAAAAAGCAAAGCCAGCCCCCTTAAGAGAAGGCGAATTCGACAAAAAGTGGTAAGCCGCAATAAAAAACGGAATTTCTATAAGGACAGAAAGACTTGAACGAAGCGCATAAAGCGGATGGTAACCATTTTGACGGTAATATGCTTGAATCATCATAAAGCGTTCGTCGCCAGAAAACGTTTTTTTTATATTTGCGAGCCACTTTGACATTTTTAATTGAATGTCACGTTCTTTTTTCTGAAGATTGTCTGCAATGTTGTAAAGCGGAAGAGCCAAAAAATTCACAACAAGGCTAACAGTGATAATCGAACCGAAAATCCCGCCGACTTTAATTTTTTCCTTTGCAAAAACAAAGACAAATTCAATAATCATTTCGATTGGCGCAATGATTATATTGTAAAGAAAAGCTAAAAAATTCATTTAAATACTATAAAATAAGCATACAAAAAGGGCAAGCGATTAGTGCGTTATAATCGCAACAAGACGATTATATCCAAAGTTTTTAAGATGCTGAACAAAAGCGTAAGCGAATTTTCAATTTGTGAAGATTTTGTGCTTTCACTTCGCTTGAATTGGTCTGGGTTGCTGTGCTTGACAGTGCAATCTACTAGAATTTTTCAATAGATTATCGGGTCAAGCCCGATAATGACTAGAAATTCCAAGGAAAATCCTAAAAAACTGGCTTCAACCTAATAATTAAAACGCCTTTTTAAAATCTTCGTGGCTTGGATATTCGTAAATCTTATAAAATTCGTCTTCGTAAACAAGTTTTCCGTTTGAGTAGACCTTGTAATCCTTTGAGTTTTCGTATTCAACTTGTTCTACCAAAAGGAAAACCGGTTTGTTGCCGTAGTCGTTTGTGTACCAGTCCTTTGGAGCAAGCCACTTTGTAAAGTCAAACTTCGGCGTGATTATGACTTTGCCGGTTTTGCGGTCGCAAGTTAAATTTCCAATTTTTAGGTCGCCATCGGTAAGATAGGTCGCAACCGTTGAATTCCAGAACGTTGCATAGCCAAATTCATAGCCTTTTTCCTGGATAAACTCGATTGAAGCATGGCGTTTTTTGTTTGCGTCGGTGCTAAAAAGATGCTGCATTATTGAAAAAGACGATGTAACAAGCACAATAGACCAAACAACTGCCAAAGTCCACTTTCGCAAGGCAGAAAGCTGGCTGTTTTCTACAATGATTGCAATGCAAGGCATAACGTAAATTATAATCGGATAGTAATATCTGTTTATGTAGTCCACGTTCAGATGAAGGAACGTATTGAACAGAAAAGCCGAAACAAAGAAAACCATCACAATTCTGTTTGATTTTGGCAAATCTCTTTTTAATGCAAGAAACAAATACAAAACAAACAGAAAAATAGCCGCATAAACAAGGCAGTTTATTACGCCGCTCGGAGTAAGAACCGCAACTTCCTGCTTGAATCCAAATGTTTCCAAAAGACCAAGCAAAATGTCGCTCAAGGTTGTTTCGCCGAATTTGTTGAAATTCATTGAATTCCACTGGTGGAACGTAAATATCTTTTGAAAAATCAGATTATTGAAAACGTAGCCGATTCCGCTAAGAATCAAGCCTGAAACACTTAAAAACACATTCTGATTCTTGAGCCAGAAATTCCTAAAATCGGTGATTTTTGTATTAGAATTTTTGTCGCGTCCTTCAATCCACAAGATTGCGAACGTAAGCGGAAGAACAAAAATTATTATGTAGCGGATGCTCGAAAGTCCGCTCAAAAAAGCCCAGATAAAAAAGAAGGCTGTAAAGAACTTTTTGTGCTTAAGCTCGCTGTTCTGCGTAACTTTTATGAACAGTGAAATGTAAATCAGGCTGAAAACCGCGTGCGGAATGTAATAGTTTTCGCCGGCGCTTACGTGCCAAACAATCCAGGACCAAGGAATTACAGTTAAAATGCAGGTTAAAAACTTGAGCCAGAATTTCTTTATTGAAATCTGATTCAGAAGGAACCACATTGCAAAGAACAGGCACGGAACGCAGAACAAAGTCTGAATTGTTTTTACGGCGTTAAAATTATTGGTGAACAAAAAGCCCAGCGCCGAGAAAAACTGCGTATTTATAAAGCGGAATTCTGTGGAATAGTACCAGCCTTTTGGCCAGAGAGTTTTTTCCTTTACACATTCTTTTCCGAGCAGAATCTCTGAAGCCAAATCTGAATCAACAAAAAAGTCGGTTGCGGCATAGTTTGTGTACAAAATCATCACCATCAAATCCGCAAATAAAACTGAAAGAAGGACAGTTTTTGACCTATCGGAATATTTTACAAAAATAAGAGCGTTCACTACGATTACAACAAAAATCGGAGCTAAAAAGAACGATTCAATCGACGGAAGCCATTTTTCAAAATCAAATTCACGGTGAAAAACTTTTTTTGAAAGAATTTCGTAAATCAAACCATAAAATTGATTCGAAAAAAGAATCAAAACGCTCGAAAGCACAATCGCAGCAATTGAAATCGCCAAAAGTGTAACCGTTGCCTTTTTTGAAAAATATTTTTTTTCTAAAGTTTCCATATTACCTCGCGTGAAAATCTATTTCCAAACAGTTGCTACTGGATATTGAGAAATTATTGAATCAGCGGTCAATAAAGTTAAATTTTCTGAAATTGCCTGGCACATTATCAACCTGACAAAAAGAAGCCATGCTTATAAAAATAGTTTCTTCTGTTTGTAATATATGTTTTACTTTTGAAGACAATTTTTCTGTGCAATCAAGACTGAACAACAAAATATTAGTATCGATTAAATACATCAGACATAGTCCTTAAAACATTCTGGAGTTTCGTCAAAATCTTCTGACATAAAAATTTTCCCTTTGAACTCTCCAAGTTTTCGTTTGGCTTTTTTTTCTACTTTAGGATTATTCTTCAATAAATCTGCAATAAATGACAGAAGGGATATTTTTTCATCATAAGTGCAATTTTTTATCTGCTGCGTCAATGTTGAGAATGCAATATCGCTCATATTTATTACCTCCATATAGAAAAACTTATGTTTAAATTATAAGTAAAATCTTAAGCTTTGTCAGCATTGAAAAACTGTTTGCAAAACAGATTTCAAATTATATACACAAAAATTCCCAGAATCACTAAAAGCATTGCGATTCCCTGAACTAAGTTTATTTTTTCTTTGAAAATTATTCTGCTTAAAACGATTACAAAAATGTAGCTTGAAGTTTCGATTACGGGAACAAAACTTGCAGGAACATATTTTAAGGCAAACAAGTCGATAAAAACGGCAAGAAAAAACAAAAAGTACGCAAAAACAACCTTAAAATTAAGGTATTCACGCAAAAATGAAGAATGACTTTCCGTCGCGGAGCTTTTTAGCAAAATCTGAGAAACTGCCGAAATAAAAACCGACAAAAGCAAAAACAGACTGAAAAAATTATTGCTCATTTTTATTTTGCCTCATGGTTTTTAGTTTAAAATTTATTTTTTCTTCAAACGACAAAAGTGTAATCCCTAAAATTATTATTGCCGCGCCAACAAGTTTTTTTGCAGTGATATTTTCGGCAAAGAACAAAAAGCTCCACAACATTCCCCAAATAACGGTAACAGCCTTGTTCGCTGTAGCCACCGACAAGGGAATCTTTTTTAAAACCTGCTGCCACAAAAGCGCATATACAAAAAGAATCAAAATCAGAACGCAGTAAAATGCACAAAATTTCAGCGAAAGAAATTCATAAGACGACGCGACTTTCCCCAAAACAGTGTAAAAACTGTACAAGAGAAAGCCCAAATGCATGAATATATATGGAAGAGTTTTATTCATTTTCGGTTTCTTTCACAAGGAATTTTGGCTGGCCGTTCACGGTAAGATAAATCTGACCAAGATATTTGCCAATAATTCCCAAGCTTACAAGGATTAATCCGCCCAAAAGCAGCAGCAAGATAACAAGAGTTGTCCACCCCTGAACTTCAACCTTTCCGGTAAAATACTGTACCAAATAGACAATCGCAAGGACAAAGCCTGCAAATGCGGAAACAAAGCCAAAATACGTGGAAATATTCAGCGGCATTGTGGAAAAACCGAAGAGCATCCTCAAAAAGACTTTTATGGACTTTACAAGGTTGTAATTGCTTTTCCCAAGCTCGCGTTTGTGATGCTCAATGTTTATCTGCGTGATATTTTTTGTAACCTGGAAAATAAGACCGTCAATATACGGAAAAAGATTGTTGAATTTTATAATTTCCTGAACAACGCCTTTTGAAAGAATCTTGAAAGGCGAAAGATAAATTTCCTTTGGCTTGCCGATTGAAATTTCACTTATTTTTCCGTTGAACCAGCTGCCAAGGTTTTTCCAGAGCTTCTGCTTTTTGTGCTCAAAATTCGCATAGCAAACGTCAAAGCCTTTTTTTGCCTCGTCGTAAAGCTTTAAAATATCGTAAGGAGAATGTTGCAAATCGTCGTCCATAATTACAACGAAATTCCCTTTGGCGTAGTTCAAACCGGCAAGAATCGCACTGTCCTGACCCGCATTTTTTCTAAGATTTATTCCAATCACATTTTTATTCGCTTGGCAGACTTTTTTAATTTCTTCCCAACTAGAATCTTTTGAACAGTCGTTGACCATAATCTGCTCGTAGTCAAAATCTTTTAGAGCGTCGGCAATCTGCCTTGAAATTTCCTGAACACATTCGTGGCTGTTATAAACCGGAATTACAACACTTATTTCTTTCATATTTTACCTTTGCTCATAAAAATTCTGAACGGTTTGAATAACTTTATTTTGGTCAGATTCGGAAAGCCCGTAAAAAAGAGGAAGCCTTACAAGACGCAAACTGTAGTCCGTTGTAACCTCATCTTTTGAATCGAAACGGCCAAATTTTATTCCTGCCGGGGAAGAATGAAGCGGAATATAATGGAAAACAGCCTGAACTTCGTTTTGCTTTAGGTAAGAAATCAGTTCTGTGCGTTCTTCCAAAGATTTTGTAATAAAATAGAACATATGCGCGTTGTGAATGCAGTCCTTTGGAACAAAAGGAAGCGCAATTTTTTTCTGCTGCGAAAGGTTTTCAAATGATTCAAAATATTTTTTCCAAATTGAAAGGCGATTTTCCTGAATCTTTTGGCAGTCTTCAAGCTGCGCATAAAGGTAGGCGGCGTTCAAGTCGCTTGGAAGATAACTAGAGCCGTAATCACGCCAAGTGTATTTGTCTATTTGACCGCGGATAAATTTTGAACGGTCGGTACCTTTTTCCCTGATGATTTCGGCTTTTTCGTAATCTTCCAAATTTGTGTTTATTGATATACCCCCCCCCTCGCCCATGGAAAGGTTCTTTGTTTCGTGAAAAGAAAAACAGCCGTAGTCGCCGATTGTTCCAAGCGGCTTGCCTTTGTAGAGAGAGCAGACTGCCTGGGCGGCATCCTCCACCACTTTTAGATTGTGCTTTTTTGCAATCTGCATGATTTTGTCCATTTCGCAGGCGACACCGGCATAATGCACAGGAACAATAACCTTTGTTTTTTCTGTAATCGCCTGCTCAATCTTGTTTTCGTCGATGTTCATTGTATCGCGCCTTACATCAACAAAGACCAGCTTTGCACCGCGCTGAACAAAGGCGTCGGCAGTGGAGCAGAACGTAAACGAAGGCAAAATGACTTCATCGCCGGGATTTATATTGCAAAGGAGAGCCGCCATTTCCAAGGCGGAAGTGCAGGAAGTTGTTAAAAGGAATTTTCTCTGAAGCGAATTTTCAAAATACTGAGTGCATTTTTTTGTGAACGAGCCGTCGCCACAAATCTTGTGATTTTCTATAGCCTGTTGAATATATTTAAGTTCATTTCCTGTAACGGAAGGAATGTTAAATGGAATCATAAACTGTCCTTGTAAATTAGCCCGAATTTCAAGTTTTTTGTAAATTGTGAAAAAAAACGCTTTCAACGCTTTTGTTCATTTTTTTAAAACTCGAATTTCAAGCAAGTTATAAAATTTTATCACAAATTCTGCAATAATTCTATAAATTTAGCCGTGATTTTAGACCACTGCCGGTCTTTTAAGTCAAATGTGTACGAGTTTTTGCCAACCGCAATTGCTTTTTGACATTCTGCAATAAAATCTTCGTAAGTGTAGGTCACGCTAATTCCAGCTTCGGACAACTTTGGCGTGTCGCAGTAGGCAACAATCGGTTTTTGAGCCGCCATCGCCTGATAGTATTTTGCGGTAATTCCCAAAGGGCGGTTTTTGTAAAAGTCGGTAACATAAGGAACCATAACGACATCGCAATTTGTAATCCAGGCAGGAACTTCTTGAGGCTTTATTCCGGGAACATAAAAAAGATTTTCAAACGATTTTACCTTTTGCAAAACGCTTTCGTCCGGAAAATTAGGGCACACAACGATGTAATTAAAATTTTTGTTAGATTCGCACGCCTTGAACAAAAGATTCCATTCAACTTCCCAAGCTCCAACGTACAAAAACGTGTTCGGCTTGTTCAAAAGGGCTGGTTTTGGGTACGTTTTTTGATAGCTTTCGATGTCAACGCCATTTGAAAGGAGCGTGTATTTAGCTTTTTCTTCAAAACCGTCAATTTTTCGCTTGTAAAGGTTCAAGCCTTCCTGATTTACAATGATGTTCAGGTCTGCGCCCAAAATCATCTGAGTTTCGTTCTTTTGATAGCGCGAAAGACAGCCGTCGTACATCAACGGGTCGCTTGGGCGGTAGACGAATTTTGCGTCTGGAAACATTTTTTTCAGTTTTTTTAGAAAAATCATTCCGTCGCAGCTTTCAAAAACAAAAACGTCCGTGCCGCAAAGCCACTTTTTTGCAAATCTTTTAAAAGAGGAAAAAGAAAAGCGTTCAAAAGCGTTCATCACGGAATCTGAAAAAAACTTGTTGAAGAAATTAGGAAGTTTCAGAGTCGAAAGAGTAACATTCGTGAGCGTTGCTTTATTTTCCTGGTAGACAAGCCCTTTTTGAAGTTCCTTTATGGATTTTTTGTTGTAAAGTTCCTGATGCTGAAAGTACGAATAATAAGGCCGCGGAAAGCTGAAAAAAACAACTTCAATTCCCTGGTCGAGCGCTTCCTGTGCGAATTTGTGGAAACCGCCCAGACGGTTCGACTTCCAGTTGTGGCCGGTCAAAAACGTGATTTTTTTTAAGTCCATTTTAATCCCTTGAATACAAGTCGCGCGTGTAGACTTTTTGCCGAACGTCTAAAAGCTCATCGCTCATTCTGTTTGCAATAATCACATCGCAGGAATTCTTAAAACTCTGCAAATCGTTTAGAACCTTGTATTTTTCATATTCGCAGGAAGAAATTGTAGGCTCGTAGATTACAACCTCAACGCCTTCCGCACGGAGTTTTTTCATTATGTCTTGAATTGCGCTCGCCCTAAAGTTGTCGGAATTTGACTTCATTGTAAGGCGGAAAACTCCAACTGTCTTAGGCTTTTTCGCCAAAATCATTGCTGCAATGTGAGTTTTTCGCGTGTCGTTAGATTCAACAATCGCGCCAATCAGATTGCTCGGAACATTTTCGTAATTCGCACGCAGCTGCTTTGTGTCTTTTGGAAGGCAGTAACCGCCGTAGCCAAAACTTGGATTGTTGTAATGGCTGCCGATTCTTGGATCAAGGCAAACGCCGTCGATAATTGATTTTGTGTCAAGATTTTTAAGCTCTGCGTAAGTGTCAAGCTCGTTGAAATATGCCACGCGGAGAGCCAGATACGTGTTCGCAAAAAGTTTTACGGCTTCGGCTTCCGTTGGCTTCATAAAAAGAGTCGGAATATCCTGCTTGATTGCGCCCTGCTTTAAAAGCGCGGCGAACTGCTTTGCTTTTGGGGAAGTGTCGCCCACAATAATTCTGCTTGGATAAAGATTGTCGTAAAGAGCCTTGCCTTCGCGCAAAAATTCCGGGGAAAAAATAATTTCCAAAGATGGGAATCGTTTCCGCATTTTTTCTGTAAAGCCAACGGGAATTGTGGATTTTATTACAACCGCTGCAGACGGGCAATGTTCGTTTACAAGCGAAAGTACAGACTCAACTGAAGAAGTATTGAAAAAATTCTTTTCGCTGTCGTAGTCGGTAGGCGTTGCAACAACCACAAAGTCGGGATTTTTATACGCAAGAGACTTGTCCGTTGTGGCAGTCAGGCTCAATGCACGCGAAGAAAGATATTCAGAGATTTCCTTGTCGACAATTGGCGATTTTTTTTGATTAATAAGATTGACCTTGGACTCAACTAAATCCAAAGCGACTACATTGTTGTGCTGTGCCAAAAGGATTGAGTTGGAAAGCCCAACGTAACCGGTTCCCACAACAGTAATATTCGCAGATTTTTCCATACAAATATTTTATTACTTTACAAAAAAGAAATCTAGTAAAAAAGTCTGTAGGTTGAAAACCAAGCTTTTTATAAACTGTAAAGAAGACGCTTTCAGTGAATTTCCAATTTGCCGCAGACAGTTGCGCTCGCGCTTTTGTTTATTTTTCTAAAAACTCGTCTTTTAACAAATTAGATTTTTGCAATGCAATTTGCGAGCGAAAGCGGTGTGCACGCGTAGTTTGGCAAAAACGCCCTGCCCGCTTTCGCATGAAGATACACCGCCGTTCTTGCTGCATCCAAATCGGAATAGCCTTGCGCAAGCAAAGCCGCGCACATACCAGCAAGAACATCGCCGCTGCCAGCCTTCGCAAGAGAAGGGGCGTTTCCATCGCAAATAAAAATACGGTCTTCTTTGACAATGTAAGTAACAGCGCCCTTTGCGACTAAAACAAGATTTTTAAATTTCTTGCCAAACATCTGAACATACAGAAAGCGGTTTTGCACAACTTGCGTAAATTCCACATTTTCATCAAGACACTCTTTTATCAGATTATAAAACTCTTTTGGATGCGGAGTAAGCAAGATTCTGGCATTCTTTAAAGAGTCTAATCTTTCTAATTTCTGTAAAAGTTCCTCTTGGTAAAAAAAATCTGCATCCAAGACTGCAGCCGGACTTTTCATCTTATACAAAAAATCCAACACTTTTTCGGCTTCTTTTAATCTTTTTAAATCTCTTCCAAGTCCGCTGCCTAAAAGAACCACATTTGTATTTTCTGGAAAAGAATTGCTAACCATAAGTTCTGGCGTCATAATGATTTTTTTACATTCATCTTCAAACTGCACGCAGGTAACTAAACCGCACCCAAAACAGAGTGCTGAAGTTCCAGCTATTGCCGCTGCGCCAGGCTTTTCTCCAACAGCAACGCCAAGATGTCCGAAATTCCCTTTGTGCACATTTTTCTTTTTTCGTTCGGGCGGAACAATATCCTTTTCTTCTAAAAGCATTGCATCTGGAGTTTTTACTTGAATCAACTTTTCTTCACAAATCCCAAGGCTCGCTATTGTAAGTTTTCCTGTAAAATCTTTTGCAAAGTCGCTTAAATGGGCTAGTTTTATTGCTCCCATGCAAACTGTTTCGTCCGCGCAAAAAACAACTTCTCCTCCAAACCCATCTTTATCTAATCCGGAAGGAACATCGCACGCAATTTTAAAAGCATCAATCTGGTTTAGCTGCTGTATAAGTTTTTTTGATTTTTCGTCTAGTTCTCCATGGAAACCCGTTCCAAACATACAGTCAACAACTACTGAATATGAGCATTTTTCGTCAAAAAAATTTATAAAATCAACGCCTATCGCCCTAGCTGTTTTGTACTGCATTTTTGCTTCTTCAGTCTTTGGCTCCGCAGTCAAAAGGACTTTTACATCTAGCATTGGACAAAGCCTTCTAGCAAGGGCAAGACCGTCTGCCCCATTGTTTCCGGCTCCGCAAACTATAATTATCTTTTGAAGAAACGAACCGTCTGCAATTTTAGAAGTTTTATTCAAAGCCTCTAATACAGATTTTTCTAATGCTGCGGCGGCATTTTCCATCATTATTCCTTGCCTAAAGAAGAACTGTTCTTTGGCAAGATTTTCAACTTCAGAAAAATTTTTATAAACTGGTTTCATATTATTTCTGGAACTGATTTTAGAGCGTTCATTTTTTGGAAAAAACAACTCCATCTTCCAAACTAAGCAAATCCGAATCAGGTCCAATCCCTCTAATTACAAATTTTACTTTTAATGCAGATTCATCAATAAGCGCGTAGGTTATAAAATAGTCTGCGGAAATTTTTCTGGAATCTTTTTTAAAAAAGTCTTTTCTTCCGATTTCTGAACAATAAAAACTTATGCTGATGGAATTTCCAACATACGTTCCTTTAAAATATTCAACATTCAGACCTCTTTTCCGGCTCAACAGCATTGTTCCGTCATCGTTGATTTCTATAATTGTTTTTACGCTTTCACCTTGATGAATCCAAGTCCCCTTGCACTTAACTTCTTTAAAACTTTTATAGCTCTCTTGCAAATCAGATTTCAATTGTCTTCCAGCCTTTTCAAGTTGCTCGCCGGCAGTTTTGCTCTTTTCCCTTAGGTAGCGGCCTGTGCTATTTAAAGCATTTTTCCATGTTTCGCTTAAAGCCTGCTCTTCAGATTGCATTTGATTTTCTTCCCGACTATTGTCTTCTGCAAAAAGAGGAACTAAAGTCATAAAACAACTAAAAACGAGCGCAAAAGCATAAAATTTTCTTTTCATAAAAAACTTCCAAATAAATGAATGACTAAAAGCTCGAAAGTCGAGTTTTTAGAAAAATAAATAAAAGCGTAAACGAATTTACAATTTGTGAAGATTTTGTGCTATAAGAACAATTAAGGTTGCATAGCAACCCAAACCGACTCAAACGAAGTGCGAGCGCAACTATCTGTAGCAAATTGGAAAGTCGCTGAAAGCGTTTTTTTTTCAAAGTTATAAAAAAACTCGGCTTTCTACCTAAAAGAATATAAGTCCTGCGATTCCTAAAGGAATTAAATAGCAGGCAAACCATTCAAGTTTTCCTTTTTTTATAATCTTCATTAAGACGGCAAGAGCAATATAACCGGAAACAAACGCGCTTAAGCAGCCGGCTGCAAGCTGCGCAGTTCCCACCATGGAAGACATCTGTCCTAAATCTTTTAGTTCAAGCACAAAGGCCCCCAGAATTGCAGGAATGGAAACTATGAATGAATATTCCCCAGCCGCTGCCCTGTTTATTCCGCAAAGCTGACTTCCTGCAATTGTAGAACCGCTTCGGCTTATTCCAGGGAGAGTTCCTACTCCTTGCATAAATCCTACAACAATCGCCTGCTTCCAGGAAATTCCTTTTTCAGATTTATCTTCTGCAACGCTCTGTTTTGTTAGGCGGAGTTTCTCCCAAAGTGAAGAAAACATCAAAAGACAAGCTGTAATAATAAAACCTGCGCAGGTAACTTTTATAGAAAGCTCAGGAATAAGCTTGCTTGTAAAAATTCCGATTGCACCGGTAATAAAAGTTGTAATAATTATAGCAATAATTGTGCGCCTTCCACGCTCTTCTGTTCCACATAAAAAGTCTTGCTCATTTTCTGTTGCTTTAGGTTCTTTTCTGGCAATCCATCTGCCTAAAACCTTTAATAGTTCCCAGATTTTTTTTCTAAAAAACAAAACTACTGCAAGCAAGGTTGCCAAATGCAGCATGACATCGTATAGCAGGGGCAAATCTTCCAGCTTAAAAAGTTTTTGCGCAACGGCAAGGTGACCGCTCGAAGAAATTGGCAAAAATTCTGCTACACCTTGTAAAATCCCTAGTAAAATTCCTTGTAAAACTGTCATAATTCACCTTCCTTATTTAAAAAGATTTTTTAATGCTCCAGAAGCGGCATCTTTCAAGGAATTTTTTCCAGCATTTGTAATTTGCGCTGTAATTTCCTTCTTTTTTGCTTCAAGCTGAGAATTTAAAGAATTAACATTGCTTTTTTGCTCGCCTATTGATTTTTGAATATTTGTAAACTGGGCAAGCTGTTCGCTTGCAATTCCTGTTTTTTGGCTTAAAACTGAAGTTATATTCTTTTTTGCGTCTGCGGCAATGCTATTTATTTCCGAAGAAAGCGCATTTGTAATTGGAGTTACAAGCTGGCGAGCAAGTTTTTCTGGCTCTGTTAATAAAACTTCAAAATTTCCATTAGAATCAAGCCCAATGTTAAACCCTACGGAAAGTTGCTTTACATTCGCTAAAGCCTTATTGTAAAGAGAACTTACTCTTTCCGGCTCGAAATGCATGCCCGTCATGCTGTTCACGTTCATATCAAGAAGTCCAGAAATCTTAAATGAGCCAGAACTGTTCGCCGTCATTTTTGCAGAAATATTGCCATTCGATTCCAGGACAAAAACTTTCGCATCTGCATTTACAGGATAACCGCTTCCATTATACGAAGCAGATAAAAGCGGAGAAGTTGTTTCTTTGCGGGCATCTATAGCAATGCTTGCGGAATTCGGCTTGCCTGCAATCTTGAAATCTGCAGAAATTGCAGTTGGTTTTCCGCGCATATTTTGGTCGCTAGAAATTTCTGTTGCAACACCTTTGAACAAAAGATTCTGTGTACCATATTCATAGCCGCTGGCAACAGCATTTTCTATTAGAAGTTTTGGAACTGTGTCTTTTTTATAGTAAACAGTTCTTCCTTCCATTCTATGAATCGAAGATTTCTGCTTTTTAGATTTCTTTTGCTCTGCTTTTTTAGATTTTTCAGAACTGCTTGCAGCTGAAGAATTGCTCTTAATATCCATAGCCGCATCCAGACCTTTTTTTACATACGGATAGTACTTTCCACACAGTTCGTAAAGCATTGATTGAACAGCATCGTTCATTATCTTTTTTAATCCAGAAGGACTAAACGTGCTCTTCATTTCAGAAATTTTAGAATCCACTAAAGACGTGTCTGACTTTATTGCGTTTGTTAGCTGCGCTTGATAGCTTGAAACCGCATTCGCATCAGTTTTTAGAGAATTTGTTGTTTCTTCTAGGCTTTGCTTTATTTTTTTACCTTCTTCTACAGAAGCATTAAGATTTTCCAAAGCATTTTTTAATTTTACCGGGTCGTTCACATTTGCCCAGTCAGTTTTTACAAGAGAATCAACACTTTTGCTGAACTTTGCAACGCTGGATTGAAGCTCTGCAGGAGTATTTTTCCACTTTTCAACTTTTTTTTGGACATCAGTAGAAATTTCTATTGCGACAGAAGGAGATTTTAATTCGCTTTGCAGATTTTCCAAGAATTTTTCAGGATTGTAGTTTTCAAACATGGCAGAAAGCTGCCTGGCGGCTTCATCCATAAGTTTTTTTCTGGTTTCTGAAATATTCGATTCCGATTTTTTTTCTTCTTTTGTTTTTTTCTGCTTAACAGGAAGTTCTCCGCTTGCGCTTCTGTCTGTGTCTAGCGCGACGCCTGCGACCACAAGATTTTCTGCATGGAACTTTCCTCTCAATAGGTCTGTAAGATTGAAATCGACATTTATATCATCAATTTGGAACAGATTTTTCATAGGATTTTCTTTATTGGCCTGTTCCAAATCAAAAACTTGAAGCTTTGCATTAAAAATCTGGAAATCTACGCGGCCAATATCGGTCTTTGCCCCGAAAATTCCTTGCATAGAAGATTTTATGGCGCTTGCAATAATTACATTCTTAAAAAGTGCAACGCAAATTCCTATTGCAGCAATTAGAGCAACGACAGCAATCAAAGGAACTATTTTTATTCCACCCTTTTGCTGAGCAATTTGCTTAGAAAGCACTTTTAGTTTTTCAAATTGGCTTTTTGGAAGACTTTTTGTTAAATCCACAGCAAGAACGCTTCGGCTTTTTTTGTCTTTTGCAGGAACAAAAAGGTCTTTTATCATATTTTTGTCTTGCTCAATATAAAGTTTTTTTAGAATCTTTTTTTCAAACTTCTGTTCTGTATACTGTTTTTTGAATATTGACGGCAACTTTTTTGCAGGAATGTTCTTTTCAACCTTTGCGACTTTTTCTTTTTTAGAAGATTTCTTTTCTACAGGCATATTTTTTTCTTTATTTTTTGCTTTTGCTTCTGTTTTATTTTTATTTTCCATGATTTTCCCTCTTTAAGTTTTTATTTTTAGTCAATTAGCCAATCGCTTTGCTTACAAGTTTTTCTATAAGAGGAAGTTTATACAAAGCCTTTGCAAGCCTTGAATTATTGAATACTGGCGCAAGCTTTTTTCGCCATACTTTTACAAAGAAATACGCAAGAATGTACAAAGGAATGTAGCACACTAGTCCGCACACAAGGGAGCCGCACACAATTGTGTTATTTAGTTTTGTAAAACCAAGAAAAGGAACATCAATCCACCAAGAAAAAAATGGTTCAAACGGCGGAAACGTAAGAACTGCATAGCCCACTTTGTCAAAAAGAGGGTCCGCGCAGCCTGCAATCAAAGTTCCTAAGAGCATCATAAGCCAATATCCGGACTTATTGATTCTTACAAAGGCGAAAAAAATCATTAGCATATACCAAAGAAGATTGTTTTTTGGCATAAATCCGAGCAAAAGTCCTATGCAAAACGAATTTGCAATCTGACTAGGCTTTGAATTTGAATTTAGGGATTTTAAGAGATTTACAAAATAATTTAGCATACTAACACTTTACTCCAAATACTTTTTGTGCATATTTTACAGTATCCATCGCATCCTTGCCATAAAAATCTGCACCTATGCTGTCAGCATATTCTTGATTCATAACTGCACCGCCGACACAGGTTTTTGCCCAAGGGCATTCTTCTTTTAGCAGGCGAACAGTTTCCTTCATTGCCGGAACTGTAGTTGTCATCAAGGCGCTAAGCCCAACTAATTCCACATGATTCTTTTTACACTCTTCTACAATTTTTTCGGGGGGAACATCTTTTCCCAAATCAATAACTGTAAAATCGTAGTTTTCCAGCAGAACTTTTACAATATTCTTGCCAATATCGTGAATGTCGCCATGTACAGTGGCAACAATAATTGTACCCTTTGAGCTGCCTTTTTTTCCAGTCTTTTCAAGAAAATCTTTTATGACTTCAAATGCTGATTTTGCAGCTTCGGCGGACATTAAAAGCTGCGGCAAATACATTGTCTTTTGCTCAAAGCGCTTGCCAACGTAATCAAGACCGGGAATCAATTTGCCATCTATAATTTGAACTGGCTCTATTCCATTCTGAAGAAGGCTTTGCGTTATTTTTGCAGAATCTTCTTTTAGTCCATGGATTACAGCATTTTTTAGAGAATCTAAGCTTGAACTATCTTGAGCGTTTTTTGAGTCTTGAAGAATCTGAGCATCTTGCGCAGCAACCTTTTTTTGCTCCAAAGGAATTGATGAACTTGCAAGCAGTTTTTCTTCATCATACTTTTTAGAAAAATCAATGTAATTGAGGCAGTCGCTATCCATTCCTTTTAAAAGACAAAAACAATGCCATGCCTTCATCATTTCAAGGCTTAAAGGATTCATGATTGCACTTGAAAGACCTTTTTCCATTGCGAGCGTAAAAAATGAAGAATTTACAAATTCCCGGTTAGGAAGTCCAAAAGAAACGTTAGAAACTCCAAGCACAGTGTTTCCGCCAAAATCGCTGCTAACTGCGGCTACTGTTTCAAGAGTTGCTTTAGCGGCATTCGCATCGCTAGAAACTGACATAGTAAGAGCGTCTATTACAACGTCTTTTCTTTTGATTCCCCATTTTTCAGCATTCTTGTAGATTTTTTTTACGATTTTTATTCGCCCTTCCGAATCTGAAGGTATTCCATCTTCATCGAGCGTAAGACCTACCACAACTCCGCCATATTTTTTTACAAGCGGAAAAACTGAATCCATTACTTCTTGTTTTCCATTAACGGAATTAACCAAAGGCTTTCCGTTATAGCATCGCATGGCCTTTTCCATAACTTCGGCGCTAGAAGTGTCTATTTGGAGCGGCAAATCTGTAACAGCCTGCAATTCGCAGAGAACTTTCGACATCATCTGTTTTTCATCGATTTCCGGAAGTCCTACATTGACATCAAGAACATGAGCGCCTGCCTTTTCTTGCTCCAAGCCTTGCTTAACAATATATGAAATATCATTGTTTCTAAGGGCTTCCTTGAACTTCTTTTTTCCAGTGGGATTAATTCGTTCGCCAATTAAAACTGGAGCGCAAGGCGAACCTATTCTTACATTTTTTGAATAAGAAGCTACAACTGTTATATTCTTTTCTTCTATTTTCTTAAAAGGAGTTAAATCTTTATTTATAGAACTTACCTGATTTTTTAGCTCTTTAATATATTCAGGAGTAGTTCCGCAGCAGCCACCTAATATGCACGCTCCCATTTTTGCAATATCTGTCATTGAAGAAGCAAAATCTTCTGGCAAAACGTCGTAAGCTGTATTTCCATTTTTTTCTATAGGAAGCCCCGCATTTGGCTTTGCCATAACAGGAATACTGCTGCAATCAACAAGTCTTTGCACAACTGGCTTCATCTGCTCAGGTCCAAGGCTGCAATTCAGCCCCAAGGCATCCACGCCAAGTCCTTCTAAAATGGCAGCCATTGTTTCAGGTTCCGCGCCTGTCAAAAGCCTTGAGGACGCATCGTACACATTTGTTACAAAAATTGGAATTTCTTCCATCTGCAATTCCTTGCAAACTTCTTTTGCGGCAATCACAGCAGCTTTTGTTTCATAAGCGTCATTCATTGTTTCTATAAGAATGCAGTCAATTTTAGAACAGACGCCAAAGCGAAGAGTTTTTTTAAACAGCTCCACGACATCTTCAAAATCCAAATCGCCCATGGGCTTTAAAAGCTTTCCACACGGGCCTATGTCAAGCGAGATAAAAAGATTTTTGCGGCCAGTTTCCTTTTCTGCAATGGTTCTAGCAATGTCTGCATTTTCTATAGCTTTTTCCACAATCTGCTTAAGTTGAAAATCCTTAAATTTTAAAGCGGAAGCTCCAAAAGTGTTCGCATTTACAATGTCTGCGCCCGCACAAAAATAGTCTTTATGAAGAGATATAAGATTTTGCGGCTTTGAAATATTCCATAATTCAGGAAGCTCTCCTGGTTTTAAGCCCATTTTTTGAAGCATTGAACCAGTTCCGCCATCAAAAAAAAGAATTTGCTTCCCAAGCAAGGATTTTAACTTGTCCATAAGTACATTATAGATTAAGAAAAAATTTAATACAATCTTTAGTTTTTTCTTATTTTTTTAAATCTTTATCGAACCAGGCTGCTGTGTCTGCGCATTTTGTGATGCGCACCAAGTTCCTTTTTGCAAGGCTTTCTCAAAAGAAGAGCCATTGACATATTCATGCAAAAAACCTGCGTTAAAAGAATCTCCGCAGGCGGTGGTATTTACAATATTTTCTATTTTTTCTGGAAAAATTTCAAAACACTTTCCGTCATTTACTGCTATTGTAGAATTTTTCCCACGCGTAACAATTATGTTTGTTTTAAACTCCTTGCAAGCATGCAAAATGTATTCCTTTAAAAGCGAAAGTTTTTCTTGTTCCGTAAAATCGGCGCTAAAAGAAGTTTTTTTGCAAGTCTCAAAAGTATCTAAAAATTCTTTTTCATTTATTTTTACAAAATCAACCTCGCAGTTTAAAAGAATGTTTTTCAAAACAGAATTGCACGCATCCACAAGCAAAATCTTTTTTTCAGATTTCGCGATTTTCGCTACAAGGCAAGGCATTTCTTCTGACCAACATTCAGGAACGCTGCCAGAAATTAAAACTGCTTCGCAACCGCAGACTTCTTTTTGCACTAAAGACAAGAACTCTTTTCGATAAACAGCAAAGTCTTCTGCTGATACTGGCTCTTGAAGTATAAGTTCTGTTGTCTGCTTGCAGTCTTTGCTAATGACGGTCAAACATTCCCGCGTATATCCGGGAATCTGAACTAGCGAAAAATCTATTTTATCATTGCTTAAAAGAGAAGAAAAAAGAGCCGCATTTTTTATTCCAGCAGGACAAATCAAAGACGGACAACCTTTTTGCAATTGCTCAAGGACTCTTGCAGAATTTACAGCTTTTCCGCCAGCCGCCAGCAGATATTTTTCGCAGCGGTTTACTTCCCCTAAGTTTAGTTTATTTAAAAAAACTGTTTTTTGAACAGCAGGGCTAAAACATACACACAAAATTCTTTTCATAATTGCGCCAAGCCATTGTATTTCTAAAACGGGAAAAAAGGCAAGCAAGGTGAAACTCAACTTTCAATCGAATTAATTGACAACAGATAAAAACATAGTAAAATAATTTTATGTCTAACAAGAATATTATCGTTATCGGAGCGGGAATAGCGGGACTTTCTGCAGGAATTTATGCAAGAAAAGCAGGATTCGATGTAACGATTTATGAAAGCCATATTATTCCAGGAGGTCTTTCTACAAGCTGGAGCAGAAAAGGCTACCTTTTTGAAGGAGGAATGCACTGGCTTACAGGTTCATCTTCCAAAATGCCTTTAAATAAAGTCTGGAAAGAATTAAGAGCCTTGCAAGAAAACAATCCAATAATTGTAAAAGACCCTTTTTATACCGTTATCGACGGGGGCAAAAGGCTTCACCTTTACAGGGATGTAAATCAGCTTGAAAAACACTTTATTGAGTATGCTCCAGAAGATAAAGACGCCATAACAAAGCTTTGCAAAGATATTCGCATTTTTCAACCAGTCCACATGGTTGTGTCGGATATTGCGGGACTAAAAACAACTAATCCTGTAAAACAAAATCTAAAAGAACTATTAAAAATGGTTCCAGCAATTTTTCGCTTTACTGCCTTGGCTGGAACGAGCCTAAAAAAATATATTTCCAAGTTTAAAAATACTGATATAAAGGCTCTTTTAAATTCCATAATCGGCGAACGGTACAATGCAATTTCGCTGATTTACACTCTTGCATCTTTTTCAACTGGCGACTGCGGATTTCCTGAAGGCGGTTCGGTGCGAATGGCTCAAAACATGGCGGACTATTTTGAAGAGCTCGGCGGAAAGATTATCTATCGCACTAAGATTGATAAAGTTGAAATTGAAAACAACCGCATAAAAGGAATAACCTGCGGTCAAACCTTTATTCCAGCAGATTCAGTTATTGTAACGCAGGACACCCGGCAAGCAGTGGAAACTTTATTCCGGGCTCCTCTAAAGGAAAGATGGGTAAATCACTTAAAAAGGAATACCATTGGCGAACAGAACATGTTTATCTGTCTGGGCATAAAAGGAAACCTTTCTGATTTGCCGAAGGGAATTGTTTATCCGCTAAAAACACCTTTTGAGTTTGCAGGGCTTTCGTTCAGCGAATTACGAATAAACAACTATTCAGAGTATAAAAACCATTCGCCCGAAGGCTGCACCACTATTACAAGCCTGTTGATTGGAAACAGCTACGATTTTTGGAAGGCCGCAAAAGAAGATGGCACTTACAAGCAAAAAAAGCAAGAACTGCTAGAAAAATTTATTGCGGAGCTAGAAAACTTTATTCCACAAATAAAAGGGAATATAGAGGTAACCGACGTTGCAACGCCTCTAACCTACGAACGTTACTGCCACACATTCAAAGGAAGCTGGATGTCCGTTTGGCAAGCCGGCGGCAAGTTTTCAAGCTATCCTTCAAAATCAAAAACTGTCAAGGGACTTTACTTTGCTAGCCAACGCTCTGCAATGCCAGGAGGACTTCCTATTGCAGTTGACGCAGGAAGAAGGGCGGCTCAATATTTGTGCCGCGATAACAATATAAGATTTAACTAGGAGGATTTATTATGGGTAAATCAAAAAAGGCTTCAATCAATATTATTTATTTGATTGGAATGGCTCTTGTAACAATCGGTTTCTTGCTTCCGATTTTTAAGTTCAACTTTTTAGGCGCAAGAACAATTTCCGGGTTTGACCTTGTAGGGGATGGAAACACTGCCATGAAGATTTATACTCTTCTAATTTTTATTGGCGGAGCAGCTGGCATTGTTTTTCGCTTATAAAAATGCCGAATGCTTCAATTTTGAAAATTGTCGCTCTCATCGTTTCAATTCTGGGCTTTGTTCTTGTTTTAGTAAATATGTTGAACTCTGATGGCGCAAGCGTAATAAAAGGCCTTGGCTTAGGAAAAAATGTAGGTCAGCAAGTATTTAAGTCGCTTTATATTGGCGCATATATGATTATTGTTGGCTGGATTGTTTCCATTGCAGGACTTGTAACAAACAAATAAAACTTTTTGCAAGCCTACTTTTTCCAGAAAGTAGGCACAAAGTAAATTATCATTGTATAAAGTTCAAGGCGGCCTGCGAGCATTGCAAAACTGTAGAACCATTTTACAAATCCTGGCAAAAATCCGTAATTGCAGGAAGGTCCAAGTTTTCCAAACGCAGGTCCAACATTGCCCACCATGCTTAGAGCTCCTGTAAAAGATGAAAACAAATCAACTTTTCCAAGACAGGCAATCAAAGTCGTAACCATTACAAGCATTATGTAAGCCATTATAAAAGCCGCCACGCTAAAAACTATGTCTTTTCTGCCAGGATTTCCATTAAGACGGATACTAAAAACTCCGTGAGGATGCAGCATCCTTTTAGTTTCATTGTTGAACTGCTTGCCCAAAACAACCCACCGAATAACTTTAATTCCGCCGGCAGTGGAACCAGAGCATCCGCCTATAAAAAAAAGAATAAAAATTAAAAATTGAGAAACGCTATTCCAAAATGTGTAATCTGCGGTGGCAAAGCCTGTAGTTGTAATTATTGAAGCCACCTGAAAGCTTGAAAAACGCAAGGACCTTCCAAAAGTTCCATAAAAGCCTATATTAGAAAGTGTTATAAATAAGACTGAAAAAAAGCATATCAAAATATAAGCTTTTAACTCTGAATTTTCGTATACATCTCGAATTTTTCCGCTTATCAGATAGTAATACATGCTGAAGTTTACGCCTGCCAAAAGCATAAAGACAGTTGTAGTAATTTCTATCGGCAAAGAATTGTACGCCCCAATGCTAGCGTTTCTTGTAGAAAATCCGCCCGTTCCCAGAGTCGCAAAGGCGTGCGAAAGCGCGTCTACAAAATCCATTCCAAAAATCATAAGAAAAATTACGTTCAAAACCGTAAGAGCCATGTAGATTATCCAAAGAAATTTTGCAGTGGTCGCAATTTTTGGAGTAACCTTTCCTTTTTCAGGACCTGTAGTTTCTGCTTTTATTAGCTGAAATCCTCCTACCCCCAAAAGAGGCAAAAGAGCAACAGTCAAAGCTACAATCCCCATTCCGCCAAGCCAATGCGTCATGCATCGCCACAGATTTATGCTTCTTGGCAAACTTTCTATTTCAGAAAGAATAGTTCCGCCCGTTGTTGAAAAACCGCTGACACTTTCAAAAACTGCATCCGTAAAAGAAGGAATCGCTCCGCTAATCCAAAGCGGCAGCGCGCCAAAAAAGCCGGCCCCTATCCAAGCTAATGCCACAGAAATAAAAGTCATTCGCATATCAAGCGCAATTTTCTTCTTCCAAAAAGGCAGATTTACTGCTAAAAAAAACGACCAGCTGGCAATCATAGGAATAATAAACGCAAGCAAAACCGTACTTTCGCCACAGAAGAGGGCAACCAAGATAGGTATTAAAAAAGTTGTGCCTATAATAGCGACTAAGGCCGAAACTATTCTAAAAACTGTTACTACTGCCATTTTATTCACTCGTATTACCAAAGAATTCCAGGTTTTGTATAGTAAAATCAGAATTCGAAATTAAAACAAGATGGTCGCCCACATTTAAAACGGTTTCTCCGCCTACAAATTCGTAATCGGTTTTACCTGCGTGCCTATCAAGCAGAACTAAAAATTTTCCGGGCGCAGCAACTTCTTTCATCTTTTTGCCAATAACTTTTGAAGAACTTGCAAGCTCACATTCAATTATTTCTAAGTCGCCGTTTGTAACAGTATGAATTTCTTTTACAGACTTGCCCCGCATGTGACTCATAATCGAATCAACAACAACATCTCGCAAAGCAATAGAAACATCGACTCCAAGTTTTTGAGCAATTGACGAAAAGGCGCTGTTGTTTACAAGGCTGACAGATTGCCCCACTCCTAAAGATTCCAAATAAGCTGCTAAAACCATGTTTAATTCGTGGTTATGAGTTGCGCAAATCGCTAAATCGTAACTAGGAATTCCTTCTTCTCTTAAAAAGGATTCGTCCATCGCATCGCCACACAAAACTTTTGCCTCAGGAAATTTTTCAGAAGCAATTTTTGCTTTCTCGGAATCTGTATCAATAATTGCAATCTTTGTAGAATTCTTTAACGAACGATTTTTTAATCTCTGGAAAATTGAAGCTTTTTTTTGCTCGCTCAACTTTGAGGCAACAAGCGTGCCTATTCTTCCTGCGCCAATCACGGCAATTTTCTTTAATTCGCGTTGCTCTGAACCGCAAAGCTTTAGAACTTCGGTGATGTCGCATTTTTCGCAAAGAACACCAAGAACACAGTCAGCTTCCATTAGCGTTTGTCCGCTAGGAAGCGAAGTCTTTCCGTTTTTTTCAACATAGGCCACAAACATCGAAAGATTTGTAAGACTAGGAAGATCCATTAACTTATGCCCTGCAAGAACGCTTTCTTTTTCTATCTTAATTCTGCTTATAAGTTTTTCTGAGCCATCAAAAGAAAGAACCGTGCTTATAGCTCCGTTTTCAACAGCTTTTACAATTGCATCGGCAGCTTCCACATCAGGATGAATCATGTAGTCAATTCCATAAAGCGGGCGATGATTTCCGCTAAACGCATTTGCATGAGTCTTTTGCGCAACCGCTGAATTCACATAATAAGCATAATTTCTTACCCGGGCAATTTTTAAAATATCGGGATAAACCGCATCAACTAGCGAACAGGTTATCATATTCACTTCATCGCTGCTTGTAAGGCAAACAAGGGCATCAGCTTTTGCAATTCCTGCTTCTTCAAGATTTTCAAGGCTATTTCCGTCCTTAGTAAGAACGGTACAATCCAAGCGGTCAACAACGTGGCGAGTCACTTCCTCTTCGTTATCAATCAAGACAACCTGATTTTTTTCATCAACTAGAAGGCTTGCAAGCTGCACGCCTGTAAAACCTGCTCCGATTATAACAACATTCATTTGGATATCCTTAACTTGAATTAAAATCTACTCTTCAGAATCATTGCTATCATCTGAAGATAGAAGTTTCGATTCCCTATAGTAACTCATTGTTTGAGGAATTAAAACCGCAGTGCAGACAACAACCGCAACAAGCACTTCTACCATTGCTCCAGGAATTATCGCTGCAAGAGCCGTAAAATAGCCAACGTTCATTATGCCAGAAATCTGTTCGTTTACAAAAAGGTAAAGGCTTCCAATTACAAGACAAGTGTGAATAAGCGTGCCAAAAAATGCTGTTAATGCGCCTTTTAAAAATTTTGGCAAATATGGAATAAAATCCATTACTTTAAAGATATAAGCCGTTATAAGGCCAAAAAGAAGTCTTGGCAAAATTGAACACAGAGGATTCACAAAAAGCGGATCAAGAACACCGCTTGGATTTGCCGCCGCATTTATTAAACTTGAAAGACCGAAAACAAATCCCGTTAGAATTCCTCCAAACGGTCCTATAAAAATTGCCGCAATAATTACAGGAATATGCATTATGGTAACGGATGCCATAAACGGAAGCTGGATATAGCCTAAATGCAAGCCTGGAATTCCCATAAGAATTTCAAGAGCAACAAGCGCGCTTGTCAAAACAATGGTTCTAGTCTTAATAACGTTTTTCTTTCTGTTTTTGTCCAAATTATCCATACTGTCCTCCCATAAAAGAAGTTTGCAATGCAAACTTCTCGCATAATAACACACAAAGACAAAAAGTTCAAACTTTGTCATTTCTGTTGTCATTTTTATAACTTGTGCTACAAAAAAAATAGAACTTCACCCTTTATAAAGTTTATAATTTTATTTACAAAAGTTTCTTATGTGAGTACAATTTTATGGTAAAAGCCAAAAAGTTTGCATTGCAAAACTTTCTTATTTTATAGGAGAAATCTATGACAAACGAAAAAGCCATAAAGGCATTAAAACAAATCAAGACATATTGTGCCGCCACAATGCTTGATGAACTCGACTACGTTATTCAAGTTATGGAAAAGCTTGAAAAAGACGGCATAAAAGAACCATTAAACACAGACTTTACAAAACTAAAATAAAGGAACAAATCATGGTCGGAACATTTTGGTCGTTAGTACCACCTATCGTTGCCATTGCATTGGCATTAATTACAAAAGAAGTTTATTCTTCGCTTTTTATCGGAATCCTTATTGGAGGAGCATTTTATTCAGGTCTTTCATTTACAGGATTTATAACACACGTTTTTCAAGACGGAATGGTTGCCCAGCTTTCTGACAGCTGGAACGTTGGTATTCTCATCTTCCTTGTTGTTTTAGGCATCATGGTCTGCCTTATGAACAAAGCCGGCGGTTCTGCCGCATTCGGAAGATGGGCTAAAAAGCATATAAAGTCAAAAGCCGGAGCTCAAGTTGCCACAATCTGCTTAGGAATACTCATCTTTATTGACGACTACTTTAACTGCCTTACAGTAGGCTCTGTAATGAAGCCTGTAACAGACAAGTACGGCGTTTCAAAGGAAAAGCTAGCATATTTAATAGACGCCACAGCAGCTCCTGTCTGCATCATTGCGCCTATAAGTTCCTGGGCAGCTGCCGTTTCAGGATTTGCCGGAGAAGGCGAAAACGGGCTTACACTTTTTATTCAAGCAATTCCTTTTAATTTCTACGCTCTTTTTACAATCGTTATGATGTTCGCCCTTGTATTCATGCACGTTGAATACGGAAAAATGTCAAAATATGAAAAAGCAGTTCAAATAATGAGCGAAGAAGACATTGACGAAGAAGAAAAAAATATTGAAGGAAAAGGAACAGTTTTTGACCTTGTATTCCCAATCGCAATTTTAATAATATTCTGCACAATCGGAATGATTTATTCTGGTGGATTCTTTACAAAACTTACAGCAGGCGAAGCAGAAGGCGAAATGGTTGCAAACCCGACATATTTGAACTTCATTGACTCTTTTGCGAACAGCGACGCTTCAATCGGTCTTGTGCTAGGTTCATTCGCCGCTCTTATAATCACTTTGATTTCATATCTTATCAGAAGAGTTCTTTCTTTTAAGGCTTGCATGCTTTGTATCCCAGACGGATTTAAGGCAATGGTTCCAGCAATTTTGATTCTTACACTTGCCTGGACATTAAAGGCAATGACAGACAGCCTTGGAGCCGCAGAATACGTTGCAGGCATTGTAAACGGCAGCGCCCAGGGATTAAAGAACTTTCTTCCTGCAATAATATTTATTATTGCTTGCGGACTAGCCTTTGCCACAGGAACTTCTTGGGGAACATTCGGCATTTTAATTCCAATCTGCATTGCAATTTTCCCAGTAGGAGATGTTCTGCGAATAATTTCAATTTCATCTTGCATGGCAGGCGCAGTTTGTGGCGACCACTGCTCTCCAATTTCTGACACAACCATCATGGCAAGCGCGGGAGCTCAATGCGACCACGTAAAGCACGTAGAAACTCAGCTTCCTTATGCAATTACTGTTGCCGCAGTTTCATTTATTTCATACATAATTGCCGGATTTACTCACAAACTAGGCACAGTTCCTAGTTGCCTGATTTCATTAGCTTTTGGCATAGCGGCATTGCTTGGCTTCCTTGCTTATATGAAAAAAAAGCAAAGTAAAGCAAACTAGTTTTCTATAATCTATAAATTGATAAGTTCTGAGGTAATTTGAATGTGAAAAATCACCTCAGAACCTTTTGACTAATTAAACAACCCTTGCCCCTTTCATTTTTCTTCTATATAGTATAGCCATAACAGAATGATAAAAATCTCAACAGGAAAATTACATGGCAAAAACTTTCGATGACAAAAAAATAATCTACACAATGGATCGCGTTTCGCGAGCTTACGGTACAAAAGTTGTTCTAAAAGACGTAAGCATCTCTTATTTTTACGGCGCAAAAATTGGTGTAATCGGTTCAAACGGTTCCGGAAAATCTTCCCTTTTTAAAATTCTTGCAGGAATTGACAAGGACTTTACAGGAGAAACCACGCTCGCTCCAGGATATACAATCGGCTATCTTGAACAGGAGCCGCAACTTGAAAAAGGCAAAACTGTTATTGAAATTGTAAAAGAAGGCGTAAAAGAAGTTACAGATCTTCTTGCGGAGTTTGACAAAATAAACGAAGCCTTTGGCGATCCAGATGCAGATATTGACAAACTCTGCGCTCGTCAAGGTGAAGTTCAAGAAAAACTGGACGCGCTTGACGCATGGAATTTAGACAATAATCTGGAACTCGCAATGGACGCTTTGCGCTGTCCGCCAGCAGACCAAGTTGTAGATGTTCTTTCTGGAGGAGAACGCCGCCGTGTAGCTCTTTGCCGCCTGCTCCTGCAAAAGCCAGATATTCTTCTTCTGGACGAACCTACAAACCACTTAGATGCAGAAACTGTCGCTTGGCTTGAAAAACATCTTCACGACTATCCGGGAACTGTAATCGCCATTACGCACGACCGCTACTTCCTTGACGATGTTGCCGGCTGGATTCTTGAACTTGACCGGGGCGAAGGCTACCCATTCAAAGGAAATTATTCTTCCTGGCTTGAACAAAAAAATCAACGGCTGGCCCTTGAAAACAAAAACGAAACTCAACGCCAAAAAGAAATTCAACGGGAACTTGAATGGATTCACATGGGGGCAAAAGGTCGCCAAGCAAAACACAAGGAACACATTACTCGCTACAACGAGCTTATGGCTCAGGAAGGCAAAAAGCAGCTCAAAGACACGCAAATTTCAATTCCAGCAGGACCTAGACTTGGAAATCAAGTAATAGATATTGAAAACCTTTCAAAATCTTTTGGCGACAAATTGCTTTTCGACAACTTAAACGTTCATATTCCTGCAGGTGCAATTGTCGGAATCGTAGGGCCAAACGGAGCCGGAAAGACAACTCTTTTTAGAATGATAGTTGATGCAGCAGGCTTGGAAGGTGGCGAAAAACCTGACTCTGGCGAAATAAAAATTGGCTCTACAGTAAAAATTACTTACGTTGACCAGATGAGAACTGGCTTAGACATGAATAAAACTGTATACGAAACCTTAGGAGGCGGTGCAGATATGATAAAACTCGGCGCCGTTGACGAAAAGGGACGCGCACTTGAAGGCGGCGTTCGTGAAGTAAACGCTCACGCATATTGCGGATGGTTCAACTTTGCAGGTCCTGACCAAAACAAAAAAGTGGGAGTTCTTTCCGGCGGAGAAAAAAACCGCCTAAATCTTGGAATGATGCTAAAAGAAGCGGGAAACGTTCTTCTTTTTGACGAACCTACAAACGATTTAGATGTTCAAACTGTCCGAGCATTAGAAGAAGCTCTGGAAGATTTTGCAGGCTGTGCCCTTGTTGTAAGCCACGACCGTTGGTTTTTAGACAGAATTTGCACGCACATTCTCGCGTTTGAAAACAATTCTGAAGTACGTTTTTTTGAAGGCAACTGGTCAGAATACGCCGAATGGAAGAAAGAACAGTTTGGCGAAGACGCAGGTGTTCCAAAGAGAACTGTCTACCGCAAGCTCAGCAGGTAAAAACAGCAAAGAGTTGTTTTCAAAGCCAACTTTTCAAAATCCGTTCATATCATTACAATAAAAGCATTATGAAGTACAAAGCAGCTGTTTTTGATATGGACGGAACAATTTTAAACACTTTGCAGGATCTTATGGATTCTACAAACTACGCTCTTTCGATTAACAATATGCCAAACAGAACCTACGAAGAAGTAAGGTTTTTTGTAGGCAACGGCATAAGAAAACTGATTGAGCGGGCAGTTCCTAAAAATGCTTCTGAGCAACAAATTGAAAAAGTTTTTAATGATTTTAACGAACACTACAAAATCCACTGCGCCGACAAGACCTGCGCTTACCAAGGAATTCCAGAAGCAATCAAGGAACTCAAAAAGGCAGGCATAAGAACAGCCGTAGTTTCTAACAAAGCAGACTATGGAGTTCAAGAACTAGTTGAAATCTATTTCAAAGGACTTTTTGATGTTGCCATTGGCGAAACTGAAGGGGTTGCAAAAAAGCCTGCTCCAGACATGGTTTTAAAAGCCCTAAAGGGATTAAACATTTCCCAAAAAGACGCAGTCTACATTGGCGACAGCGACGTGGACTTTCAAACTGCGCAAAATTCAAACCTAGACTTTATCGGCGTGGACTGGGGATTCAGAGGGAGAGCTTTCCTTGAAAAATTAGGAGCAAAAACAATTGTAGACAACGCTTGCGAACTTGTAGAAACAATTCGCAAATAGTTTTTAAGTTCAATTTCGAGTTTTGTAAATTTACTGTCATTGCCGTGCTTGACACCGCGATGTTTGCGTTGCAAACTTTCTTATCTAGGGTTTATCAAAACACTAAAAGTCAATCGCAAAACTGAAGTTTAATCTTGACTTTTTATGGAGGTTAAAATATGTCAAAAAAAGTAAACAAGGATGTTGCTCAGCTTATAGAAAATTACAAATCGTTTTTAAATAACGGAAAAACGGAACGAGAATGTGTATCTCAGATAATTGAACAAGCACGCTCTTGCGGCTACAAAGATATCAACGAAGTTTCTTCTCTTAACCCTGGCGATAAAGTTTACGTTCAAAAAATGAATAAAGCCATTGCCCTTTTTGAAATAGGAACTGACTCTATAGAAAAAGGGATGAACATTCTTGGAGCCCATATAGATTCTCCTCGTCTGGATGCAAAACAAAATCCTATCTACGAAAAAGATTTTCTTGTCTACCTAAACACGCATTACTACGGCGGAATAAAAAAGTATCAGTGGGTAACACTTCCTTTGGCAATTCACGGAGTTGTTTGCACGCAGGAAGGAAAATCAATAATCATAAATATTGGAGAAGACGAAAAAGACCCTGTTTTCTGCATTTCAGACATCCTTCCTCACCTTGCCCAAGACCAAATGAAAAAAATTGGTTCAGACATCATAAAGGGCGAAGATTTAGACGTCATTATCGGTTCAGAAATTCCTTCAAAAACAGAAGATTCCGACAATTCAAAGAAAACTAAAAAGAAAAAAGATGACAAAGTTTCCGGTAAAAAAGCGCTTTTAGAAATTTTATCAAAAAAATACGGAATTGAAGAAAAAGACTTTGAATCTGCAGAGCTTGAAATTGTTCCGGCTGGAAAAGCCCGCTTTTGCGGATTCGATAAATCTCTTATTCTTGCTTACGGTCAAGACGATCGTTCGTGCGCCTTCGCATCTTTTGCCGCAATGCTTGAAACCAGCGCAAAGTCTAGAACAACCTGCTGTTTGTGCGTAGATAAAGAAGAAATTGGAAGTGTCGGGGCTACAGGAATGGGTTCACACATATTTGAAAACGCAGTCGCAGAAGTAATTGCCCGTCTTTCTCCGTCTTACAATGAACTTACACTGCGCCGCTGCCTTTCAAACAGCAATATGCTTTCAAGCGATGTAAACGCGGCTTTTGATCCTATAAATGCAAGCCTTTTTGATAAAGACAACGCTTCTTTTCTGGGCGCTGGAATTGTTTTTAACAAGTACACAGGAAGCCGTGGAAAAAGCGGCGCAAGCGATGCGAACCCAGAGTTTATTGCAAAACTTCGCTCATGTATGAACAAGGCTGACGTAAAATACCAAATGGCAGAACTAGGAAGAGTTGACCAAGGCGGAGGCGGAACAATTGCATATCTTGCAGCGAAATACGGAATGAATGTAATTGACGCGGGGGTTTCTGTATTAAGTATGCACGCGCCTTGGGAACTTACCTCTTGCGAAGATATTGCTCAAGCGTTCAATGCATACAAAGCCTTTCTTTGCTTGCAAGATTAATAATGCGGCGGCTTTCGATTTGGGACATCTCCTTCCAGCTGGTCGGACATATCTTTTATCCTAGTCGCCATAATTTTCATTTCTTTGCGGAGCAAATCTATTGTCTTAGACTGCTCCACAGCAAGTTCTTGAATTTGATTTGAAAAATCTTCCATATAAGATAGCTTTATTTCTAAATCAATTATTCTTTTTTCAAGCAATTCAGTTTCCATTTTCAAAAACCAGTGTTCCTATCATATTTAAAAAGTTTACAAGCGAAATAGAAAACTTTTTTGAAGATTTTCCCTCGATTTCCAAATACAAAATTATTTGAGAAGTTTTAAGTTCCTGCGCAAGTTCAGTGCCATAAACGGTTTCCACTAGACCGGTATAATCTTCGTTTGACATTTCTTCGCCTGTAAAGGAAGGCGCCATAAGCATATCTATATAAGCCTTTAAGTCGTCTGGTAAATCAGCGTAGAATAATTTTAGTCTTTCTGCAGAAATAGACATTTTTAAAAAATTTTTTCCAAAAGAAAGAAAACCGGCTTTTGAAAGCGAATCTGTTCCATCCTGCGCAAGATTTCCCTGAACCTGAAAACTTTCTTTTCCTAAAATCTGAACTTTAAGGTTTTTAAAACCCGCCGATTCAAAGAAAGAATTTATATCCTCTTTTGAAAAGATATTCTCATCATATTCCCCAGTTAAAGACTGCATGGTTTCTACAAAAGCTTTTCCGCAGCTTACAGAGTATGCAAACGAAATTCCAGAATCGGAAAGTCTTATTTTCAGTTCATTTTTACAAGAGCATAAAAAAACTGATACTGCAAATAATATTAAAAAAAATAGTTTCTTCATCTAAACAAAAAAATTCGGAACACAGCCTTTTACCTTTTAATCATTGCTTGCTTTGCTTGAAAAAGTAGACATAGGAAGGGAAACGCTTATTCCTGTTGCAAATTCCAAGCCCGCAGAAAATGCCTTTGCAGGGGAAAGCGCGCTGTTATCAGCATTATTAAAGATTGTATAGCAAATATCTTGAATAAACTTGATTTTTACACTTCCTTTTGTAATAGATGGCGTCTGAAAAACAATTCCCATTACACCAGGAAAAATTGATGAACTAATTTTTTCATCAGAATCAGGAAGATGACATTCTCCTATTGTAAAAACAGGACCTGCATAAACCTTTATATATTTTCCAAATTCAAGGGAACCTACAACAGGCAATTGAAATGCCTTTACACCATTGTTCCACCTAAGCAAAACGGAAACGCCTGGAGAAAACGCTTTTCCCTGGTATGTCAATCCGGCATTTGCAGTTACGCCTCTAAAATTAGGCATAAATCTTTTTTGCGTAAAAAGCGACCAATCGCCAGTAGCGCTAAAATTTATAATAACTCTGTCCGCAAAACTTGCAGACGAAGAAACAGTTTCTTCACCTTCTGAGCTGTCATCTGCCGAGGCTACAACTGAATCGTAATCTTCTTCGTATTCATTTGTACTTTTTAAGAAACGTCCGCTCGAAAAGTAATGAGTTTTCCAATAATTTTCTTTTAGGGAAGAAACAATTACGCCTGTGTTAGGTCCGTCGCTTACAGCAGAAATAAACTGATTTCGTCCAATATACAAACCTACGTGCGAAACAGGTCCGCTCGGAGAACTCTTAAAAAACACAAGGTCTCCCGGCTCTTTTTTGTTGTCTGGAATATGCTTTGCCATTTCATACATGCTTTTTGCAGTTCTTGGCATTTGGTAGCCAATAGCTTCTCTTGCAACCGTAAGAATTAAACCAGAACAGTCAAATGTATTAGGGCCTGTTGAACCTAACTCATAAGAACAGCCAACGTATTTTTTTGCTTGCGTAACCAATTTGCTGCGGGAACTTCGCACATCTGATCCAAAACAAATGTTTGGAACAAAAATAAAAGTTAAAAATAATCCTAAAAATAAACCTTTTCTATCCGTTAAAAAATTCATAGCTTATTATAATCCTATTTTTTATTTTTCACAATGAATTTATCTTTTTTGTCTTTTTTTGAAGCAGTTCAAAATCCACATTCAAAGCGGTCAAGAAAATTTACAAACATTTCACGGTTGCTATGCAAAAAATTTACACTTTAAAAATAGTATATCGGCATGGACTTAGAAAAAATTTTAACAGGGAAAAAACTTTTTCCAGTATTTCAGCCAATTGTATCTTTGGAAACTGGAGACATTTTAGGCTACGAGGCCTTTACAAGAATTGAGGGAGATTCTGCTAAAGAAGAAAAATCTATTGCAGAATTTTTTGAGCAGGCAGACAAATCTGAAAAAAGCTGGATGCTTGAAAAAATCTGCCGCAAGATGATTATAAAGACTGCAAAAATGTTCGGGCTTTCAAGCCGCCTCTTTATAAACATAAATCTTGATATAATTCAGGACGAAGAATTCTACACAGGATTTACAAAAAAACTTCTAAAAAAATACGGGCTAAATCCAAATAACGTAGTTCTAGAAATAACTGAACGCTGCAGCATAGAAAGTCCTAATGTTTTAAACAATATTGCAAAACACTACAGAGAACAAGACTTTAGCATTGCGCTAGACAATGTCGGCTCATCTTATTCAGGGTTAGAGCGAATCTGCAATTTAAATCCAGACTTTGTAAAAATTGACATAAAAATAGTTCGAGGAATTGAAGAAAACAACATAAAGCAATCGATGGTAAAAAATATTGTGCAGTTCTGCCACGAATCGGGAATTGGCGTTATTGCAGTTGGCGTTGAAACTTCAAAAGAATTAGAAACCTTGCTGAAACTCGGCGTAAATTTTGCGCAAGGATTTTTTATAGCAAGACCGCAAAAAATTCCAGGAAAGGTTAATTCTGCTCCTTACGCAAGAATTGTCGCAAACAGACAAAATCTTGAGTCTCTAAAAAAAGAAAAAATCCGCCATGAAAAACTGCTTAGAAAAAGTCTTGAAAAAGAAAATGAACTTTCAAAAGATTCAAAAAAAGCGACCCAAATTACTAAAGACGACAAAATCGCACAGGATGATTTACAGACAAAAAACACCTTGAACAACGGCGTCCACAAGATAGGCGAGCTTGCAGACCCTGGAATTACATTTTTTCCAGACACATCTTTAATCGACTTGATGAACTTTTTCCACTTAAATCCTACATGCTCTCTCGTTACCGTTGTAGATTTAGAAAACAAGGTTCTAGGAATCATGTCGCGTTCGGTTTTATCAGATTTGCTTGGCGGACAGTTTGGTTTCGGACTTAATAGCCACAAAATGATTCGCGATAAAATGATTACAGATTTTTTAGCAGTAGACTGGACAGAAACACCCGGAAAAGTCGCCTCAAAAGCAACTGCCAGAGATGAAAAAAATCTTTACGAACCAGTTATTGTTGAAAAAGAAGGAAAATACTTTGGCGTTGTAACAATCAAAGAATTGCTAGACAGCATTGTAACAGTGGAAGTGAATGAACGGACTCGCGAAATCACTAGGAAAAACAGGCTTTTGCAAAATCAGCAGCAAATTCAAGCCAGAGATATGAAAATGGCAGAACTTGTGCAAAAAAGCTTTTATCCATCAAAGGCTCCTAAAGGGAACGGCTGGGAATGTTCGTTTATTTTCAAGCCAATGGCATCTGTTTCCGGGGATTTATATGATTTTTATTACAACAAAAACGGCAAATTCACCGGGCTAGGACTATTTGATGTTTCAGGACACGGAGTTGCTTCCGGTCTAGTAGGAATTCTTTCAAAATATCTTGCGGAAAAAATCTTTAACTCTGACGAAAAAAAACCTCTTAACAAGATTATACAAGAATTCAGTTCAACTCTTATAGAAGCAAAAGGCGCTGTAGAAAACTATCTAACTGGAATTTTTCTTAGGCTTAATGAAAATCACATTGAATACGTAAACGGCGGCCATACAGATATACTTCTTAAGAAAGCCAGCGGAAAAGTTTCTATACTGGGCGAAGAAGACAATTCGTTTAGAGGAATGTTTTTAGGCATGCAAGGACTTCCAGAAGGCGACTATGGAGTATTTAAAACCGACCTGGAAAAAGGAGACTGCCTTCTTTTGTATACCGATTGTCTTATAGAAAGCAGAAATCTAGCAGGCGACGAATTGGGCGTTAACCTTTTAAAAAAGATTTTTGCAAAAGCTCCTGCTGATAATTCTAAAAAAATCTTAGAATACTTAATCGACGTTTTCGACGCATACACCGAAGCAGTTCCTTTACGTGATGATTTGACAGTAATAGTGCTAAAATATGTAGGTTAGATTTTAAATCAAACCAAGCGCATATATGGTTTTTCTGAATTTAATTTTCAAAAAAGATATGTACCAAATTAATTTAATGTTATATACTATATAAAGATGACATTTTTTTGATGTCAAACATAATAGAAAGTCATGGAGTTATATTATGTCATTAAAGAAAACTTTTTCTAAAGACAAAACAAAGTGTAACGTAACATTCACAGTATCAGCAGAAGCAGCTCAGGGTGCAAAAAAAATAAATATTGCTGGTGATTTTAACAGTTGGTCTAGTACTGATACACCATTAAAACTCGGAAAAGATGGTTCTTTCTCTGTAAAACTTGAACTTGAAGCTAATAAAGAATATCAGTTCCGCTATTTGCTTGACGGCTATAAATGGGAAAACGATTGGAAAGCAGACAAATACATTCCAGCTCCTTATTCAAATGCTGACAACTCTGTTGTTGTAACAACACCACCTAAAAAAGGTTCTAAATAACTTTTTATAAGATTAAGGTAAAACGGGCTGCCTCTGAAGTCTATAAAACTTCATGAGTGACGGCCCTTTTTTTATAATTGCGAAGCCTTTAAGATTTTGGTATAGTAAAATTATGAGTGAAAATATTGAAAAATGCCCATGTGGTTCTGGGAAAAATTACAGCGATTGTTGTGAACCAATTATAAAAGGAAAAATCAAAGCTCCTACAGCAGAAGCTTTGATGAGAGCAAGATATTCTGCCTACGTAAAACATGAAATAGACTTCATAATCGATTCTTGCGAAGAAGGCGAAGGAATTGCTGATATTGACAAAAAAGCAACTGAAGACTGGAGCAACCAGTCAACTTGGCACGGTTTAAAAATTCTTAGAACAGAAAAAGGCGGCGAAAACGACGATGAAGGCGTTGTTGAATTTACCGCTGACTATACTCTTAAGCAGATGAGAGATGTTCACCACGAAATTGCTGGCTTTAAAAAGATAAATGGCGATTGGAAATACATTGCCGGAAACATTCTTACAACAACCGTAAAACGCGAAGGCGAAAAAATCGGCCGCAACGACCCCTGCCCCTGCGGCTCTGGAAAGAAATATAAAAAATGCTGTGGAAGGTAAAACCGTACACAGCATTTTTGGTAAATTGTTGCGACTAAAGGAGCAACAACCTTGCTGTGGAAGGTAAAACCGTACACAGCATTTTTGGTAAATTGTTGCGACTAAAGCGACTTTCGCAATACATTGGATTTTAATTTATGGAAAAAATTATAACCGGTTTTCACGCAATTGAAGAGCGAGTTTTAAAAGCTAAAGAAACTGGCGAAACAAAAAACATTTGTATTCTTTTTTCAAAGCCGGGTCCTCGTGTAAAAAAAATTTTAGCAGTGGCAAAAGAAGCCGGAATTCAAAGTTCTTCTTGCGATGAAAAAACGCTTGATTCCATAGTCCAAGTGTTGCCAGAAACTAGCCGGGATCATCGCGGAATTGTAATGAAGATTAAAGATGAATCGACTGGTACAGCTCAAGTTGATTTTTCTGCTTGGATTGCGGAAGCAAAGAAACTTGGCCAAGAAGAAAAACGGCTTGTTATAGTTTTGGACTCTGTTACAGACCCGCACAATGTAGGCGCAATTATCCGCAGTTGCGACCAATTTGGAGTTTCTCTAGTGGTTCTGCCAGACCATCGCGGCACCAAAGACATTTACAATAACGAAGTCGTTGCACGCAGCAGCGCAGGTTCTGTTGCTTGGGTTCCAGTTTCAATCGTTACGAACCTTGTAAGAGCCGTCCAAGAATTAAAAGAAGCAGGATTCTGGATTTTTGGCGCAGATGCAGGCGGAACTAGCTTAAATAAAATAAAGTTTCCTGCAAAAAGTGTAATCGTAATGGGCAGCGAAGGCAATGGCATGGCAAAACTTTTGAGCCGCCAATGCGACGAAATTGTAAGCATTCCCACATGCGGAAAAATCGACAGCCTAAATGTAAGCGTCGCCGCCGGCGTTTTGCTTTATGAATCGTACCGGCAAAGAATGTAGATATAATCTTTTACAAGGATCAACCATGGAAAATTCTAAAAAAAATACAGTTGTTGCTGTTACGGGACCTGATGGAGCAATGGGAGGCGAAGTTGTTGCCCATCTTTTGAGCTCTGCTGAAAATTTTGAGCTGCGGCTTTTTGTTTACGATAAAACCCGCCATTACAGAAGTTTTTTTAAATCGCTTTTAAAAAAAGGAAAAAACAGAATAACTGTTATCAAAGGAGACCTTGCCGACTACGATGCGGTTGCCCACTTTATTGAAGGGGCAGATTACGTTGTTCATTGCGGAGCGGTTATTCCACCAAAAGCCGACCATAATCCATTAAACACAATAAACACAAACTATGCAGGAACTTGCAATGTTGTTGACGCAATAAAAAACAGCGGTCGCCAAGATGAAATAAAACTTGTTCACATTTCCACTGTGGCTGTTTACGGCAACCGTGACTATCATCATATCTGGGCTAGAATGGGCGACCCGGTTATGTCTTCGGCTTACGACTACTATTCCGCAAGCAAGATTAAAGGCGAACGCTACGTTCTTGAAAGCGGTCTAAAAAACTGGGTTGTTTTAAGGCAGACCGCTGTTTATCACAAGTATTTTCTTGCGAACAACATGAACGATGGACTTATGTTCCATACTTGTTGGAACGCTCCTCTTGAATGGGTTACAGACCGAGATTCGGGGCTTTGTATTCAGCATTTAATTGAAAAAGACTTGCACGGAAAATTGCAAGGATTTTGGAAAAAAGACTACAACATTGGAGGCGGAGCCGCTTGCCGCGAAACTGGATTTGAAACATTTAATTCTGGCTTTGGCCTTATGGGTGCAAGCGCAAAAAAATTCTTTAATCCAAATTGGAATATCACAAGGAATTTCCACGGAGTCTGGTATACAGATTCCGACATTCTCGATAAATGGCTTGAATATCGAACCGAAACAAGCGCAGACTATTGGCGGCGCATGAAAAAATCGCTTTGGTACTACTGGTTTGGTCGAATAGTTCCTTCAAGTCTGATTCGAAAACTTGCAATTGAACGGCTTTTAAAAAACAGCAATGCTCCAATGAACTGGGTACGGCTTGGCAAAAAAGGGCGAATAGATGCGTTTTTTGGCGGAAAAGAAGCGTTTGAAGCCATTCCAAAAGATTGGAAAGATTTTCCTGTTTTGGCAGAAGGCCGTTCTCCAGAAGGCAAAATTGATTATGGCGAATTAAAAGATGAATCAAAGGCAGACAAATACAAACTAAATCACGGTTACGATGAGTCAAAATCTGATGATGAATTAGACTTGCAAGACTTAAGACAAGGCGCACAATTCAGAGGAGGAGAAGTCGTTTCTTCTTCAATGAAAAAAGGCGACTTGTATTCTAAAATTTCATGGAAATGCCACAATGGACACGTTTTTGAATCTTCGCCATATACGATTTTAAAGGCTGGCTTTTGGTGTCCAGAATGTTGCGAAGCGCTGCCAAAGTGGTCTTTTGATAAGGCGGCGGCAAAAGTTCCTTTTTATGCGCAAATTTGGTACGACACGCACCGAAAAGATGAAGAAAACAATGTTTATCCTTACGATGACCATGAAGACGACGATTTATTAAAGCCGGTGGAAAAGCTCTAATGGAAAAAGCTGTAATTTACGTTTTTTCGGGAACAGGAAATACAAGGTTTGTTGCGGAACTCTATAAAAAATATCTGACCGATTATGAAACAACTATTTATGACGTAAGAAGCCGAAGTATTTTAGAAACTGACAACCTTAATGGAAGCGAAAAAAAGCTTGTTCTTAAAAAAAATAAAAAAGAAGCATTTTTTGAAGTTCCTTCTCCTAGCGAATTTGATTTAGTAGGTTTTGGACATCCTGTTTATGGATTTAATGTTCCGTTGCCTTTTTTTGAATTTGCAAAACTTTTGCCAAAAATTCAATCAAGTTCAGCAAAAAAAGCGTTTGTTTTTAAAACCAGTGGGGAAGGTCTTTATATAAATGAATTTTCTTCGCAAAAATTGATTGCGCTTCTTGAAAAAAAGGGCTTTAGTTTTGTTTCTGATAAACATTATGTTATGCCTTATAACATGATTTTTAGGCATACGCCTGCAATGGTAAAAAGAGAAGCCTTGTATGCAAACGCCTATGCCAAACTTTCTTGCGCTGAAATTTTGGCAGACAAAAAGCAGAACGTTCACATAAATCCTTTTATAAGAGTTTGGGTTCCCCTTTTTAGAATAGAATGGCTATATTACAGAATTGCAGGCCCGACCCTAAAAGTCGATATGGAAAAATGCGTTCTTTGCCACAAGTGCGAAAGAAATTGCCCGACTGAAAATATTCTCTTTGATGGCAAAAAGTTTATTTTTGGGCACAGATGCACAATGTGCACAGCGTGTTCGTTCGGTTGCCCTAAATGCGCAATTAGCATAGGACTTTTAAATGGATGGAGAATCAACGGTTCTTATCAAATTGAAAAAAACTCTTTGGATGCAAATATAGAGACGCCGCAAATTGGCAAGGAATACGACGATTTACATCCGTGGCTTTACAAAAATTATTACAAAAGAATCGACAAAAAGTTGTTAGAAGCAGGCATTTCTTTATAGGTCGAAAGGGGCTGTCCCAAAAGTATCTTTTCTGTCATTTTCGGGCTTGACCCGAAAATCTAAATGCATATATTGCAATCATTTAGAGATTGTTGTATCAAGTACGACAATGACATTTAGAACTTATTAGACATCCCCTTCCATAAACTTTATTTACTTTAGTTGAATTCCACTGCAAAGCTCATCTAGTAAAACTTTTTGCTTGCTAAAAGTTCCGTTCTTTGCTGGCACTACAATTGTATACGAATCCGCAAGGAACTTTTGGTCGCCTTCAACTTTGCCTTTAAGACTGTTTCCAGAAAGAGAAAGCTGAAGTTCGGCAAAAGAGCCTTCTTTATACTGTTCGCTTTCGCCATCGTCATTGTACAAAGTAAATGTGTTTTGCACATTTTCTGCAGGAATTACAAAAATATAGTTTTCGCCATCTTTTTGGGCAGGAATTACAGCTCCTTCCTTTATAAAAACAGGAATCTGGCTAAGTTCATTTTTTGTGGTAACAAGATTTTTCCCTTTTTGAATAGAAACTTTTTCCAGACTATAAAAGTTGTACCAGTTTCCTTCCGGAAGATAAGTTGTATGTTCAGCTTCCAGCATTTTTGGCTTGCATATTGGAGAAACCAAAATTGAATCTCCAAACATATACTGCGTAGAATTATACTCTGAAGGAATTTCTGAATCCTCAAAGAACATCGGCCGCATCATTGGAATTCCATTCATTGTTTGTCTTGCGGTTGAATAAATATATGGCAGCAAAGCTTTTCTAGTTTTTATTGCATTTCTTGTAATTTCTTCTGCTTCTTTTGAATATGCATAAGGTTCTCGCGCTCCAGTTCCATGCGCTCTGTAAATTGGAGTAAACGCGCCAAACTGCTGCCAACGAACATAAAGTTCTTCAGGACTTTCTTCTGGAGTAAAACCGCCGACATCGCTGCCCCAATACGGCAATCCGCTTAATCCAGTATTTACTCCGTAAGCAACCTGATTTGAAAGACTTGGCCAGCTTACTGCGACATCGCCAGACCATACAGAAACATTAAATTTTCCGCTTCCTGTAGTTCCCGAACGCGACATTATAAAAATTCGCTTGTCAGGATGCTCAGCCTTCATTCCTTCAAAAAGAGCTTTTGACCAATAGTAATTGTAGTAATTGTGAAATACCTGCTCAGGATATTTTCCGTAAAAAATTGAGTCTTTTGCACCTTCTGGCTCGCCTAAATCCGTCCAAAAACCGTCAATTCCACTTTCTACCATTTTAGAATAGCGGCTTCCCATAAATTTAGACGCCTTTTTGCCAAGAGGATTAAAAAGTCCTCCTTCGCGGTCTTTGTCTACAAGCCACCAGTCACGCCAAAGAACAATCTTACCTTTTTTGTCCTTGCACAAAAGGTTCATGGATTTTAAATCCTTATAGTTTTGGCTTGCAGTTGAAAAGAAAGGTTCTGTTATTGTAATGAGTTTAACACCGTTTTCTTCCATAAAATTGTCAAGCTCTTGCGGATTTGGAAAATCGGGGCTAGTCCAATAAATATCGCCCATCTTCCTAAACCAAAACAAATCAAGCACAACTGCATCAAGAGGAATGTCGTGCTTTTTAAAATCATTTACAAGATCAACCACTTCCTGCTGGGTCTTATATCCATACTTTGACTGAATATAACCATAAGCCCACTTTGGCAGCATGCAAGAAGTTTCAGTTTCTTTGTAAAACTTTCTTACGCAATCTTTAACATTTTCTTCCTGGCAAACGTAGCTTTCAATTCTTTTGTAAAGGCTTGTGTATGCCTGGCAATCTTCGCCGTCTTGAAAGAAAATCCAGTCTTTTCCGTTTGCATTGTAATAAACGCTTGTCGCCTTTTCTGTAAAATAGAACGGAACAAAGATGTATGCATGGTCGCCATATTTTGAAACATTAAAAATAGTAAACGACTGGTTTCTTAAATCCGTTTTTCTGCCTGCTTGACCAAATCCGTAAAAAGACTTCGCTTCGCTCCATGTCCTAAGTTCTCGAAGAACCTTTTTTTCTTCTACAAATTTTGAAGAATAAAGTTCTTTTCCCTTAAATAAAATGGAATATCCGTCTTCTGAAGGTTTTAGCGCATAATCTCTCCAGACATAAGAATCTCCAGCTAGAACGAACTGGTCCTTTGAAGCCTTTCGCTTTAGTTCAAGCGCTTTTGCAGGAGCAGAGCCTGTCTTGCAAATAGCTTCAATTCTTACAGAATTATCTGCGCAGCCTTCAAATGTCAGCTTTATGCCATTTGAAAGAGTAAGCTTTGTAGCCGCGTTCGCAAAAAAACAAAGCGATACCAACAGAATAAATGTAATTTTCTTTTTCATAAGCATTTTCCTATCTTGATAATAGCTTGAAAGCCGAGTTTTTATAAATTGTAAAAAACGCTCTCATCAAATTTACAATTTGCTACAGATGGTTGTGCTCGCACTTCGTTTGAATCGGTTTGGGGGATGTCTAATAAGTTCTAAATGTCATTGTCGTACTTGATACGACAATCTCTAAATGATTGCAATATATGCATTTAGATTTTCGGGTCAAGCCCGAAAATGACAGAAAAGATACTTTTGGGACATCCCCTTAACTGGTCTTATCGCACAAAATCTTCACAAATTGTAAATTTGCTTACGCTTTTATTCATTTTTCTAAAAACTCAGCCTTCAATCTACTTAATTTTACGCTATAAGAGATTAAAAATCTATTGCGAAACAAAAATAACTAGGATATTCTAAATAATATGCATATAAAACTTCTTACAGATGGCAACCGCCGAATGGCGTGGACGGACCGCAAAAACGGATACTTTGAGTACGAATTCAAAAATAACGAAAACAATGGATACTGGCAAAATTCAGCAAGATATTTTACAGACATTCTTGCCTACGGACATTCGCTTTGCGATGCCGATTATATAAACGTTTACCCTTATGGATTTAGGGCTTTTTTTGGAAAAAATATTCTTGAAGCCTCGCTCCTGCTCGACGAGCAGGCTTTTTATATTTCTTCATTGCAAAATATTGGCATAAAAGACTTATTTTACAACACTGTGCGCTATGATTTTAATCCTGATGAAGACACTTCAAATGATGTAAAAATTCCTTGCTGGAAAATGGAACTAGTCGACGGAATTCACGTTCTTTCCAGCGACATAGGTTTTGCCATAGCTGGAGATTTTGATTTCAATTATGCAGAAAATCCGGATACCTTAAACTTGTTTTGCAATGAAAAACAGCCGAATCAGGAAGAAAAGTTCTCTTCAAAAGGCTGGTATCTTGTATTCGAAAAAGACTGCGCAGCAGCCGTAAAAAAAGCTGTCCGCCTTGCAACCGAAAATGCGATTGCCGTCCACTGCAAAAAGATAAAAGAATTTCTTGAAAAATGCTACATTCAGAGCGGAGTCAAAAGATTTGACGAAGCGTTTGCATGGGCCCGCTTTAGCGGCTGGCTTCTTGCAACAAAAGACCACGGAAGTTCCTACCGCGGAATTTGGGCTGGCCTGCGCTGGTTTAGAGACAACTGGGGAAGGGACACATTTATTTCTCTGTGCGGAACTCTTTTAAATTCAGGTTGCTTTGAAGAAGCAAAAGACGTCCTTTTAGGATTCGCAGGATTTCAAGACTTAAATAAAGAAAGCCCGACCTACGGAAGAATTCCTAATCGCTACAGAGATAAAAACGATGTTATTTACAATACGGCAGATGGAACTTTGTGGTTTATTCGCGGCGTTTGGGAATACATTCTTTACTCTGGCGACAAAGCCATTCTTGAAAAATTAAAAGATACAATTCTTATTGCCCTTGATGCAGATGCAAAGCGTTGCGATGAACACGGATTTTTAATGCACGGCGATGCTGATACTTGGATGGATGCTAGAATTAAAAACAATCAGCCTTGGTCGCCACGCGGAAACAGAGCAAATGACATTCAAGCTCTTTGGTTTACAGCTCTTAGAATTGGAAGTTTTGTCTGTTCATATTTTGAAGACTACGAAAAATCAAAAGACTATGCGCAAAAAGCTGCCAAAGTAAAAGATTCTTTTAATAGAATTTTTTGGAACAACGATTGCAATGCAATGGCAGACCACCTTCTTGAAGGCGGCTATGGCGAATGGGCAAAGGATATGCGAGTAAGACCTAATCAACTTATGACCATAACAATTCCTTCAATTCTGCCAAAAAGCGAAGAAAACAGTTTTGTTGACGAAAATCACTCAAAAATTGTAATAGCAAATGTTGAACGAGAGCTTGTAAATCCTTTTGGGCTTTACAGTTTAAGCCCCGAAGACCCATTGTTTCACCCAGAACACGAAAATCCCGCTTGGTATCACAAAGATGCGGCTTATCACAATGGCACAATTTGGGAATGGAACACAGGAATGTACGTTTCTGCCTGCGCTTTAGAAGAAAATGGTCTTTTACCTGCAAAACCTGCCGCCATTTTGATGAATGAATCTAAAATGATTATGGAAATGGGTTGCGCAGGTTCCTTGAGCGAAAATATTCATGCCCGTCCAGATTCCAACGGGAATCCAAAACTTTCCGGTACTTTTAGCCAAGCTTGGAGCGTTGCCGAGTTCGTAAGAAACATCGTCCAGGATTTAATTGGCTTTAAATGCAATCTTTTAGAAAACTCTTTAGAACTAAATCCTCATCTTCCTTCTGGCTGCGGCAGTTTTAACGCGACTTTGCCGTTTGGAACTGAAAGTTCAATTTCCGTAAAAATAGTTCGCAACGGAAAATCGTACAATTGCTCAACGGTTCTCCATTCATCGACCCTAAACGCGGAACTTTCAATTAATGGTCATCCTTTAAAAGCTGAACAGGCAACCGAATTTTCCATCAAAATTAAAAATTCCGAAACTTACGAAAAATTCGCTTGCCCTAAAAAATGGATAAAGACGCCGTTTGAACAGCACAATCTTGACAATCCTTGGTGCGGAAGCGAAAAGAAAAAGGACTACTTGTACAACTTAATTCTTAGCGAAAGAATGAAAAGCAAAACTTCCGGAGGGGAAAATACCGCCGCATTGGAATGGTATTTTGATTCAGACGATTTTAAGAAAAAATATCTTACAAGCGCGGAACTTGGCGCAATATATTCAAAAAGAAAAACTGTTTTCCGCCTATGGACTCCAACTGCAAAACAAGTTGTTTTAAGACTTTTTAAAGATGGAAACAAATCAGAATGTTTTAAAGAAATTCCTTTGCACAAAAAAAACGCAGATGGCTCAGAAGGCATTTGGGAAACCTGCGTAAAAGGCGACTTGCACGGAATTTATTATTTGTATGAAGTCACCGTTCACGGCGTGCAGAACATAAGTTCAGATCCTTACGCAAAAGCTAGCGGCGTAAACGGCATTCGTTCAATGGTTGTGGATTTGAGCCGAACAAATCCACAGGGCTGGGAAAATGTAAAACTTCCAGTTGTTGCTTCTGCAGCAGATGTAATCGCTTATGAAGTACACGTTGCCGACATTTCTTCTAGCGATTCTTGGAACGGCTCTTCAAAAATAAAACGCACTTATTTGGCGGCTTGCCAAAAAGGTACTGCAATAAACGGAATTCCAACCGGTTTTGACCATATAAAATCTCTTGGCATAACCCATGTTCAATTTCTGCCGATTTTTGATTTCCGCTCAGTTGACGAAAGCCGGATGGACGACGAAAACTATAAGAAAAAAATAACCTTTGGAACATTCAACTGGGGCTACGATCCTGAAAACTACGCGCTTCCAGAAGGCTCTTATTCTACTGACCCATACGATGGCGAAGTTAGAATAAAAGAACTAAAAACCATGATAAAAGCATTCGCAGACGAAGGAATCGGCGTGATTATGGACGTTGTTTACAACCACGTGAACGACGGGCTTCATCAGGGGCTTGGAACCAGCGTGCCGGGATATTTTTTCCGCGTAGAAGGCTACTCTGGAGCCGGCGAAGATACTGCAAGCGAGCGAGAAATGTTCCGCAAATACATGGTTGACACGCTTTGCTATTGGCTCAGCGAATACAAGCTTTGCGGATTTAGGTTTGACTTAATGGGACTGCACGATGTTGCAACCATGAACACGATAAGAGACGCTCTTAGAAAAATTAAAAAAGATGTTTTAATTTACGGCGAAGGCTGGGACATGTACAGAGCAAAAAAAATGATAAGCGCATGCCAGTCTAACAGCAGCAAAATGCCAGAAATCGGATTTTTTAACGATGCCATTCGCTGCGGAATTAAAGGTCCTGTTTTTGACGACAAAGAAAAAGGCTTTATTCACGACGGCTCAAGAAAAGAAGCTGTGAAATTTGGAATTGTAGGAGCAACAAAGCATCACCAAGTTGAATATAAAAAAATAGAAGGAACAGCCGCTCCTAATCCGTGGAGTCAAAAAACCTGGGTCAGTGTAAACTACACTGAAATTCACGACAATATCACGCTCGCAGACAAAATCTTTCTTACAGAGCAGGATAAAGACGAAGCTTATTATGAGCAGATGCAAAAAATGGCGATTTCGTTAGTTCTGCTTGCAGAAGGAATGCCAATTTTGCATGCGGGAATGGAATTCATGCGCTCAAAAGAAGTTCCATCTGATATTTTGGCTCAAAATCCAGTTCTTTACGATATTGGTTACACGGATGACAAAAAGCGCGCATTTATGAGGAACAGTTATAACGCCTGCGACAGAATAAATGCTCTTGACTGGCAGCGTTGCATTCAAAAACATTCTGTTGTGGAATACGTAAAAAATCTTATTGATTTAAGAAAAAAACATTCTGCATTCAGAATTGCTGATGAAAAAACTCTTGTAAAAGCGTTGCGTTTTATTGACAACAAACAAGCAGGACTTCCTGAACAAGCGCTTGCTTGGGAACTAGACGGAGCAAAGTGCGGCGATTCTTGGAAAAAAATCATAATTTTAGCAAATCCTATAAATTCCGATTTAAAATATGCTTTGCCACAAGAAGGTAATTGGATATTGGTAACTGATGGCTGCAATTTTTCAAAAGAACAAAACAATTCCATTAAAGCAGGTTCCGTTGTTCAAATAAAACCTAAGACAGTAGCTGTTTTTGCGGCAAAATAGGTTAAATATTTTGCTTTGCATATTCAATTTAAAGTTTTGATAATATTGTGCCGAAAATATTGTGAGGCATTTTATGAAAAAACTTTTATTGAATATGGGACTTTTATTTTTATTATCTTCCCTTATTAGCTGCACGATGCAAGACCCTGAAGAAGAAAAAAAGTTAGGTGTAGAGGCAAAAGAATCTGGTATTGTAATTGCAGTTCCTGCAGATAAAAAAGCAAAATACATAAATATCTACAGAAAGATAAAAAATTCCGAAGTCGAATACAATATTGGAGAAATTATTCCAGGAGAGAAAGACAATTCTGTTTCTTACGTTTTTACAGACAGTTTTGTAGATTCTTCAAGCTCATATTCATATTGCGTTCGCTATACTTATGAAGATTATTCTAAAAAAGTCGACTGGTCAGAACCTGTTTCTAATCCTAACGGCATAGGCGAATTGCATACAGCCCCATCTAGCGATATTGCCCTTTCATTTGACAAAGAAAAAAGCATTATTGAAATTGCAACAGGCTCCTTTGATTTCCCTTCTGAATTAACAGATACAACGAACTGGGCAATCTCTATGATTGCAACAAACAGTTCAAAAAGCAGAGTTTTTAGAATCACTGAAGATGCCCCTTTAACAAAAGAAATTGATTTGCGTTCAGTTTTAAGCTCTGATTTTTTGACTTCTTCATTTAGCGTAGAAAGTTTTATTTTAGAAAAAATTGAAAAGAATACAACTCTTGACTACACAGTAATCTATTGGTCTTTACCTTTAGAAAGCGAACTTTCTATTGAAAATACAAACGATAATCAAATAGAACTTGATACAAGCAACTGGGACGACAACAAACACGATTATTCACAAGCGGACGGTTCACTGTACACGTATAATTAGCCCAAACTTTGAGTCTTTTTATAACTTAAAAAAATGCTTTCAGCGAATTTACACTTTTGTTTATTTTTCTAAACGCTCGACGGAGTTCAGGCTATTTAGTCATTCCGGCAATTGCAATATCTATAGCTCCATAAACTTCGTCCAGTTTGTCTTGATTTAAAATAGAAAGCCTAAAGATTGCGGATTCAATCAAACTGTAAAGAAGTTCGTTTGCGTCTTTTACGCTGCTTATTTTAAGCTGTCCTTTTTTTTCGCCTTCAACTATTTTTGAAGTAAGCAAGTGTCTTAGGCGTATAACGCGGCGTCTAACTTTTTCGCCAGAATCGCCACCAGACTTTTGAAGCTGCATAAGATAGGCAAGCAAGACGTTAAACAATTTTTTATTTTCTATACAGGAATCGATTATCGTATAGGTTATTTTTTTTAGAGCAATCGGAGCTTCAAGAGATTTATCGCTAGTTATGGCGAGCAGCTTCTGTTCTAGATTTTGCGTAAGTTCTTTTATGCTCCAAAGAAATATTTCTCGTTTATTCTTAAAGTATATATACAGTGTTGTTCTTGTAATTCCACATCTGTCAGCAATCTTTTGAAAAGTAACATCATCGTACCCTTCGTCCATAAAGACATCTAAAGATTTTTGCAGAATTTCATGCTTTCTTTTTTCGTGTTCTATTATTGCTGCCATTAAAGTCTTTCTCTCCCTTTTTTTTGTGGTTTTCCAAAATTTTCTGAATTTTTATAAATGTAAAGAATTGTATCCAAGTTTCCTGCTTTTATATTTTTTAACTTCTGAGCATAGCACCCTATTTTTTCTTGAAACTCTTTGTGCGAAGTTATTATTCCAAAATCCCAATTCTTAAATTCCGTAAACAAACAGCTCATATCTTTGTAAAGTTGTTCAGCCTGCTCTAAGTCGCCGATTCGTTCTCCATAAGGCGGGTTACACAAAACAAGTCCGTTTTCATAAGGCGCGGAAAGTTCCCTAAAATCTGCCTGAATAAAATCCGGTCTAAGAATTTTTGCGTCGCTGCCAATTGACTGCAAAGCTCTTCCTGCCGCAACACAAGCATACTCAGCATTCTTTTTAGAACGGGCGATAGCCTCGCTGTCAATATCCGAACCAGTTATTCTGACTTCAACATCGGTCCGTATTTGCTCAGCCTCTTTTTTGCGGATTTCTAAAGCTCTTTTTTCGTTAAAAAAAGGAAGTGTTTCTATGGCGAACCGTCTGCCAAATCCAGGCGCAATATTGTAAGCGTAAAGCGCGGCTTCTATTGCAATTGTTCCAGAACCACAAAACGGATCGTGAAGTGGTGTTTTTCGCCGCCAAGTCATTTCTTGCAAAAGAACAGCCGCAACAGTTTCGCGCAAAGGAGCAATTCCTCCGTCTACGCGATAGCCTCTTTTATGAAGAGGAAGTCCAGACAAATCCAGAAGGACAAGAACTTCATTTTCTTCTATATAAATTCTGATTGTTTGTTCAGTTCCAGTTTCCGGCATTGAATACATATGCCAGCGTTCACAAAGTTTTTTATAAATCGCTTTTTGAACAATACCCTGAATTGCGTGCTCTGAATTAAGTTTGCTTCTGTGGCAACGCACCTTGTCTATCGTTATTTTGGAATCTTTTTTAAAATAGTCCTGCCAGTTTACAGTATAAATTCCATCAAACAGCTGGTCAAAATCTTCTGCGGAAAAAGAAGTTGCTTGCAGAAAAATTCTGTCAGAAGTTCTAAGACACAAATTCGCCCTAAAAAGAGCATCATCGTCACCTAAAAAAACAACTCTTCCTGCGGTGTTACTAACTAACTTATATCCAAGATGTTTTATTTCATTTCCAAGAATTTTTTCAGCCCCTACAGGACACAAGGCAACAAGTGTATTCATAAAGTTTACTTTAACATTTTAACAGCTAATGTTCAATTATGAAGTCGAATAAACCATAGGTTAAAAAGGTTAAAAGCCGAGCTTTTTATAACTGTGAAAAAACGGTTTCAGAGAATTCACACTTTTGTTTGTTCCTAAAAACTCGACTTTTAACATTTTAGGATTTTTCAATTTTTGATTTAAAACTAATTATTCTAGGGCGATTGTAGCGTTGGATAAAAACAAATGGCAAATTCAAAAGCGCAAAAACCGTACATAAAACCGCAAGCAAAAAGGTATGTCCAAAATCTTTCATAAAATAAAGAGGCAAAAAACTTAAAACAAAAATTATTTCGTGCACAAGTTCTGACTGGGTAATCGTCATTAAAAGCTTTTCTTTAGAAAAGTTCTTGCTAGAAAATAAATTTTTGTCATAAGTGCCTATTCGAGTTTTCCACCGCTTAACTTTTATAAATTTGTAAAAACCTTTTTCCCAAGAATATTCCTTAAACCAAAAGCCATTTAAAAAGTCTTTATTGCGAGAAATAAGAAAAAGCATTAACGCAGAAAAAGGCGGAACCAAGTGAAAAATTAATAATTCTATCGCCAAAAATGAGGAAATAAAAAATCCAATAAAAGTAAAATCAGATTTTTGAAGATTATAGCGGCTTCCGAAGAAAAAATATCCTGCAATACTTAAAATCAGAATTCCCAACAAAATAAAAGGTGTAAAATTCACTTTAGTTTTCATACAATTCATTTTGAACTTTTTATGAAAAACTAGCAAGTGCCATAAAGTAATTCGCGCACAGGAACATAAACTGATGATCTGCGTCAGATTGTGTTTGTGTTGTGTTTGTGCGTGTGTGTGGGGGGGGAAAAAAAAAGCCGTTTATTCCTTTTTCTGAAAAGGAAGTGAATTTCTTTCCCAAAAAACACCATCAGAATAGCCTTGTATAGCAGGGTCAACTTCCGCAAGCTTTAAACGCTTTTCCGCAAGCAAACAATACTCTTCGTTAATCTCGATGCCGCAATAATTTCTGTTTAATTTTTTTGCGACAACGCTAGCAGTTCCGCTTCCTAAAAACGGATCAAGCACGACATCGCCAGGTTTAGAGCTTGCTAAAATCAGCTTTGCATATAATTTTTCGCTTTTTTGAGTGGGATGCTCTGTGTTTTCTGGCATAGACCAAAACGGAATTGAAATATCATCCCAAAAGTTCGAAGGATATGTCAATCTAAAATTACCTCTTTCTTCTTTATTCCAGTCTTTAGGCTTTCCGTCTTTTTTATACGGAGCAAGGACCTTTCGTTTCATCATTACTGCATCCACATTAAAATAGTAATCGCTTGGATTCTTTACGGCGAACCAAATGTCTTCCATTCCGTTTTTCCAATTCGATTTTGCGCCTCGCCCTTTTTCTCGCTGCCAGGTAATTCTATTCAATATTGAAAGCTCTTTTTCAATTGCACGCTGAAGAGAAGACGTGCACTTCCAGTCGCCGCACATGTACAAAGAGCCCGAAGGTTTTAATTTTTTACAAACAGCAGGAAACCAGCTATTAAGGTAATCATCATAATTTTTTTCTGAACACGAATTAAACTTTAAACCGTTAAAGTTTTTTGTAAGATTATATGGAGGGTCAATAATAATCAAATCTGCAAAATTATCTGGAACGTATTCCAGCATTTCATTTATGTCCCCATTCAAGGTTTTATTTAAAAAATCAGTATTTTCTGAAATTTGCCTGCTTGTAAGAATATTTTTCCTTAGGCTTTCAATTTCTTCAGAATTAAGAGCAAGAGTTCTGTTGTTTTTTGCGCGTTCCGTGCTTTGCATAATTTTCCCGGTTTTATAAGAGTTTTTAAAAAAAGAATAAATTCGTTGAGAGCGTTTTTTTCACAATTTATAAAAAACTCAAAATTTGGCTATTTAATAATATTAGGAAAAACGTATTATAACAAGAAAAGATTGCAAGAAGTTTGATTTTTAAAATCCTTTAGCATATAATTTAAGTTGCTTTTAGAGAGGAATTTTATGCAATATTTTAAATTACAAATTGGTTGTTTGATTGTAACTCTTTATATTATAATAACTTATTTAAGGACGACTTTAAAAACGAAAATTCCCTGCAATAAATTTTTTGACGCTCTTATGATTGTTGCTCCCTGGGCGGTATTTTTTGACGGTCTGACAGCCTGGACTGTAAATCACCTTGAAAGTATTCCTGACTGGCTGAATAAATACGGACACCTTTTGTTTTTTGTCTTTATGGATTTAACGATTATTGTAACCTCGCTTTACATGTACGACCAGATTGTAGGTTTTTGCAAAGAGCATAAAAAAAGGAATTTTCTTCTTTTTTTGCCGGGAATTATCTCGCTAATTCTGATTTTTGCCGGAATTAACCAGCTTGAATATATCCAGGGAAAAACGACTTTTTATTCAATGGGATTTTCAGTTTATGTCTGCTTTATTTCGCTATTTCTTCATTACGGAATTATTTTAGGTCTTGTTGTTACGCGTCACAAATATCTTGCAAAGGATAAAAAATTCGGAACAGTTTCAATCATCGTGATTGTAGGAATCATTCTTATTGCTCAGATTATTTTCCCAGAGATTTTGCTTTCTTCAATCTGCCCTACCATTCTTCTTTTGGGAATTTATGTTGACTTTGAAAATCCTGCAATTAAAAAACTTACTTTGTACAGCGACAACATGGTTGAAGGATTTGCAAATCTTGTTGAAAACCGCGACAGCAACACCGGCGGACACATCAAGCGCACTAGAGCCTATGTCAATCTGATTCTTCAAAAAATGCGGCACGACAAGCGTTATCAAGATATTATGAACAAAGACTATCTGATTAACGTAAGCAATGCGGCTCCGCTTCACGATATTGGAAAAATCGCAACGCCTGACCATATTCTGCAAAAGCCGGGAAAACTCACGGATGAAGAATTTGCGATCATGAAAAAGCACGCAGCTTGCGGCGGAGAAATTATTCAAAACACGTTCAAAAATCTGGATGACGCAGAATTTGAAAAAATCGCCTACGAAGTGGCAAGATTCCACCACGAAAAATACAACGGAAAAGGCTACCCGGAAGGACTTGCCGGCGAACAGATTCCACTTCACGCGCGGATTATGGCTGTTGCCGACGTTTTTGACGCCGTTTCCCAAAAACGCTGCTACCGCGACGCAATGCCGCTTGACCAGTGCTTTTCAATCATCGAAAAAGGCAGCGGCACAGATTTTGACCCGCAGATTGCAAAGATTTTCTTGGATTCAAAGGAAGAAGTGGTCAGGTTGATGGAAAGATAGGATGATTGGGAAAAATCAACAGAAATGAAAAATTCTTTTGCCCCAGAAACTTTGTACATTGCAAATGAAGCCCATTACGAGCAAGTAGTTGAGCGGATAAAAGACGTAAAAAAAACTCTGTGGATTGGCACTGCCGACATAAAAGACCTTTACGTAAAAGACGGGCGCGGCACAAAACCGCTTTTGGAAGTCCTTTCTGACCTTGCAAAACGAGGAGTTGAAATCCGCCTTATTCACGCAAAAGAACCAGGACCAGCGTTCCGCCAAGATTTTGACAAATATCCTATTTTAATAGAAGGAATGGAGCGAGTTCTTTGCCCGCGAGTCCATTTTAAAATCATAATTTTTGACTTTAAGACAGCGTACGTGGGTTCAGCAAACCTAACCGGAGCCGGACTTGGCATGAAAGGCGAAAACACCCGCAACTTTGAAGCCGGCATTTTGAGCAGCAACAAAGACTTTGTAAAAAACGCCACCGACCAGTTCGACAGCGTTTGGATGGGCAGTTTTTGCAAGGGCTGCAGACGTAAAAAATTTTGTAGCGACCCGATTATTTTTTAACATCGCGGTGAATCAAAGTTTCATTTTGAAGCATTTCTTCTGCAAAATCCTTTTCACTGTAAATTGCAGGTGTTGTTTTTTTTAGTCTCTCTTTTACTTAGTTCTTTTGTTTTCATAAAAACTCCTAATTTTGTTTATGGTTTATGTTTTTGAGGTTCTCTTTTGATGGTTTCGATATGTAAAACTACCAGAAAAATTATTTATTCAATAACATAGCGAGCAAGACGAAAACCTGTATTTTGTTGTTTTTCATTACACTTTGCTAATTCTACTGAATCCATAATTTTTAAACTTTTTATCCACTGCAAGTAAACATATTCATTAGCATTTCCAGACATATCATACAAACCTACACTATTAGGTTTTTTAGATTTTACAGATTCAATACCAGAAAGAACTGCATATTCAGAAAGCTTATCTTCATCAGATGTACCAGCATAGGTATCTGCCCAAGAATAATACTTATGCCTTATTTCATAACTCTGATAATAATAATACTTATTATCAGAATCAAAGGAATATTTGAAATAGGATGGTTTAAATTCTTTATAAAAATAAATATAATAATTATCCGAAGGGAGATATTCACCGCCTTTAGCCGCGTATACCCATTCATCCCTCTTAGGAAGTCTATAGCCACCAGAATTAGGAGAGGAACATTCACCTCTATCCTTGAAAATCAATTCTCCATCATTAACCCCGTAAATTTCATAATAAGGTTTTAGACCAACCATTTCACTTGCTGCATTGCACCATAATATCGCATCATAATAAGAAATATCACATATAGGTTTATCTTTAGAATCTGCACTAGGCTCTTCTATAATAGTATTAAATTTTATATTCTTTTCTGAATTGTTGTATTTTTCTGGATACGTATTAATTGCCCATTGCTGAACTTTGTACCATGTTTCACAAGTTACTTCAGTTTCTCCAATATAGAAAGGATATATAAAAGAACGAAGAAAACCTCCTCCGCTAGGTAGCGATTTTTCCTCTTTGAACACCTTAAATCTATAATCAAGCAAGGAATATTCCGCTGTGCATACTGCATCACTGGCAGGAAAAATAAATTCAAACTCAGAAGTTTTCTTTAAAAAATCGCTATCCGTATTATAAGATTCAAAGTAAAGTCCATCTTTTTGCGGAACATCATATTTAATACCAAAGTCTTTATAAAAATCATCTGCTGTATAAGTATCTAAATATTTTCCAGAAATCACAAAGTCTTCTGTTCTGCCGTTTATATTGCCACCATTAAGTTTTAAGGTAACTGTAACATCGTTGCGATTGTAGTATATTTTTACTTTAGTGCTTCCATCAGCCGCAATTTGTTGCTGTTCAACTTGCTGTGCAGTAAAACCAGAATATTCTCTTGGAACTGGTGCAGTATAATCTTCGGTTTTTCCCCATTCACATTCATCATTAGAAGAGAAATAAAAATATTCATCAAGGTTACTAATTCCTTGAAGATAATGTCTTACATTATATTTTACTGTTGCCGGTTTCCATTTTGCATAAATTTTTTTATCGCCTGTGCTACCAATAGGAATTTCTGTAACAGGTTCTCCAGAAAAATCTTTATCTGTATACCATCCTGCAAAACTATAGCCCATTTTATACATATTTTCTCCAGTTGGCAATTTTTCTGAAGTGTTTGGACTATAATGACTTGGATACGTAGCAGTACCCCAGTCTCCCTCATTTAAATTATAGTCAATGGAATAGGTATTTGATAAATCTAATTTTTTGCCAGTCAATAAACTTGTACAATCTGCAGTTACGTTAACCAATTCACGATATTTTCCAATTAACAACCACTCTTTATCGTAGAATTCAAAATCTATAAAATATGTTCCAGCTGGAATGTTAGGTTTTACAGATTTATAATAACTATAAGAAACACTATTTGCTATACCTTGTAAAACATCGTCATAATCACCAATATTAGAACTAGATTTGGAAGTAGAAAGTCTTTTTATTTTATTTCCTTCAAAATCACAAATATAAATACAAACATACCTTGAATAAGGTAATATTTTCCTAAAATTAATGCTTATACTTCCTGTTCCATTTTGTAAATCCATAGAAGATACAGCCAGATTGAAGTTAAGCTTATTAAGTGCAACTTCTATCTGTTTTTTTTCGATTGTGGCAGAAAAAGAGACTTCGCCCTGCTGTGAGGTAAGTTTAAAATCCCATAATCCGGGCTTTATAAGAATTTTTGCAGTTCTTAAAGATTTCGCATTATCCCAAGTACCAAGTTCTTGCTCTTCTCCGCCGGAAAAAGTTCCTTTTAAAACAAAGTTTGTCATTTTTTCAATGCTTAGTTCTGGCATTGCACTTCTTGCTAAACTGTTGTTTATGGTAATATATGCAACTTTTTCAGAATCTTTTATATCTTCTATTTGCTTGCATCCAAAAAACTGAAACATTGCAAAAGAAACAAGTGCAATGGCTTTTAATATATTTTTTATTCTGTTTTTCATAATTACTTCTCCCATAAAAAGTCAAGATTAAAACTTCAGTTTTAGGATTGACTTTTTAAGTTGTTTCGCAACGAAGTGAGAAAC
>CAKULY010000001.1 GCA_934667505.1 uncultured Treponema sp. | reverse complement strand
AAGAAACGAAAACGCCAGAAGATGGCGACACATAAGCGTAAGAAGATGCTTAGAAGAAATAGACATAAGGCAAAGTAAAAGCTGTTTTACAGTTTGACTTTGAACATTGTTTATTCAGACCGGGGTGGTTGAAAAATTACCCGGTCTTTTTTTTTATAATTTTTAGAAAAATTGGAGTTGTTTACGTTACTTCCTAATATAAAATCTCCAGCAGATATAAAAACTCTTTCTTATCAGCAGCTTGCAGAACTTGCAGATGAAATCCGGCGTGCAATAATTGAAGTTGTAGGACACAATGGCGGGCATCTTGCGAGTAATTTAGGAGTTGTCGAACTTACCATAGCTCTTCATCGGGTTTTTGACAGTCCAAATGATGCGATTGTTTGGGATGTTAGCCATCAGTGCTATGCTCATAAATTGCTTACAGGTCGTTATGAACGTTTTTCCACCTTGCGCCAGTACGGCGGCTTAAGCGGGTTTACAAAAAAAAACGAAAGCCCGCATGATTTTTTTGATGAAGGCCATTCCTCAACTTCTATTTCCTGCGCTTTAGGTTTGCTTACCGCTTGGCAGCTGCAGGGAAAAAATAACAAAGTTGTTGCAGTTATAGGCGATGGAGCTTTGACTGGCGGAATGTCAATGGAAGCCCTTTCAAATGCGGGACAGCTTTCTAAAAATTTGATTATAGTTCTAAACGACAATCAGATGTCTATTGATCAGAATACAGGCGCAATAAGCCGGTATTTGAGTAGAATTTCTGCAACAAGTCCGTATCAAAATTTTAAAAGAGGCTTAAAAAGATTTATAAGTAAAATTCCTTTTTTAAGCAAAGTCTTGTTAAAGTTTTTTAGAAGATTTAAAAGAAGTTTCAAAGGCTTAGTCCTTTCGACTAATCTTTTTGCAGATTTGGACTGTGAATATGTCGGACCTTTAGACGGACACGATATTCGCGAGTTAGAAAATGTTTTTACCCGCGTAAAAAAACTTAAGAAGCCTGTTGTAGTTCACATTCTTACTAAAAAAGGAAAAGGATATAGTCCCGCAGAAGATCATCCCGAGCTTTTTCACGGAATCGGGCCTTTTTGTATTTCGGATGGAAAAGTCGAAAAGTTTGACAATTTAAGTTTTACTGAATGTTTTAGCAATGAGCTGATGAATTTAGCGCAAGTTAGAAAAAACATTGTTTGCATAACGGCTGCTATGTCTAAGGGGACTGGTCTTGACAGTTTTGCCCGCCACTATCCAGAACGTTTTTTTGATGTGGGAATTGCCGAAGAGCACGCAGTAACTTTTGCAGGCGGGCTTGCGGAAGGCGGAATGCTTCCTTTCGTATGCATTTACTCAACATTTATGCAAAGGGCAGTTGATCAGGTTATTCACGATATAGCGTTGCAGAACGTTCACGTTGTAATCCTGCTAGATAGAGCAGGGGCAGTTCCTGGCGATGGAGAAACTCATCAGGGGTTGTTTGACATAGCTCTTTTTAGACCTGTTCCAGGAATTAAGATTCTTTCCCCGGCAACAGCTCAGGATTTAAAATATTGTCTTGAATATGCGGTAAATTCTGAAGGCGCAGTAATTATCCGCTATCCAAAAATGACTTGCCCAAAAGAACAGATAAAGTTTTCTGCTCCTATAGAAGAAGGCAAAGGCGTTCTCGTCAAGGCTTGCGATTTTGAATCAACGCTTACAGTTGACCTTGAAGAAAACAAAAGTACACCTCGCATACTTTTCGTAACGACAGGAGGAATGTATTCTGAATGTATAACGGCTAGCCGCGCTTTAGCATTGGAATACGTGCTTGCAGATATTTATTCACTAAGATTTATAACTCCAATTGATGAAAAATATCTATTACAGCTTTGCAAGAAGTATGATGGAATAATTTTTGTTGAAGATGGGGTTGAAGTTGGCGGAGTTTCTCAATATCTACACTGTCTGTGCCTTGAAAACGGAATAAAAAAGACGATTGTAAAAGCTTTTCCTTCAAAATTCTATTCTCAAGGAACTAGGGAACAGGTTTGCATGCAAGCTTGCATGACTTGTGATGATTTAAAACTTGCGGCTCTTTCTCTTGCAAAAATAAAGTCTAACAAAGTTGAGGAATAAAATGACTTTTGATTTATCTAATAGAACAATTTCCACAGAGCTGCCAGCTTTTGTGATGGGGATTGTAAATGCTACTCCAGATTCATTTTGGGAGCAAAGCAGGGGTGGCTATGAAAGAGCGATGTCATTAGTCAGCCAGAAAGCTGACATTCTTGATATTGGTGGAGAATCTTCTAGACCTGGAAGCGAATATGTAAGCGAACAGGAAGAAATTGAGCGTGTTGTCCCTTTAATAGAAAAAATCAGAAAAGAAAGCGATATTCCCATTTCTGTTGATACAAGAAAAAAGAATGTTATAAAGGCTGCTGTTGAATCTGGCGCAGATATTCTAAATGACATTAGCGCCCTTGAGGATGACAGTGAAATTGCATCTTACTGCGCCAGCGTAAATATTCCAGTTGTTTTAATGCATAAACGGGGGTTGCCTTCAGATATGCAAAAAAATACTGTTTACGATGACGCTTTTGAAGAAGTTGATTCTTATTTAAAAAAAAGGGCAGAGTATGCCGTTTCTTGTGGCATAAATCCAAAAAAAATCATAGTTGATCCTGGAATTGGATTTGGCAAAAATCTTGAGGCGAATCTTTCTCTTATAAAGAACTGCGGAAAACTTTGCGATGGGCGTTTCCCTGTTTTGATGGCTCTTTCCAGAAAGACTTGCATTGGGCAGATGACGCAAAAAGAAATTCCAGAGCGTCTTGCAGGAACTCTTGCGGCAGATTTAATTGCCGTGCAAAATGGCGCGACCTTTGTCCGTGTCCACGATGTAGCAGAAACTATAGATACTTTGAAAGTCTTAGGTTATAATATTCTAAATTGAAATGTTTAAAATAAGCGTTTGCAAAGTTCATAAGAAGGAAATTAAAATTGAAATCTTTTGAAGGCTTTTTTACTGTATATAATTACTTACGACCAGTTCTAGATATTGGAGTTCTAACATTTATTCTATACGAAACATATAGAATGTTAGTGAAGTCTAATAGTATTCAGATAATAAAGGCGGCGGTTATTGTTGCCTTAGCTTATGCTAGCGCGGTTTTTCTTCATCTTGAAACTTTGCTTTGGATTTTTAAAATTATAATGCCATTGTTTCTTGTTGGATTTGCGATTGTGTTTCAGCCGGAAATGCGCAAATTCTTTTTGCGAATAGGTCAAAATCAATGGTTTGCCTTTGGCAGTCGTTCTAAGCATTCTTATGTTGATTCCGTGTTGATTGCAGCCGATATGCTTTCAAAGCAGAAAAGAGGAATGCTGGCGGTATTTTTGCGGCACACAAAACTTGATGACATAATGCAAACAGGCACAAAGCTTAATGCGGACTTATCTTCTAGCCTTCTTGTTACAATTTTTGGAATGGACACTCCACTTCACGATGGGGCGTGTTTTATTCAAGGAGGAAAACTTCTTGCCGCAGGTTGTTTTTTGCCGTTAAGCGAGCAATATGATATTAAAAAAACTTTTGGAACCAGGCATAGAGCCGCTTTAGGACTTTCTGAAGTAAGCGATGCTGTAGTTCTTGTTGTTTCAGAAGAAACAGGGGCTTTAAGTTTGGCGTACGATTCGCATCTTCACTACGATTTAAGCGTAAAAGAAATTACAAAGGTTCTTGAAAACTTGCTTGAAATAACGCCTGATGCCTACAATGTGGAGGACACCATAGATGAACAAAAAACGTCTGATTGAAAAAATAACTGAAAATTGGACTGTCAAGGCGATTTGTCTTGTTTTTGCTATAGTAATATATATTTTTCACCAAATAACAATGCTTGAAACAAAAACGATTTCAGTTCCGTTGACTGTTGAATCTGGCGGTCTTATGGTTCCTTTTTCACAGTTGCCGAAGTATGTAAAAATAAGTGTCAGAACTACGGCAGAAAATATTCCTTCAATCTATAGCACAGGTTTTAAGGCTGTTATTAACGTAGAGCATTTTACGCAGTCCGGTACATATCAAGTTCCTATTGAAGTAGAACTTTCTGAAAATATGTTTTTAATTGAGCCGCTGGAGTATTCCGTAAAGCCAGATTCCTTAAAGATTGTTTTAGATGAAAAGTCTGTAAAATATGTTCCGGTTCAAGCAGCGGTTTCTGGAGATGTGGAGCGAGGCTATACCGTTAAAGACATTTCAATAAATCCTTCTACTGTAAAAGTTGTAGGTCCTGCAAAAGTTCTTGAAAAAACAAAGTCTATTTATACAAAAAAAATAATTCTTTCTGGAGCGGCAAAGTCTTTTTCTAAAGATGTTCGGCTCGATAATATAAACGATTTGATTGTTCCTTATCCTGAAGGTGATTTTAAAGTCACAATTACGGTTGTCCCAAGCGATTCTTCTAAGGAGTTCAAGTCAATCGTACCTGTTGTAAAAAATCTGAATCCTGATTTAGAAATTTCTAGCGAGCTTGCTCCAATATCTTTCCAAGTTGACGGGGCTCTTTTGGTATTAGAAAATTACACTCTTTTGCCAGATGATGTTTCTGTCGATTTAAAAAATATAGTTCAGCCTGGAACTTATGAAATTCCTGTAGATATAAAAATTCCTGTTAATCTTGTTCTTTCTAAAAAGTCATTGGATAAAATTTCTGTTACCGTTGTAAAAAATACACATGAGCAAGAAACTGAAGCTTCTGAAAAAGAAGAGGTTTTAGAAAACGAAAATTTTGATGCTGATGAAGAAATAAAAGAATCATCTGAAGAGCAGGTGAATAAAGTTGAACATTCCGGACTTGAAGGCGTATGATTTTTGGTATTGGTGTAGATTTAACGCAGGTTAGCCGGTTTGAAAAATGGGTTTCGTCGCCAAATATGCTCAATCGTTTTTTTAACGAGAAAGAGATGAGCGAAGCAAGTTCTTTTTCTGTTAGCTGTCAGCATTATGCAGTGCGTTTTGCGGCTAAAGAGGCTTTTGGAAAGGCCTTAGGAACTGGAATTTTGGGATTCGACTTGAAAGATGTCTTTATAGTAAAGGATTGCTCCGGTCGACCTTCCTTGCAAGTGGAAAAAACAGCCGCTAAATTATTGCAAAAAATATGTGGAAAGTGCAAACTTCATGTGTCATTAAGTCATGAAAAAGAGTATGCAATTGCCTATGTTATGATAGAATCTGTTTAATAGGAGATTTGTCCATGCCATCGTCTAAAAAGAATGTTGAAAAAAAGAAGCCTGCCATATCTTATTGGTCAAAGGAAAAGTCTCTTTGCCCCGTGTGCGGAAAAACTTTTGAGCGAGAAGTCATGCTTAGCGGAAACGGAAGAATGATAGCGGGCGGACTTTCAGATGACCTTCATAGAACTTTTGAGCCTTCTGCGAAATTTGGCAGGGTGTATCCGTTGATTTACGAAATTGGAGCTTGTCCAAACTGCAATGCGGCATTGTTTTGGAGCGACTTTAAGGATTTAAAGAATAAAGACATTATTTCAAATTTGCTCCATAAAAAAGAGGAGCGCAAAGAAAAAGTTGAAAAAATTTTCCCTCATTTTAATTTAAAGCATGAGCGCACTCTTTTTGACGGTTGCGCCATGTACTACCTTGCGCTTTTAACTTATGCAGAGGTCGGCAAAGAAATGATACCGACTTTAAAATCTGGAATAATTTCTTTACGGCTTGCTTGGCTGACAAGGGAATTAAACGCTGTGTGTCCTAACCATAATTACGATTATGTTTCATCTGTATTTTATAGAAAAGCTTTGTTCTTTTATCAGCAGTCAATTTATAATGAAACCGAACGAACCGAAAAAAGTTCCACGCTTGCAAATATGGGACCGGATATGGATAAAAATTATGGTTGGGACGGCGTAATTTATCTTTGCGGACTTTTGGAATATATTTATGGGCAAAAAGACGATATTCAATTGAGATTAAAAAAGCTTTCTGAATCAAAAACAGCGATTGCTAGAATTTTTGGTTTAGGAAAATCCAGCAAAGACAAGCCTGGTCCTTTGCTAGAAAAAGCAAGAGACCTTTACGATAAACTTACAGCAGAGCTTAACGATGACGATTTTTAGGGTGCAATGTGCGTAATATTTTACTTACAATTTCTTATGACGGAACTGACTTTTGCGGCTGGCAGCGTCAAGACTGCGGCGAGCAAAAGAACTATATGAGAACTGTTCAAGGGGAAATTGAATCAGCCCTTGAAAAATTGCATAAATGCTCAACAGTTCTTTACGGTTCGGGAAGAACTGATAGCGGTGTTCATGCTATTGCTCAAGCGGCGAACTTTTTTTCTCCAATTGATTCTATTCCTGTGGAAAATTATCCAAAAGCATTAAATTGCTTGTTGCCGCAAGATATTCGCATTTTAGAGGCTCGCGAAGTTCCTTGCGATTTTAATGCCCGTTTTTCAGCGACAAGCAGGGTTTATCGTTACTTTATTTGTCCTAAGCTTATGCAGGCAAGTCAAAGCCGCTATGCTTGGTGCGTAAACTTTTTTCCAGATATTGACCGCTTGAATAAATACTGTGAGTGCTTAAATGGCGAAATTGATTGCGCGAGTTTTGCTGCAAGCGGAGACAAGAGCATTTCTACTAACCGGTTTATCGACAAAGCTCATTTTTTTAAGCAAAAAGTTTTTCCCGCAGAAAATGAAATGGTTGTTTTTGAAATAGAGGCAAATGCTTTTTTGTGGAAAATGGTAAGGACTTTAACTGGAACTCTTATTAATTTGGATAGGACAAATGCGCCTTTGGATTCAATGCAAAAAATTTTGTTTTCCAAAGACCGCAAAAAAGCTGGAGCTACAGCCCCGGCGAACGGTCTTTTTCTTTATAAAATAAATTTTAATGGAATAAGACGCCATATATAATTAGCCCAAACTTCGAGTTTTTTATAACTGTTAGAAAAAAATGCTTTCAGCGAATTTTCACTTTGTTCAGACGGTTGTGCTCGCACTTCGTTTGAATGGAATTGGGTTGCTACGCAACCTTAGTTGTTCTAATCGCACAAAGTCTTCACAAATTGCAAATTCGCTTACGCTTTTGTTTATTTTTATAAAAACTCGAAGTTTGGACTAAATTGTAAATTCTCTTACTTTTTTTAAGTTCGACTTTCAACCTGATTTTTTACAACAAACTTACCGGATCTATATCACATTCTATATAAACAGAAGGTGAGTGTGTATATCTTTCTAAAAGGATGTAAACAGCTTGTTGCAGAATTCTAATATCTTGTCCGCGCAGGATTATATGGAATCTGTAATTTTTAGAAATCTTTGCTAAAGGACATTCCGCAGGACCGATGATTTCTGATTTTTGTTGAATTATGTTCCTTAATATCGAAGCTGCTTGTTCAGCTGTCCGTTCTGCCTGACCTTGTGAAAACGAGCGAAAAACAAGCCTTACCATTCTGCTGAAAGGTGGAAAGCCTAAAATCTTTCGCTGCTCAAGTTCTGTCTTGTAAAAATCTTCAATTTTTCCTTCGCAGGCAAATTTTATAGGCTCTCTTAAAGGATTGTAGGTTTGCACTAAAACTTTTCCATCTGGAAAATAGCGGCCGGCTCTTCCTGCCACTTGAGTTATAAGGGAAAAAGTTCTTTCTGCTGCGCGGAAATCTGGCAAATGAAGAGCCGTGTCTGCAAGAATTACTCCCACTAGCTGAAGATTTGGAAAATTCAAACCTTTAGCAACCATTTGTGTGCCTAGCATAATGTCGTATTCACCTTTTCTGAAGGCGTTTAGTTTTTCTTCAAGTTCTCCTTTCTTTGTAAGAGCATCTGTGTCAACTCTTATTATTTTTGCATTTGGAAATTTTATTGAGGTTTCGTTTTCTATATATTCTGTTCCAAATCCACTGTAGCCTACGTCAAGAGAGCCGCATTGAGGGCATTCTGCAGGAGGCTCTGTAGACCAGCCGCAGTAATGGCAGCGAAGTCTGTTTTCATTTTTGTGATAAGTTAAAGGAACGGAGCAGTTTTTACACATCATTTCGTATCCGCATGAATTGCATCTAAAAAAATGCGTAAAACCTCTTCTGTTCAAAAAGAGTATAACTTGTTTTTTTTGTTCGATAGTATTTCTAATTTCATTTGCAAGCTCGTCAGAAATGCAGCCGTTGTTTTTAGTTTTGGAAAGGTCAACAATTTTGATTTTTGGCATAGCGCCGCCAGCCAGGCGTTTGGTTAATTTGTGGCGGATTAACTTTCCTGTTTCCATAAGATGCCATGCCTCAACAGAAGGAGTGGCGCTGCCCATTACTAAAGGAATGCCTAGAGAGTTTGCTCTGTGCATAGCTACTTGCCTTGCGTGATAACGCGGTGTAGCTCCTGATTTGTATGAAGCATCGTGTTCTTCGTCTATTATTATGAGTCCTAAATTAGGAATTGGAGCAAAGATTGCGCTTCTAGCCCCAACAACAATTCTAGCTTCTTTGTGTATGATTCTTTTCCATTCTCGTAAGCGTTGACTTGGCGTTAATCCTGAATGAAGAACTGCAACTGTATTTCCAAATCTTGATGTTACAGCTTTTATTACCTGCGGTGTCAGTCCGATTTCAGGAACTAAATATATTACTCCTTTTTGCTGCGAAAGAAGCCACTGCGCGCATTGTAAAAACACTTCTGTTTTGCCAGTTCCTGTAGGTCCGTAAAGATAGTGGTATGAGCATCTTTTTGTATTGGCAGCTGCAGTTATAGAAGATACTGCGCTTTCTTGTTCTTTTGAAAGCTGGTTTCCTGAAAATTCTGAAATTTCGTCTTCGAATGAAAATCCGCCTTCGCTGGTTTCTCGTTTTCCTGATGGAAGAATAGAAGACAGGACTTCGCCGATTGAGCATATATAATAGGTGCTAATCCATTTCGCTATATCAAGAATTTCTTTATTAAAAATTGGCTCAGAATCAATAATTTTTGTAATTGGTCTGATTTTTTCTTTTTGCACAGGGCAATCTTTAGGAATTTCGTTGCTTGCAGAAGTTATGAAACCTATTAGTTTTCTATTGCCAAAGCGAACTTCTGCTCGCTTTCCAATTAGATTTTCTAATTCTGTCTCGTTGTTTTCAGTTGGAGAGCACGAATATGTAAAAGTTTGATTTAATGGAACGTTTAAAGCAATCTGAAGATAATTCAAGCTTTCCCCCTGGTAAAAGTGGTTTCGTAACAATGGCAAGAAATTGCATTAGACAAAAGATAAAAGCATGAGATGTTTTTGTCAGTTTTTTTGAACAAAATTTTTTGCATAGTCTGGTTCTAAATTCAAAAGCTGAGCTTTAAAAAATTTTAAGTCTTGCCAAGCAGGTTTTTTAAATTCTAAATTCCTTAATAGAGCGCTTGGATGATATGTTACTATCACAGGAATTTTTTGATATTCTAAAATTTTCCCTCTGTATCGATTTAAAGAAAACTCTCCTTGGATATTCATTAAATTTCTTATTGCGACTTTTCCAAGCGCAAGGATTATTTTGGGTTTTAGAATATGGATTTGCGCGTCCAAAAAACTTTTGCATGCAGCAGCTTCTTCTGGCAACGGATCTCGATTATATGGCGGTCTGCATTTTACAACATTTAGAATGTAACAATTTATTTTTCTGTCCAATTGTATTGCTGCAAGCATTTTGTCTAAAAGCTGTCCTGCTCGACCAACAAATGGAAGTCCCTGCCTGTCTTCTTCTTCGCCAGGACCTTCTCCAATAACTAAAACAGAAGAGCCTTCAACTCCCATGCCAGGAACAACATTGTTTCTAGTTTTATAAAGAGGGCAGCGAGTGCAAGAATTTATTTTTTCTTTTAAGTTTTCCATGCTTATATGGTTCTTTTGCTCTGAAAGCTGAGCATTTTCATTTGTGTTTGGAATTCTCTCTGAAGAAGGTTCGTTATCGTCTTTAAAAATCGGTTTTCGCGAAAAATCAGGGGCTTCGTAACCGTAAAAATTATCTGCAGCCGTTTTTAGCAAATTAAAAATCAGTTCCTTCTCTTGCGCTTTCAAAATAAAAACCTCTGACTTTTAGAATATCATATAAGTTGCAATTGCTTCAATAAATAAGTATACTTTTACGAAGAGGATTTTATGAAAAAACTGAGACTTTTGTCTACTCTTTTTTTTATTTCTTTGTTTTCTACATTTCTTTTTGCACAAGTTGGTGTAGAAGTCAGCGATGAATTTTATTTTGATTCTTTAGGCTGGTATTTAAAAGGATATGTAAAAACAATTCCGCAAGTAAAACCTTATCCTGTTTTTGTTGTAGAAGATATTCTTAATCAGGTTTTAGAAAATGGCGAAAAAGATGATCAAGCAAAGGCTTTGGATTATCGCAGCCGTTTTTTTGAAAAGAAATGGCATATTTCTGCAGATGGAAATGCTGACATAAAAATAAAAATTCCTCAAAAGACTGATTCTTCTCTTAGCAACGATTTAATTCATAAGGAGCTGTATTCTGGAGGAATCTACACGGCTGGAGACTTTTTGTTTAAAGATTTTTTTGCGCTTAGCTATAGTGTTGGTGTAAGAGGATTTAATAACAATGTCGCCCTTGAGCAAGTGAATCCAAAGTATATCTATGACAGCCGCAAACAAAAATTAAAACCTTTTGCGTTTGACATTGGGGATGTAAGTTTGCTGCCTGATGCGAAAATATCTGCTTTTCTAGGTAATAAAAACTTGTTTGTTACAGCGGGACTAAATAAAGTTGGCTATAGTCTTTTTCCTTATTCAGATTTAGTGCTCAATCCTAATTCTTATCAGTTATTAAACACGTCTTTTAATTATTATGGTCAACGCTTTAGTTATGTTCAGCTTTTTGCGCTTTTAACATCTAACGGGTATTCTCAAAGTTATAAGTTTAATAAGTTTCTTTCTTTTCATTCTATAAGATTTCCTTTCTTTAAAGAGCGTTTTACAATTTCTTTGTTTGAGTCTGCTGTTTTTGGCGATGGTTTTGTTCCCCAGTACATTATGCCCGTTCCATTTTTTATAATGAATAAGATTGATGGTTCTCAAGCTAACGTTCTTGCTGGTATTGATTTTACTTGGAAGCCTATAAAATCTTTAGCTTTGAATTCAGAAATTCTTATAAGCGATATAGGAATAAAAGATTTTATAAAATTTCATTGGAATTCAGCGCATATTCGTTCTGCGCTTAGATTTGGAGCTATTTATTCTCCTGAAAATTCTATTTGCAACCTTATGTCCATAGATTATACGCTCGTAACGCCGTATACCTACACTGCCTACGTTGCGGATAATGATTCGTATAATACAAAAGATTATGTTAATGCGGGAATGTGCATCGGTTCTGAATTACCGCCTAATAGCGATAGAGTTATTGTTCGCCTGGAATTTAAGCCTTTTCCTAGCTTCAAAATATCTTCATTTACTTCTTTTGTAAGACATTCTAACCCGTATCTTTCGCTTTCAGATCAGGAAGTTGTGGATTTAATAAAAAGCGGAGCAGAATTTGATAGTTCAGGAAGCGTAAAAACAGATACTAGAGGAATGGATTCTGCTGAAAGCTACACGAACTTTTTGCGCCAGGATACTGTAATGTACACCGTTCAAGTTGGTGTTACTGGAGAGTATGAGTTTTTAGCGACTCGCAATATGCGTGTAAGTGTAATTGGCGGCTACAGATTTGAATATACTCGCGAAGATGGAATCGACACTCCGATTTATAAAAATGTAGTGCTTCCAGAAGATGATTTAGACGGCACGCTTTCTATTCAGGCTGTAAAAGATGCTAGAGAGGCTTGGCTTTCTAGTCTTGTAGATTCTTTTAATAATTATTTAACAATAGGATTTAAGATTATTTATTAGTGAGCTTTTATGGAAGAAAGAAAATTTTTATTTTTGTATCTAAATACTGGGGCAGGGCATATATCAGCAGCAAAAGTTTTAAAGCAAGCTGTTGAAAAATATGAGCCTAATTCAGAAGTAAAAATGTGTGTAGGAATTAAAAAACACGGTCTTGCCCATATAATTTTAGAAAAAGGATATAACTTTTCTTGCAACTATCTAAAAGGCTCATTTGCGCTAATCTATGAACTTGGAAAAATAAGGTTTTTTAACTCTCTTGTAAAAGTTTTATTAAAGCCTGTAATAAAAGGCTATCTTAAAAAACTTGTTTTAAAAGAGCGTCCAACAGATATAATTTCATTCCATTTTGTGTTAACACCTTTTTTAAAAGAAATTGTACAAAAGCTTTCTTTTGAAGTTCAGCTAAAAACAATTGTTACAGACCCTTTTACAACTCCTAAAAGCTGGTTTTATGAGCGGACTTTAAATTACTATGTGTTTTCGCAGCAAGCAAAAGATTTTGCTATAAAAAAATGTGGCATCCCTGAAAAAAAAGTTACAGTCGTTCCGTTTTTAATGAACAGTGAAGCGTTTAGTCCAGTTTCAACTGAAAAAATAAAGGAGCTAAAAATAAAGCATGGATTTAATCCTCAAAAACGAATGGTTCTTTTAGTTGGAGGCGGGGAAGGGCTTCCTGGCGCAACTCAGATTATCAATGAATGTGTTGTCGCTCATCACGAAGATTACGAAGTTGCCGTAATTTGCGGAAGAGATAAATTAAAGTACGAAAACATGCGTCTTTTGAGCATTGTGTATAAACGCCTTCATCCTTATGGATTTGTAAATTTTCTTGATGAGCTTGTAAAGATTTGTGATTGCGCAGTTATAAAAGCAGGTCCTGCCACATTGATGGAAATTATTTCTTGTAAAAAGCCTGTCATTATATGCAAGTATTTACACAATCAAGAATTGGGAAATATGCACTTTGCAATAGATAATAAAGTCGGCTATTTTATTCAAAAACCTAAAGAAATTTATAAAAAGATAGATGAACTTTTGCTTGATTTAGATTTTGATAAAAAAATGAAGCAACGGTTTGACAATATTTGTATTGACACCGATGCTTCTAAAATTGTTAAACTTCTTTTCCAAAAACAAAGTGTTTAACATCTCTTTTTTCATAAGATTCTTTTATTAATTCATCAACGCTAAGCTGCTTATATATTTCTTCGGCATCTTCAATTCTTCCTCTAAGTATTGGATGCCTTGGAGAAAACAAAACGCAGCAGTCTTCGTATGGTAGAATAGAAGTTTCGTATGTGCTGATAAAATGCGCGGTTTCCATAATTTCTTCTTTATCAAGACCTATAAGAGGACGCAGAAGCGGATACTCTGCAAAGTGTTCTGTAACGTTCATATTTTCTATAGTTTGACTTGCAACCTGACCAAGACTTTCTCCAGTAACTATTGCATCTGCATGGACTCTGTTTGCAAGCATATTGGAAACTTTCATCATGCATACTCTAAGCATAAGGGTTGTCCATTCCTGAGGGGCTTTTTCTTTAATCTTCATCTGAACGTCTGTAAAAGGTATGATGTTTAAGTAAGTTTGAATTCCGTATTTTGAAATCTGCGCAGCTAAACTTTCAACCTTTTGTTGAGCTTCAATTGAAGTATATGGATAGGAATGAAAGTAAACACATTCTATTTTCATTCCACGACGCATAAGTCTGTATCCGGCAACAGGGGAGTCAAGACCGCCTGAAAGAAGCAAAAGACCTTTGCCGCTGCAACCAACTGGAAGACCTCTGCAGCCAATTTGGGCGTCTGTATATATGTAACACTTTTCTCTTACTTCTACAAATATTTTTAAATCAGGATTGTGGACATCTACGCTCATAAAGTCGTCATCAAAAATTGCGGAAGCTGCCTCGCAAGCAATTTCATACGAATTTAGCGGAAAGCCTTTGTCTGCTCGTCTTGCTTCTATTTTGAACGATTTGCATTCTCGAATTTTTTTTGCATTTTCAGCAGCAAATCGCACAGTTTTTTTTATTTCATCTATGTCTTTGCTGCAAGTAAGGGCTCGTGCCCAGCCTGTTATTCCCAAAAGGTGAGAAAGAACTTGCTCAACGCCTTCGCACTGATTTTCTTCACATTCTATGTAAAGCCTTCCTGCGCGAACTGCTACAGCAGCTTGCGTTTCTGAATGTTTTAAACAGTCTTTTGTGTTCCTGTATAAGAGTTTTTCAAAATCGTGTAGATTAGAACCTTTTAAAGTTAATTCGCCAAGTTTTGCTAAATATGTAATCATGCTAAAGATGATAGCAATTTATTTAGCATTTTACAATCTCATTGCGCGTCCAATTGATTCAAAATAGACCAAGGTTTATCTGTATCTTTTGTTGGAAAGTAAAGTTTAGCAGGCGGTTTTATTTTGCTTTCTGCTTCTATTAAGATTTGAACTAATTTTTGCGCAGAACCAGAGTCTTCAATTTTTTTTAAGTACTCATCTGAAGTTGCGCAAATATCTTCTTCAATTTTAAAAAAAGAAGGCAGCGAACTAAATTTTTCTACATTTCTAATTCTTGAAGACTTTCCTGTTGTGCAAGTATACGTTTTTTTCGCAGATGTTATAAATTTAGGAATCTTGTGCAAATTTTCTTTGTCTGTAAATTCTACTTGCGCATCGGGATTCGCTTCCATTTCTGTTTCCCAATATCTAATTCTGTAAATATCGCTTTTAAAAATGTACCAAGAGTATATGCTTTTTTGATTTTTCCGTTCTGATATGCGGATGCCCTCTGAATAGTTTACACCTTGCCAAAGTTCTATATTTTTTTCTTTATCTTTGAAGGTGTTTTGCAAAAAGTTCAGGTACATTTTTTTTCCTTTTATAGCGACTGGAATAGTTGAAACTTCTTTGCCTTTATTAAAGATTGTTAGTTCCCAAACAGAGTTGTTTTGATTTGATTTTGAAAAACTTGCATTGATTTTTATTCCATCGCCTCTGGTTGCTGCATTCCTCGGTCTTTTTTTTAACTCTGCCATAGAATCTGGTTCGGCCAGGCGGTCAAGATACCATCCGTAGAAAATCTTTAGGACAACTGAAAGCTGTCCGTTTGGTTCAATCAAAATATATCTATCTTTGCCTTCCCAAATTCCTACAAGTTGTTCTGGAACTTGAGGAAAAATATTAAAACTAAAAAAAGATAAAATAATCAGAAAAAAAAGTTTCTTAAACGGAGAAACAGCCATTTTTTAACTCCATAAAACTCAACGTTCAGTCTGTTTTAGTGTTTTCTTTTATTATAATCGGCATTTTTTTTAATTCATTTACTTTTTACAACAAACAATATTTTTGCCATTCCCTAGATTGTTATTTTGCGTTATAATTATTTGATTTTATAGAATTTTTTTAATTCTTGCAGTCTATTGCCTTTTGGCATAATTTTAAAATACGTTCAAGGAATTTATAGAATATGTATAAACCAGTCAATCCAAAAGCAGATTTTCCAAAGCAGGAAGAAGAAATCCTGAAATTTTGGAAAGAAGACGATACTTTTAAAAAATCAGTTAGCCAGCGGGAAGGGGCAGAGGAATATGTTTTTTACGACGGTCCTCCTTTTGCCACAGGACTTCCGCATTTTGGACATTTTATTCCTTCAACAATCAAAGATATTATTCCGCGTTACCAGACAATGAAGGGCAAGAAAGTTGAGCGTCGTTTTGGTTGGGACTGCCACGGACTTCCTGTTGAAAATCTTATTGAAAAGGAGCTTGGCATAAATTCCAAGCATGAAATCGAGGCTTACGGAGTTGCAAATTTCAACGAAAAATGCAAGGCTTCGGTTCTAAAATATACTTCAGAATGGCGCCAGACAATTACCAGGATGGGACGCTGGGTTGATTTTGACCACGACTACAAGACAATGAATCCTGATTACATGGAATCAATCTGGTGGGTTGCAAAATCCTTGTGGGACAAAGGTCTTATCTATGAAGGAAAATATATTCTTCCGTACTGTCCGCGCTGTTCAACAGTTCTTTCAACTCATGAGCTTGCCCAGGGATACAAAGAAAAGCAGGATCCTGCTGTAACAATCCGTTTCAAGGTTACAAAAGCTCCACAAGCAATAAAAGATGCTGAAATGACAAACGGAAAAACTTATTTCCTTGCCTGGACAACAACTCCTTGGACATTGCCTTCAAACCTTGGTCTTTGTATGGGTCCGAAAATTGAATATGTAAAAATTCTCGACAAGGAATCAGGCGATTATTACATTCTGGCAAAAAGCAGGCTTTCTGCATATTACAAGAATGAAGCCGACTATGAAATCATTTATGAAAAACTTGGAACAGAATTTCTGGGCGCAGAATATGAGCCTTTGTTCCCATATTTTGAATATTTGAAAAATCCTGAAAAATGTTCTGAAGAAACCCATCAGCCATGCGAAAAAGGTGCTTTCCGTCTTTTTAATGCGGATTATGTTTCTACAGAAGATGGTACAGGCATCGTTCATATTGCTCCGGCTTTTGGTGAGGAAGACAACAAGGTTTTTGCAGGAACAGGAATTCCAAATGTTGAACCAATGGATGCTGAATGTAAGTTTACAAAAGAAGTTTCTGATTACGCAGGGCGTTTTGTAAAAGACTGTGATAAAGACATTATGGAGCGCCTTAAAAAAGAAGGAAAACTTGTTAAGCGCGATACAGTTGTTCACCAGTATCCGCATTGCTGGCGTTGCGGCTCTCCTTTGATTTACCGCGGAATCGGCTCTTGGTTCGTAAGAGTTGCGGATCATCACGAACAGCTTTTAAAGGCAAACAGCCAGATAAAGTGGCAGCCAGCCCATATAAAGGAAGGCCGTTTTGGAAAATGGCTTGCCGGTGCGCGCGACTGGGCTGTAAGCCGCAACCGTTACTGGGGAAATCCGATTCCAATCTGGAAGTGCGACAATCCTGACTGTAAAAACAAGCTTTGCGTTGGAAGCCGCGATGAGCTCAAGAAACTTTCTGGCGTTTACCCGGAAGATTTGCACAAGCAGTTTGTTGATAAAATCACAATTCCTTGCGAGAAGTGCGGTGGTACAATGCACAGAATTCCGGAAGTTTTTGACTGCTGGTTTGAGTCTGGAAGCATGCCTTATGCGCAGCAGCATTATCCTTTTGAAAATAAAGAGTATTTTGAAAAGCATTTCCCGGCAGATTTCATCTCGGAAGGTTTGGATCAGACACGCGGATGGTTCTATACTTTAACAGTTCTTGCTTCTCATCTTTTTGACAAGCCTGCTTTCCAGAATTGTATTGTGAACGGACTTGTTCTTGCTTCTGACGGACGAAAAATGTCAAAATCTCTCAGGAATTATACCGACCCTGTTGAGGCAATCAATAAATTCGGTGCGGATGCGCTTCGGCTTTTCCTTATTCATTCTGCGGTTGTAAAAGCAGATGACCTTCGCTATAGCGACGAGGGCGTTCGCGATGTAATCAAAAATATTATTCTTCCGCTTTGGAATTCCTACAGTTTCTTTGTAACGTATGCGAATATAGATAAAATTCAGCCAACAGGTCATCTGTTTGATGAAAAACTTCCTTCAAATCCGCTTGATGCATGGCTTTTGTCAATTACTCAGAAACTTGTAAAAGATGTTACAGCCGGACTTGACGATTACGATTTGAGCGGAGCTGTTGACCCGATTGTTAAATTTATTGATGAAATGAACAACTGGTATATCCGCCGTTCACGCCGCCGCTTCTGGAAGTCAGAAAATGATGCGGACAAAAAAGAGGCATACGAGGCTCTTTACATTGCCTTGAAGACATTCAGTCTGGTTGCGTCTCCGTTTATTCCGTTTATCACAGAGCAAATCTGGCAGAATTTACGGACTTCGGAAGACAAGAAATCTGTGCATCTTTGTGATTATCCACTTTACAATGAAAAATGGCGCAACGAGGAGCTTGAATTCAAGATGGCGACTGTTCAAAAGGCAGTTTCTATGGGACGCTCTTTAAGAAATACATTCAACCTGAAAAACCGCCAGCCGCTTGCTTCTGTCGCTTTGGTTACCCGCAACGAGAATGAAAAACGTGTCCTTGCTGAAATGGAAGATTCAATCCGCGAGGAACTGAACGTTAAAAAGGTTGAATTCCACGACCGCGAGGATGAGCTTGTAGAATATAAGTGCAAGGCAAATTTCAAGGTTCTTGGAAAAGAGCTTGGCCAAAAAATGAAAAAAGCTGCTTCAATAATCCAGGAACTTACATCAGAGCAGATTCAGTCTATTTTGGAAGGAACAAATCTTTCTATTGATGTTGATGGAACTTCTGTTGAACTTAATGCTGACAAAATTCTTGTTGAACGTCTTGAAAAAGATGGCTTGAAAGTTTTGAATGAAGGAACTTTGACAGTCGGACTTGATTCAAAAATTACAGATGAGCTCAAAAAAGAAGGCTATGTCCGCGATTTGGTTCGTGGAATCCAGAATCTGCGCAAGGAATCAGGATTTGAGGTTACAGACCGAATCAATCTTGCTGTTTCCGGCGATGATGAGTTGAAAGCTTCTTTTGAAATGTTCAAGGATTTTATTTCATCAGAGACACTTGCTTCTTCAGCAGAGTTTGTCGATTCTCTTTCAAATGGAACAGAAGTAGAGGCTGATGATAAAAAATGGAGAATTTCTATTGAAGAGGTTTAGTTTTTTAGTTCTCTTTTCTATCTTGTTTTTTTGTTTGTTTAGTTGCAAATCGCTTCCCTTGCCTCAGGAAAATGTCCGTGCATTGGAACTTTTGGATAACAAAAGTTCTTTCTACTTAAGAATTCCTGCCTCTATGGACAAAGATCTTATAGAAAAGATTTTAAGAAATTCTGTGCAAGGTCTTTCCCAGAAAAATGCCGCTTCAGTCGTTGAGCGCATAGATACAATCTATGTAGGAATGATTCGCAATCGGAAAGGAACAACTTTTCAGTTGTCTGCTGATTGCGATTTTCCTAAAATTGTTTTGGATAATGCGTTGACCAAAAAAAACGGCTGGGAAAAGGAGCCTCTTACATTAAAAAACAGAGAAGGAAAGAACGTTTCTTATCAGATTTTTAAAAATCAAAGTCTAAAACTTTCGTCTCCATCAGAACACATTGTGTGTCTTGGAAGAGATGTGTTAAATATGGTTGAGCACTATAATTCTTTGTATAACGAAAATCTTGACGACGGTTACGAAAATCTTTTGCAAGATGCTTATGAATGGCTTTCTTATGAAGATGGAATGCAGGATAATCAAGTGCGTTTTTATGCGCAAAAACCTCAGTCTTTTTTAACTTTGCTTACAGGTGCTAGGCTAAACTTTCAGCTTATAAATGTTCGCGGAGCAATGGAAAACGATCCTTTGTCAGATAATCAATATTTGCTTAGACTTGAATTTGAATTCAAAGATTCTAGAACAGTTCCTGCGGCTAGGGGAGCCTTGTCGCTTGCTTTTGGACTTACTGATTCAAATGTTTTTATGGAAAGTCCGACACATCTTGTTGTGTCTGATATAAGAATTGAAAAACAGGCATTGTATAGAATACTTGTTTTGTGAGTGAACAAAAAAAATAGATAACAGATAAAATTTGGAGGAAAATAATGGGAGACAACAAAATTATACTAAAAGCGGAAGATTTAGACGGCTATCTTACTCAAAAAGATGTTGAAGATTTAAAAAGACTTGACGATATGTTCAAGGAAACTATGAAATATTTTGATCCTGTTGATAAGAACAAGATTATAGAAGGCTACGACAAGATGGGACACGAAATGCAAAAAATATGCGCATCTCATCCAAATATCAAGGTCTATTCGTTTGAAACAGAAGAAGGAGCTCACGCAGAAGCTAGCCGCGTAATTTCAAAACTCCGTGATATTCGCACAGACCATCAAGAATTTATGTATTATAGCCAAAGAGCGTACGAAATGCTTTTTAGAATGGCGTACACAGATAAGCATAGCGATAAAAAAGGTCATATCATTGTAAAAACTCCTGTAAATTTTCCAGTTCAAAACTATGCAGTTCATAAAATTCCAGATATAGATTACAAGCTTGAAAATACAGTCATGTGTGTTATGCTAAGAGGCGCTCTTCTTCCTAGCATGATAATGTCTAAAGAAATTCAAGAGTATTCTTCCCATGAATATCTTACTCCTTTTGCTTTGTTTAAAATAAGCAGAAACGATAGTAAAAAAGAATCAAACATGGAATATGTTCTTGATTTGAACAAGTCATTTTTTAATCTTGAAAAATTAGATGGCAAGGATTTGATTTTTGCAGATCCAATGAATGCAACTGGAGGTTCCCTCGTAACCGTTGTGAAATATCTTTTAAGCCAAGGTGTGCATCCAAAGTCAATTTCATTTTTTAATACAATTTCTACGCTTAAAGGAAGTATTCGTGTTACCCGTGCTCTTGAGAATTGCACTTGCTATACTTTGTGGGTGGATCCAGTTATGAATGAAAAAGCCTATATTATGCCAGGCCTTGGAGACGCAGGCGACAGGCTTAATGGTGCTGATTCAAAAGAACATGCAAGAAATATAATTCAATTGATTGCTGATTATGGACATAATATTTCTTGTCTGTATCGTTCTCAATTGTTTGAAATTGAAAAAACGGTTTTGGGGTAAATTGTGAAAAAACTTTTTGCGTCGGTATTTATTGTCTTTTTTTCATCTTTCTTTATAGCTGCCAACGTTCACGTTCCAATTCCAGGAGAGAGGACTGTAAAAAAAGACAATATTTATATTGAATATCTTTCAATTGCCGACGCATATTTTGAACTTGGCAAGTACGATAAGGCTGCTGACTATTATTTGCTTGCCATGAAAAATAAAAAACTTTATTGGACGGCTTTTTACAAGCTTGGCAGAACTTATGCCTTGTTAAAAAATTGGTCTGAATCCGAAAAGATTTTTGTAAAGCTTCTAAAAAGAGATCCTGAAAATCTTTCGTTGAAAATGTCTCTTGCTTATATAAGGGCAATGAACGGAAATCTTGAAAGTTCTAAAGAAATATATCGCCTTTTATGGCAGGAAAATCCTGAAAATGCGGATGTTTTGGTAAACTACATTAATGTCGTTTTTGCCATTGAAGATTACGATTTAGCAAGAACTTTAATATCTGAATTAAAAGAAAAATTTAATGACAATAAAAATATTTCTGTATTTGAAAAAAAAATAGAAGAAATAGAAAACAAAAATGAAGAAGAGTCAAAAAATATAGAATTAGAAAACGAAGACTCAAAAGAAAATTCTACTGCAATAGACGAAAAGCCAAAAAAGTAGAGAGAAGGCGTTTACGCAAAAAAGCTTATGCTTCGTTGGCATTTTCTTTTATGTACTGCATATATTTTTCAATATCTACATGAAATCCTATAATAGGAGAATCTTTTTCTTGTTGCGCGTGTTCTAATGCCTGTTCTGATTCAAGAATTATCCTTTCTGCATTTACAAGGCGTACGGCTCTGCACGAAATCCCTATAAAACAGTTAGAAACGCCTTCGAATGTTAGAATTTGATTGCGTATTTTTTCTGCAAATTCTTCAGCGGAGTTTATTTCCATCTCATTTTTTATGATAGCGATACAGTCCGCTTCCTTCTTAAAAATCAGATTGCTTTTTATCATAAAATTTTGAACTAATTCTGAAGAAATTCTTTCATACAACTGTTCGTCTAATTCAGGAATTTTTATAAGTATCAAGGCCAAATCTTGTTCAGTAGAACCAGATTTAACTAATTCTTTTGCAAGTGTTTCTTGAAAAGTCGGCTGCTGAACACTATTTGCTTCAGTATTCAATTCGCTTTTTTCTGATTCGTTCTGTTCTTTATTAGCGTCTTTGTTTGATGCAGGTTCATTGTCATTTGAGTTTGTTTCTGATTCTGCAAAAACAGGTTCTTCATAATATATGGATTCATCGTTGCTTTCTTGCAAATTTTGAGCATCATTTTTAGCTTCAAAATCTATTTCTTCGTATAGATAGTCATTTTCATTATCGTTTTCTTTGCCAGTTTCAAATTCAAAATTGTCTTCTTGAGCTTCGCCATCGTTTTGTTCGTCTGTGAAATTTTCTTTTTCAGGTTCTAATTCTACCTTGTTTGTGTCATCTTTTTGCTCTTTTTCTTGTAATACAGAGTCTTGGTTTTCTAAATTATTAGAACTATCTTTTTGCTTTTTTTCTTTTACTGTAAGAAAAATTATCAACAAAATAGTAAAAATCGTTGCTATAAGAATTATTGAAAATGAAATTAACGCGCTATCATATATTTTTGCAGGTCTAAGAGTATACATGACTGCTTTTATGCTGTAATTATCTTGCCCGTATGAAAAACTGTATGAAAAGGTTTGAACAAAGCTTGAATTAAAATCATCTTGACCATTGCTAATCTTTGGATAAGCTGAAATCGTTTTTCCATTCTTATATATGTTTATCAGAGCAAAGTCGTTGTACTCGTAAAAAAGTTTTTCTGCGTTTATGTTGCTAGGATTTTTAGTCATTGATTCTACAACGGAATTGAATCTAGTTGCGCACCTATCTTTGCCGTTTTTATTTTCGGTGATTAAATTAAAAGAAAAAAATGCAATAGAAAAAATAAATATTAAAGTTATAAAAACAGAATAAATCGAAATAATTTTATTTTTCATAGTTCTAAGTATATCGAACAAAATCGTGCAATGCAAGATTTATAAGGTTTTCAAAGTTGCTGTTTCCTTCTTTTTTTCTTAAATAACTAATGTATGGCAGCATTGATTTTTCAAGATTAGTAAGAGCAAATTTATTCAGTTTGTGTTTTTTTTCTTTGAGGATTTCTTCTTTTAGTATGCTTTTTAGATAGTTGTAATCAAAATTGTTGTCAGAATTGTATTGATTATATAAAACATCGTTTTGGCTGTTGTCTGAATTATGTCTTTCCTTTATTTTGTTTAAAAAATAAATGTAATCCTGTTTTTTATAATTAAAATTGTTTTTTAAAATCCATTCTTCTAAAGAATTTTTGTACGATAAAAGAGTTTGGCTTGTTTTACAGCCATTTAGCTCTATTAGTTTTGTTCTGAACATAAGTTTGTTGTATAGAGTTTCTAGCGGCAATAATTTATTCATATTGGCTATAAAACTCTGTTCAAGATAAGTTCCTTTGCAGTACGGCTTTGCATTTGGATACGAAAAGTCCGCTCCTAAAATTTCAATCTTTGAAAATCCAAGTTTTTTTGCAAAATCTAAAGCTGCAATCGTTACCGTTCCAGAACCAGTATCTAGTTTTTCAAATGCAAGCTTTTTGCAAACTAGCTGTATGTAACACGTTAGCGGATGACCAGAGTTTATAAAGAGAATTTTTTTCTTATTTTTTAAAAGCATGCTAGGAATGCTTGGATTAGACGCTAAGTCAAATACAAAAATCGTATTAAGATTGCTATTCTTTTTGGAAAAGTGTTCTGTAGAAACGTTTTGTGCGTCCACCGAGCAAACAAAATCTGATTCTATATTACAGCTTAAAAGCGTTTTATATGCCGTGTCTGTAGAAATTATTGTGCATTCATTGCGCTTTTCTTTTAGATATTGAATTTTTGACTCTAGAGAAGGTCCCGCCGCCACAACAATTGCTTTTTTATTTTTATTTATTTTTATATCAGCAAAGTTTATAGAATATTTTGCGTTGCGCTTTAAGTTATTTAAAATATTATGCATCCAAATTTTGCCAAAATGAACTTGGACAGAATAGTCTGCACCTATTTTTTCAACCGTTGCTTTTATGCTTTTTTTTATGCTTTCTGCAAGATTTAAGTTTTCTGCGCGCCAGCTCCTGTATTCTATAATGCTAAAAGAAGGGTAGATTGCTGGAATCCAATGCTTGCAAAGATTTTCTGTTAGCTTTTTTTCTGAGCAAATAACAACATTCTCATTTTTTTCTAAATTTGCGCAGGTTTTAGAGTTTGATTTTAAGAATTCTATGTCTTCGTCAAAACCTTCTATGCCAATAATTTTTGAATTTGGAAAAGTCTCTGCAAGTTTTTGAATATGAAAACCGCTTCCGATTCCTAATACAACAAAGAAGTCTGCTTTTTCAATGTTTTGCGCAAAAAATTCAGCTTCCTTTTCCGGGTTGTATTTAGAATGCATAGGTTTTCCTGAGTTAAAAATTGGAACTGGCAAACCCGTCTTTGATAGCTCAAAAGATTTATATATAATTGGCGTATTTTTAATCGGCATATTTTTCCTGTTCTATTTTTTTTATAAGAACTTTATTTTCTTCAGTCAGTTTTTTTAATAAAACCTGTTTTTCACTAAGATTATTGCATCTTTCGTACAGCAAAAAATCTAAAGGAAAATTATTTTTTAACCATTCTTTAGAATTTTCGTTCTTTAGAACAAATGACTTTAGCATTTCCCTGTTCTTTTTATTATCTATTTTTTGCGGAACTGAAAAAAAAGCAGAGGACGATTTACAATAATTCATTTTTAAAAGATTTTCTTTTAAAAAGTCAAAGTTCACATCTTTTATACGACCTAAATTTGAACTGTATTTGTAATTGTCAGAAAGCCTAAAAAACCTTCGCCATTTTTTTTCACTTAAATTGCAAAACCACTCTCTGTAAATTCGCAGCGAAGAAGAGTTGCACCTTGATTTTGAAATTCTGGTTTCTTTTGGGCAAAAAAAGTTATCAGTTGCAGAATTTTCATCTTCAAGAATATTTGGTTGAGAGTGTTGAATACCGCAGCCTGATTCAAGATCAAGCCCGCACATAAATACTAAATTTTCTGTAAGAGACAAAGCAAGTTCCGCTGCCGTTCCGCTCACAGTTCCGTTTCTTTGTACGTTTACATAGTTGATGTCAGTCTGCTTTATAAATGCTGATTCCATGCCGTCTGAATAAATCAATGGGATTATAGAAAGTTCTGAAAATAGAATTTGAGGTAGATTTGCTTCAATCGCGAGAGCAAGCGGAATTTTATTTTTTTTAAGCGGATATAAGTGTTTTTTTGCCCAAAAACCGCCGTCTGTGGAAATAACTAAGTCTGGAACTAGATTGTTTTTTAAAAGAACATTCAGAGCAGAAGATACGGCTATAATAAAAAGATTGTTCTCAAGTTCTTTTAGTTTTTTTACAGAACTTTGCAAGCTAGGTCCGCTGGCGCATAAAACTATAGGAAAATTTGTTTTTTTTAAGGTTTGCGTTTTTTCAATTCTGCTTACAATATTTACAAAATTTAAGAACCATCGCCTTGCAAAAGAGTTGTGCGTAAAAAGCACCGTTTGCGCTAGATTGAGTTGTTTTTTTATCTTTGACAAGGCAATTTTTTCTTCTGCTTGAAAAATTTTTGCACTTGCAGGCCAGGTAAAAAATAAAGATGAAAAAAGACCTTCTTCTCCTAAAGTGTTAAACAACTGAGATTCAAAGTCTTGTGCAAAAAGATTAAATACAAAATCAAAATTGTTGTCAAATTTGCTAAATTCATTCGAAAATCTTATAGCGCATATTTTTGCTGAAGGAATTTTCTTTTTAAAATATTCAGAACAAAAACCTATTGCAGGTTCTAAAATTATAATGTATTTGGGAGTAAATGGAATTACCTGCGAATCAACAAATCTTTCTGCTTCTTTTTGTGGAGAATATGCAGAATGAACCATGATGCCGTTGTACCGGCAAGTTAGAGAACCGTCTTTTGCAGTAAAAAAAGTTGCATTGTCCATTTTGTAAAAGAAAAGCTATCTAAAAACTTGCATAGGGCAGTGTTCTAGATAGCTTTTAAGTTTGTTTGCATTGTCTAAAATTAAGAAAGTCCTAATTCTTTGAACAATTTTTTATAAGTTGTAAACTGTTCTGATTTTGCAAATTCCATAATTTTGTCTTCAGGAAGATTTTCAAGAAGCTGATCCATATATTGCAAAACAGATTTTACGTCCTCTCTTAAATCCGAAGGAAGAGAGTTGCTGTCTTCTGATTTAATTTCTTCTCTTGCTTCAGGAACTTCTTCTGCATGTTCTATAACTTGAACATCTTCTGTGCTTTCAGATGTATCTTCATCTTTAAGGTAGTCAATATTTTCGTCAGTAAGAGGATCTGAAGAAGTGTCTTCTTCAAAATATGTATTTTCTGTTCTAGTTTCTTCTTCGTTAGGTATAGGTTCTTGCAAGTCGTCTTGAGAGCTTTCTGCGTCTTCTGCGATTTCTTCAACAGAAGGAATTTCTTCTACGCCGTCAGTTTCTTCAACAGTTTGTGGTTCTTCGCTTGGTGTATCCAAACTTTCTGTCGCATCATTTACAGAACTCATAAAATCTTTTGAAGAAGATTCTACTAAAATGTCGTTGTTAGGTTCGTCAGAAACAATTTCATCTGTTTTAGGAATAGAAATTTCGTCTTCTATATCTTCTTCTACAATGTTGTCCAGATTTGGTTCTTCAAGGTTTTCTTCTGCATCAAGAGAAAGACCTGAATCGTGTTCTTCTTCTGGAATTTCTACAGGTGATTCACCGATTTCTGCAAAAGGATTGTCATCTGAAAAAGTAGCATTGATTTCTTCTGCTGCTGGAGTCGGCTCTTCCGCAACGTCAGAAACTTCTTCCTCAGCTTCTTGCAATGGCTCTTCTTCATTAGCATCAACTTGCGGAATTTCTGCATCATCTGCTGCGTCTTCTGAACTTGTTTTCAAATCTTCTTCAAGCGCAGTTTCGTTAGAGGCTTCTTCTTCTGGTTCAATGTTTTCTATAGGAATTTCTTTAACATCTTCATTTGGAGTTTCAACTGGCTCTGAAATTTCTTCTGGATTTGTAAAAGGCTCTTCTGTTTGGTCTTCTTGTTCTTCGCCTTTTTCTGTTAAGACTTCAGGCTCAGCTAATTCTTCTTCGGTATCTGATGTTTTTGCATCTTCTTCTGCAATGTCTGCAGTGTTCATGATGTTGTCAAGTTCTGCGCCGCTTAATGCAATAGTTTCGTCATCGTCGCTGTCATTAAAAAATCCTGTTTGTTCTTCAGAAACAATCTTAGGCTCTTCTTCCGTAGGAACTGTTTCTTCAGTTTTTTCGCAAGCGGCAATTGTGTCTTTTGCTTTTAATTCTTCAAATTGACCTTTTAGAGAGTTTATTTCGTTTTTAAGGCCAGAAAGGTCTGCGATAATTTGTTCTAGAAGTTTGTTGCTTACAGAGGAAGTTTCTTCGCTTTTTGCAACTTCTTCATTTTCAGGTTCTGCAGGAGCATCTGTAGTTTTTATTTCTGTTACTGTAGGAGCTGTGGATGTCGCTTCTTCTTCTGTAACTGCAAGGTCATAGTCTACAACTTGACCTTTTTTAGCGCCTTGGACGTCTTGCTGTACAGGTGTTTCTTCTGCGCTGCTATCTACACCGAAGTCGCTTAAATCAACCTCTTCTGTGTTTGCGCTTGCATTTACCGCGGCGCCTGCAGCTACCGCAGTCGCGTCATCGCTAGAGTCATCAATTCCAAAGTCATCTAATGAAAGCTCTTCTGTTTTTGAATCGTCAAAAGAAGGTTCTGTTTTGCTTTCAGTATTTGAATTGTCAAGTTCATCAAACATATCGTCATATTCTCCATTGTCATCAAAACTGTCTGTATTATCATCTTCTGCTTGAATTTCTTCAGTAGGAACTTCATCGCTTTCTGTGAATGCAAGGTCTATGTCTAGCGGCTCGTCGTTTGTAACATCATCTGCTTTGTTTGTGCTTTCCGAAGGCTCGTCTAAAAAGTCGTCTAAAGAAATTTCTCCGTCGCCGCCAAAGTCAATGCTGTCTGTGGAAGGCTTGTTTTCTGCAGGAGCGGCGCCTGGATTTGGATCTGTAAAATCTCCGTCCATGAAGTCGTCCAAAGAGATTTCTCCATCGCCAAAACTTGCAGAAAAATCTTCCGCTTCAACAGGAATTTCATCTTCTGTTGAATTTTTAGTATTTTCTTCCATGTCTTTAGAAATATCTGAAAGCTCATTGTCCGAGATTGAAGTTTCGTTTAAGTCCAGGCTGTCAAGATTAAATTCATCCGTTACAATAGGATTTTCCTGAGAGGTTTCTTCATTTGCAGTGTTTTCAATGTCTGAAAAATCTGGCAACGTTTCAGATATTAAATCATTTTCAGATGCGTCTTGAGGAGGTCTTTTTACCCATACTCCATAACTGTCTAGGTCTTTTGTATTCTCTGTTGAATCGCTCATATTGTTCCTCTCATGGATTGATATTTAGTTGCATGAATTTTGAAATTCATACAGATTCATTATCGGCATAAAATGATAAAAAAAACACTACTATTTATTCCAATTTTTAGAATCTTAAAATATATTTGATTATAGCACACATTTTTCTTTCAGAAAATAAAAAAATTGCCGATTATAAAATTATAATGATTCGCACAAAAATTTTAGTTGCCGCTTTTTTAGGTACGTTTGTTTATACATCTCTTTCATTTTTTTTTGGTAGGAATGGAATTGTAAGCTATAGTCACCTTCAGGAGCAAAAGATAGAGATTTCTCGCCAGACAGATATTATTCAAAATTTAAACAATGAATTAAACTTGGAATATACAGCGCTTTTAAAAGACAAAGATGTTATTTCCTCTTATGCTAGAAAACTTGACTATGTTGGCGAAGGCGAAAAACTTGTAAAGATAAAAGGATTAAAGCCTATGCAAACCAAGCTTTATGATACAGGCACGGTTTTAAAAAGAAAGATATTTTCTTATTTGCCGGAAAGCGTTTGCAAGGTGATTTCTTTTTTGGTGTTTTTTCTTTCTTTTCTCATAATGGTGTTGATAGATTTAAGCAAAGGTAATATAACATTTAGGAATAAAAAGACTGATTTTGTAAAAGGAATTCCTATTTATGACTTGCCTCAAATCTGATGAAGATTCTATAAAAAAATGCGTTTCTCTCTTAAAACAAAATGAAGTTTTAATTTTACCAACTGATACCGTCTATGGTTTTTCTGGTCTAGTTGGATCTACAGATTCGTTAATAAGAAAGATAAAGGGCAGGGCGGAAAACAAGCCTTTTATTCAGCTTATTTCATCTCCTGAATATCTAAAAAATCTTACAGATGACGAAATTCCTTTAAGATTACTAGATTATTGGCCAGGTCCTCTTACTTTGATTGTAAAAAGCAAATTTGATTATTTAAAGACTATGGCAGTTAGATGTCCTGGCGACCCTTGGCTTAGAAAAATAATTGAAGAAGCAGGAGCTCCAATTTACTCGACAAGCGTGAATAGAAGTTCTTGTCCAGTTCTTTCAAATATAAGAGAAATAGAAAAAGAGTTTTCTAGCGAAGTCGCTCTTATTGTAGACGATGGCGATAAAAACAATGCAGTTCCTTCGACTATTGCAAAAGTTGATGATGGAAAAATTGTTGTGCTGCGGCAAGGCGCTGTTGTTATCGGATAACTTTTTGCCATTCTACAGAAATCTGGCTTTTTTCAGGAATTGATTCTGGAGTTTTTTGAATAAGAGTTTTTTTACTTCCTTTTAGAATGTTTGTAGAAACATTTGTAAAAGACCATTCAACAGGGGCTGCGGACATTGCATATTCAAGAGCGGCTTTTCTAGAAAGCTCTGGAAAGTAAGATGCGTTGTTTCCGCCAATCTGTTTTATGCTGATAATATTTTGGTCATCTGTCTTTTGTATAGAAACAGAAACGTTCATGGAAGCGCCGTTTTTAAAGATAACAAATCCTTTTCCGCTTCTAAGAAGAACAATTCTATCTATAAAATCTTCTCCTTTCCAAGTTCCTGCAATTTCATCAGCAGAAATAATGCTGCTTTGAATATTTTTATTCTGACTAACTTCGTTTTGTTTTGGAGTTCCTGTGCTCGATGAAAATAAGTTCTTAAATACTTCAGAAAAAGTCTTTTTTGTTTCTGTCATTATTTTATAAAAAGAATCGTATTCTTGAATATTACTTTGAACTTTGTTTGTTGCAAGATTTTTTACATTTACTTCGCATAACCACTTAGAATTTGATTTCTGACTAATTATAATAAAGCAGGCAAGCGAATTTTGTTTAGACTTTGAAAAATCAATGTTTTCTTTTTCTGAAAAGTTTGCATTTTTTATTTCATTGCTTCTGCAGTCGTTTATAGTTGCATTGAGCTGCATTTCTTTTAATTGCGCGAAGAATAAATCTTCTGTTATATGGGTCATATTTGCATCTATATCGTTTGAAAAAACGCCGTAAAAGTCAATTTCTTGCTGTTCTTGCGAAAAGATGTTCAGATTAGAACACAACAGTGCGAGAAATAATGTTCCTTTTAATACTATGCCCCTGATATTCACTAATTTTGAATTCCTTTTTTAAATTCTCTTTGAATTTCTCGATTTACATCTCTTTCTTTTATTGTAGCCCGTTTGTCAAACTGTTTTTTTCCTTTGCACACGCCTAAAGAAACTTTTAGCTTGCCATCTTTTAGGTAAAAGTCTAAAGGTATTAGTGTAAATCCCTTTTCTTCCGTTTTTCTAATAAGCCTTTTTATTTCGTCTTTGTGTAGAAGAAGCTTCTTTGGTCTGTCTGGGTCGTGATTAAATATTGAAGAGAAAACATATTCGTTTATATGAAAACCTTTTAAAAAGACTTCTCCGCCACGAATTTCTGCAAAGGCATCAGGAAAAGATATGTTTCCGTTTTTTACAGATTTTACTTCCGTTCCTTTTAGTTCTATGCCACATTCGTAAGTTTCTTCTATAAAGTAGTTAAATCGAGCTTTTCTATTTTCTGCTATTATTTTTCTTCCTTCTGCCATAAAAGTAATTATAGAGCATAGTTTAATAGGTTGCAAGTTATGTACTATTTATGATATTTTATTTGTATGAATAAAGAAATTTATGAACTTTCCTATAGCATGAAAAGGGAGATGGAAAAAAAAGTTTCGTTTTTTGTAATGCTTTTTATTTCTGTTTTTATTATTATAAATCTTGTTATAAGCTTTTTGATTTTTCCAGTTCTGCAACGCTCTGTTTCTATGCAGCCTGATATTCAAAAAGATTCTTACGTTTTGTTTTCTCCGCTTGATACTAAAATAAAGCGAGGCGATGTAGTTCTTTTGGACTGCAAAGATTCTGAGAGAGTTTCATTCGGAAAAAAAATTGTTTCCATAATAGTGCGTTTTTTTACAGCGCAGCAGATTTCTACAGAAAACTTAAACGGAAAAATGGGAAAGAATCAAACTGTCAGAAGAGTAGTCGGGCTGCCTGGTGATACCATATATATGCGGGATTATGTTCTTTACGTAAAGCCTAAGGGAGAACAATTTTTTCTTACAGAATTTGAGCTCGTAAAAAAGCCGTACAATATTGATATTGATGCCGCGCCGGCTTCCTGGGATTATACGTTAGGAGTTGCCGGTTCTTTTGACGAAGTTGAGCTTGGCTCTTCTGAATATTTTGTCCTTGGCGATAAAAGAGCTTCTTGTGTCGATTCAAGGCTTTGGGGAGCAGTTCGAAAGTCTGATATAAAGGCTGTCGCCATAGTCCTGCTTTTTCCGTTTAGCGATATTAGGCTTTTTTAAAATTGAAAACCTCTTTGTATGTTCACATACCGTTTTGCAAGTCAAAGTGTGCGTATTGCGATTTTTTTAGTATTCTTCCAGATAAAAAAAACTCCTTTGTTCCTGATTCTTACATAGAAGCGCTTTGTAACGAAATCGCATTTAAAACAAAAGAATATGCAGTTGAAAAATGGAATACAATTTATATTGGAGGCGGAACTCCTAGCATATTATCTTTAGCCCAGATAAAAAAAATCGCTTCAACAATTTTTTCTTCTGTAAGATATAAAGAGTGCAAAGAATTTACATTTGAGATTAATCCAGATGATGCTTGCTCAGATTTGTTTGACTGCCTGCAAGATGTTGGAGCGACACGAATTTCTTGTGGAATCCAAAGTTTCAATAATGAAGTCTTGCATTTTGCAAATAGGCGAGCCTCTTTTTCTGAAATAAAAAACTGCCTTTCTCTTTTTGAAAAATACAACTCCATTGATTTTTCTGTAGATTTGATTTCTGGTCTTCCTGGAGAAACTTTAGAGTCTTTTACAAAAGGTCTTAAAATCCTTTCTGATTATAAAATTTCTCATGTTTCAATGTATTCTTTAACAATAGAAGAAAATACAGTCTTGGGAAAACTGATTAATTCTGGAAAACTTGAATACAATTACGATTTTGCCGATGAGCTTTGGCTAGCTGGACGGAATGTTCTTGAAAAAATGAATTTTTTGCAGTACGAAGTCTCAAATTTTTCTAAACCTGAAAAACAGTGCTTGCACAATATGGTTTACTGGAAGCTAGAGGACTATATAGGTTGCGGAGCGGGGGCGGCTGGCAGTTTCTATGAAAAAGAACCTTGCCGAATCACCAATATAAACGATGTCTCTTTGTATACTAAGTTCTGGCTTGGCAATTGTGAAAAAAACTTAAAAGGAACAGCTTTTGCTGAAGAATTTTTAAGTCCAGAAACAATTGAATTTGAATATTTAATGATGGGGCTTAGAACTTTTGAAGGCGTTTCTCTGGAAGTTTATGAAGAGCGTTTTAATAAGCCTTTGTCAGAAGAGAGAATTAAAATTCTTAAAAAATGGGAAGCTCAAAAAAAAGTCCGGTTTTATAAAAAAAATGGAAAAACCAATATTTCTATGACAAAGGACGGCATATTGCTTTTGAACCGTTTGCTTTTAGAGCTAGTTTAATTTTATCTTGAAAGTTGAGTTTTTAGAAAAAGAGTAAAATTCGGTGAAATCATTTTTTTAATTATAAAAACTCGACTTTCGGACAAACACTTTGCTTAAAGTTAGAACCTAAAAAAAACGATAATAAGAAAGAGATTTAAATGCGTAATGTTTTAATAGTCTGAATAAATGCTTATCAAAAGACTTGACGTTATGCAAAACATTGTGGAAAATATAAAGATGATAGCAGTTACTCGCTTAGATGGAAAAAAGTATTGGCTAAATCCTCACATGATTGAAAGTATGGAAACAAATCCCGATTTGACTTTATGTATGCTTTCCGGAAAGAGGATTGTAGTCAAAGAAACTCCACAAGAAATAATTGAGCGTGTTATTGAGTACAGAAAAAAAATAGGAATCAATTCCCAAGAGGTTTTGTAAATGGATATATCAACAATAATCGGTATCGTTGGCGGTGCTGCCTGTATTGTAATGTCAGTTTTGACTTCCGGTGGTACTATGCTAGGAATTTGGGACCTTCCGTCTGTCTTTATGACAATTGGTGGTTCTTATGCTTCAATTTTTATTGCAGCCCCTTTAAAAAAGACTTTAGGACTTTTCAAAGTAATGGGGAAGGCATTTAAAGTTCCAGATTTTGGTGAAAAAACAATAATATCTACCATGATGGATCTTTCTAACAAGGCTAGACGGGAAGGTATTCTTGCTCTTGAAGACGGTTTGGACGACCTTGACGATCCTTTTATGAGAAACGGATTGCGCCTTGTTGTAGACGGTACTGATGGAAATGTTATTAGAACCATTATGGAAAACGAAATGAATCAAATTGAATCCAGGCACATGGACTGGATTGGCATATTAAATGCCTGGGCTGGATATGCTCCAGGTTTTGGAATGATGGGTACCGTTTTAGGACTTATTGGTATGTTGAACAACCTTGAAGACAAGTCGTCGTTAGGTCCTAATATGGCGGTCGCTCTTATCACGACACTTTACGGTTCTATGATGGCGAACTGGCTTATAGCTCCTTTTGCAACAAAGCTTATAGCTCATAATGCAATAGAAATGCGTTCAAAAGAAATGATTCTTGAAGGCGTTCTTGCAATTCAAGCAGGTGAAAATCCTAGAATCATGGGACAAAAACTTCTTACTTACCTTGATCCTGTAACTCGCAAAGCTGTTGAAGCTGACGTTCTAAAAGACTAACTAGGGGAAATCTTTTATGGGAAAAAAAGCTAAAGAGCCTGAAAAACCAAGTACCGCCTGGCAAGGTACTTACGGTGACATGATTACCCTTATGCTCTGTTTCTTTGTAATGTTGTACAATCCTTCTGAAGTAGACGTCACTCAAATGGCGACAATAACGCAGTCTCTTCAGATGAATGAAACAGAAACTGTTTCCGGAGGAATGTCTCTTTCTGCGGGAAGATTGAGCGATTTAGGTAATACGATAAATTCCCTTCCTTCTATGGAAAAGGGAAAATCTTTAGGTCTTACAAAGAAAAAAGCCGTCAGCCTTTTTGAGCCTGACAAAAAAACTAATAGAATTACAGTTACCAGCGACGAACGCGGCGTCGTAATTACCCTTGCTGCCGACAGTTTTTTCGCAGAGGGAAGCGCAGAACTCAATATAAATGAAACTAGAGACAGTTTGCTCCGGCTTTCAGAATTCTTTAGAAGTCCAGAATTAAAGGGAAGACGATTTAGAATTGAAGGACATACAGACAATACACCTGTAGGTTCTGATTCTAAGTATCCTAGCAATTGGGAGCTTTCTGCAGAGCGTGCGATGTCTGTTTTGCATTACCTTGCTGATTATGGTGTCGATGAAAATATGTTTTCAATTGCAGGCTATGCGGATACTAGACCCAAGTTTTCGAACGATACACCAGAAGGAAGAGCTTATAATCGTCGTGTAGATATAATTATTCTAGACGAGGCGCACTTTTAGGTGTATAATATTAAATAATATTTTTTTGCTATTAAAAATAACTTTTTATTAGCAGTTTTTATGCTCAGTTATGAGATTCGTATTAGACTGAATTTTCCTGGAGGGGAAGAAAATGGCAGATGACGGACTTGACGGTTTTGAAGATGGCGGAACAGCCTCTGCTCCTGCAAAAAAAGGTGGCTTAGGAGGAATACTTCCATCTCTGTTAAAGTGGATTGCAATTGCTCTTGGTGCTATAGTTCTTATTGTTGTAATCGTTGTTATAACTATGAAAGTTGTTGGCAACAATACAGCTAGTCAGACAGCCCTTCCTATAAGCGATGAATATGTTGCTCAAAGAGAAATCCTTGATTGGTATACATCTTTAGGAGCAATAAGAACAAAAACAAGCGATGATATTCCTGCGACTGTCATAGTTGATGTAGTTTTGGGATATAAACATGAAGATAAAGCTTGTTCTACAGAAATTACACAAAGAAATATTGAACTAAAAGATTATTTACGCCGATATTTTACTCAGAAGACTGCAGAGGAATTAAAACCGCAGAATGAGCAGCGTTTAAAAATCGAACTTAGGAACGCTATAAACGATGAGATTTTAAGTTCTTCTAAAATAAAAGATGTTTCTTTTTTGCAGCTTGAAGTTATAGAGTCGTAATTGTTGGATTTAAGGTGGAAGATGTAGATGACTGAAGTTCTGTCGCAGGATGAAATTGACCAGCTCCTTACTGCAATCAATTCTGGAGATACAGATGTTGATGACTTTAAGGCTGTTAATGATACTCGTAAAATAAAAATCTACGACTTTAAACGTCCTGATAAAGTTTCAAAGGAACAGTTAAGAACCGTTTCTAATATGCATGAAACTTTTGCGCGTCTTACAACAACAAGCCTTTCGGCTCAGTTGCGAAGTCTTGTCCATGTTCATGTGGCTTCTGTTGACGAGTTAACTTACGAAGAATTTATTCGTTCAATTCCTTCTCCTACAACGCTTGCAATTGTAAATATGGATCCGCTAAAAGGCAATGCGGTTCTTGAAATAGACCCTGCAATTACATTCTGTATGATTGACCGCCTTTTCGGTGGGCGGGGAGTTGTTTCTTCTAATAAAAATCGTGATCTTACAGATATTGAACAGTCTGTAATGGAAGGCATTATTGTAAGAATTCTTGCAAATATGCGGGAAGCCTGGGCTCAGGTTTTGGATTTAAGACCTCGTTTGGGGCAGATTGAAACAAATCCTCAGTTTGCACAGATTGTTCCTCCTTCTGAAATGGTTGTTTTAATAACCCTTGAAACAAAGGTTGGAGATGAAGAAGGAATGATGAACTTTTGTATTCCTTACATTACGCTTGAACCTATAGTTTCAAAACTTTCTTCTCAGTTTTGGTTTTCGTCTGTTAGAAGAAGTTCTACAACGCAGTATTTGGGGACTTTAAAGGAAAAACTTTCTACTGTAGATATGGAAGTTGTTGCAGAAGTTGGTTCAATAAATCTTTCTGTTAGAGATGTGCTTGCGTTAAAAGTTGGAGATGTGGTTAGACTTTCTGATACTAAGATTGGAGATCCTTTAAAATTGAGTGTTGGAAATAAAAAGAAATTTTATTGTCAGCCTGGTGTTGTTGGGAAAAAGATGGCAGTTCAGGTTACAGGAAAAATAGAAGATGTTGCTGCGGATGATTTTGAAGAACTTTCCGTAGAAGGAGATGATTCATTATGAGTGATGGTGCTATTTCACAGGATGAAATTGATGCTTTGCTTTCTGGTGTTTCACTTGACGGATTGAATGCTTCTGGTCATGTGTCTGGTGGGCCTGCTGTTCATATTGACAAGAAAGCTCTTGAAAAATTTGCAGGAAATATTAAAGATTCTCTTGTAGAAAAACTTAACGGCATGACCGGCGCTAATTTTACTTGTGGAACTCCTGTTGTAGAAACTTTGGACAGAGATGCTCTTCTTGCAAAACTTCCAGAAGTTGTTGTTGCTGTTACTTCTGATTTTTCATCGGGAATGATTGGCGACCACATGTATATTTTGGCTACAGAGTTTGCCCAAAAACTAGTTAATCTTATCTCTAAAGAAGAAAATGCTGATTTTGATGAAATGGCATTGTCTTGCATTTCAGATGTTGTTGCAATGCACACTGGCTCTGAAATTCAAGAATTGGATAAAACTGGAAAATTCCCAGGACTTGCTTGCAATCCTCCTGAAGCTGTAAACAATCCAAAGGCAATGATAAGAATTCCGCAAAATACATTTGCGCTCTTTAGTTATCCCCTTTCGCTTGATGGACAAGCCTATACTCTTATGGAAGCTATAGGTGGAGAACCTGCGGAGCAGATTAGCAATGCTTACGGCGGAAACGAATCTAATGAAGCTAATGCTGCGCAAGCCGCTAATATGGGGCAGCAGTCAGCTGTTCAGCAACCTTCTATGCAGCAGATGCCTATGGGAACTATGCCTAATCAGATGGGTATGCAGCAAATGCCAATGGGAACTATGCCTAATCAAATGGGAATGGCTCAAATGCCGATGGGAGCTATGCCTAGTCAGATGGGAATGGCTCAAATGCCAATGGGAGCAATGCCTAATCAGATGGCTATGCACGTTCCAAATGTTCAAACTCTTCAGTATCCAACACTGCAAGGAGCGCCAAGTTCGCAGGAGCAGGGGAATATAGGCCTTATTATGGATGTCTATATGGAAATGACTGTAGAACTTGGTCGAACCAAAAAGCAAATAAAAGACATACTTGGAATGGGCGAAGGCACTATTATAGAACTTGATAAGCTTGCAGGAGAACCTGTTGATATTCTTGTAAATCATAAGCCAATTGCAAAAGGTGAAGTTGTAGTTATCGACGAAAACTTTGGTGTTCGCGTAACAGAAATATTATCTCCGTTGGAAAGGGTTTCTGATTTACATTAGACAAGCCTCTGAATATTTTTTTGAGGCAACTTTAGTTAAGTTTCTTGGGTGGGAAAATGGGAAACTATAAAAAAGTTTTTAGTGCATTTTTTGTGCTTTTTTCGTTATATTCTTTTGCAATTTTTGCGCAAGTGCAAAATGTTTCAGAAGATTCTGTAATTTCTGTTCCAACAGATTCTGAGATAGAATCAGCTTCTGTTGATGAATCTTCGATTCTTTTGGAAGCACCAGAAGTTTCTGCAGAAAATAAAAAGTCTAGTTCAACATTCTGGCTTTTTTTTAGAATGATTCTTGTTTTAGCCATAGTTATTGCTTGTATTTACGGCGTGATGTGGTTTATGAAAAAAAACATGAAGACAGAAGTGTCTGACGATCAGTTTCTTAGGCAGGTAGCTTCAATAAATGTTGCGCCAGGAAAAACAGTCCAAGTTATTTCTCTTTTGGATCACGCATATATAATCGGTGTCGCTGACAATTCCATAAATCTTATAAGCGAAGTTCAGGACAAAGAGCTAATAGATGCCATGAATTTGTATGCGGACAAGCATAAAAATACTAAAAAACCTAGAAGTTTCGCAGAAATTCTTGATATTTTTATGCCCGGAGGACCTAAGGATAAAAAGAATATTTTTACTGATTCTGAAACAAAAATTTCTGATATGCTAAAACATCAGCAAGAGCGTCTTGAAAAAGGTGAATAATATGGTTCTTAGAAGAAAATTAATTTCATTCTTGTTCTGTTTTGCTTTTTTTTCTGGCATCCTTTGCGCGCAGAATAGTTTTCCACAGGGGGCTGCGCGAGGTACAACTGAAATGGGACGGAATGTAAGACCTGTTGAAGTTCCGAACATTTCTATTCAAGTAACTCAGCCAAGAACGGGAACTGAGGTTGCTTTTTCTGTAAGGTTGCTTGTAATTCTTACAATTTTAAGTCTTGCTCCAAGCCTTCTTATTCTTCTAACCTGTTTTCTTAGATTTTCAATTGTTCTTGATTTTATAAAAAGAGCGCTTTCTCTTCAGCAAGTGCCTCCTACTGCGGTTCTTAATGGAATTGCATTCTTTATGACGCTTTTTGTCATGTGGCCAACCTTTACTTCAATGTACGAAAAAGCTTACAAACCGCTTTCTGATGGAGAAATAGGAATTGAAGAAGCGTATCGAGCAGCGGAATCTCCAATTAGACTTTTTATGTATAGTCAGATGAGCGATGACACTTCTTATATTGCTATGTTTATGAATATGGCAAAAATGGAAAAGCCAAATACTCTTGCAGATGTGCCAACTCATATTCTTATACCTTCGTATATTCTTCACGAGCTTACAGTGGCTTTTAAAATCGGAGTAATACTTTATATTCCGTTTATAATAATAGATATGGTTGTGGCAAGTATTCTTATGGGAATGGGTATGATGATGCTCCCTCCTGTTCAGATTTCGATGCCTTTTAAACTTATGCTTTTTGTTTTAGTTGATGGCTGGGGACTTCTTACAACCCAATTGTTTAATTCTGTTTTGCGATTGTAGTTGAGAGTAAAAAAAACTTTGCCCAAAATGATGCCAGCTTTTTATGGGAGGAATTGTGTCGGTTGGTCAAATTGTAAATCTTATGAGAGATGGAATTTTCCAGATTTTTGTTTTAATTCTTCCAGTTCTTCTTGCAGCGCTTATTGTTGGTCTAATAATTGCAATTTTTCAAGCTGTTACTTCTATTCAAGAACAGACGCTTACTTTTCTTCCAAAGCTTATTGTAATTCTTGTGGTTATAGCTTTGATCGGCGGCTGGATGTTTACAAGGCTTCGCGGTTACACAATAAATCTTTTTGAAATGATTCCAAATATTGCAAGGTAAAAAATGATAAATCAGATTGTGGACTTTGCGCCTTTTTTTCTTCTTGTTGCTGCCCGTTGCGCTGGTTTAATATTTACTCTTCCTTTTTTTTCAATGAGAACTGTTTCAAGAGTCGCTAAAGTTGCTTTTGTAGGTTATCTTTCTTATCTTCTTATGTCTTATGCAGATTTTTCTGCTTATAAAACTTTTATTAATGGAGATGGAGCTTTCACACTGTATTACATTGCCTTGATTGCTGGCGAAGCAATGATTGGTGTTATAATTGGATTTTATGTTTCAATGATTTTGGCGGCTTTTAGCACTGGTGCCCAGTTTTTTGCGTTTCAAATGGGATTTAGCGCGGCTTCAACCTATGATTCTCTTTCACAGGTAGAAAATCCGCTTCTAGGACAATATTTTAACTTGGTTGCAATGATTATTTTTATGCAGAATAAATGGTTCCAAAAACTTTTTATTCAAGGTCTTGCAAAAAGTCTTGAAACGTTAAACGTATTTGCATTGATTGACGGCAGAGAAAAAATTATGGCCTTTCTTTTAAAAGGGCTTACAGAACTCTTCGCCGATGCTTTAATAATTTCTTTGCCAGTTATGGGAATCCTTTTGCTGATAACAATTTGCACAGGATTGCTCTCAAAGGCTGCTCCGCAGATGAACTTGCTTTCTGAAGGTTTTCCTATAATGATTTTGCTAGCTTTTCTTTTAATTTCTATGATGTTTAATTCTTTGTGCAATTTCTTTGCGAATTCTTTTGAATCTGGTTTTGCAGCTTTATTTTCATTATTAAAGGCTGTCGGCAAGGACGGTTCTTAGTGAGTTTTGAAGATATTGATTTACAATGGTTTGCTGCTGAAGACGAAGGACGCACAGAAGAGCCTTCGGAGTTAAAACTTAAAAAAGCAAGAGAAGAAGGACGAATTGCAAAAAGTCAAGACTTGAACAGCGCTTTAGTTTTTCTTATTTCGCTTTTGGTTTTGAATGTTTGCGCAAAAAATATTTTTTTAGGATGTACAGAAATCTGCACATTCTTTTTTAATCGCATAAACGATGATATAAATTCGCCTTCCTTTGTGTATATCTTTTTTAGAAGTCTTTTGCGTTTTGTTGTTCCTATAACTGCTTCTGGTTTAGCTGTCGGAATTATTGCAAATATCGTGCAGAATAAGGGATTTGTATTTACTCCAAAGGCAATTCTTCCGAAATTTTCAAAAATAATTCCAAATTTTGCAGATTATTTTAAAAAATCTTTATTTTCAATGAAAGGTCTTTTTAATATTGCGAAGTCTTTAGGAAAAGTAGCAATAATTATAATCATTTGTTTTTTTTTAATAAGAAAAAATATTCCAGAAATTCTTTTTACAATTCAAAATGGTGCAATTGTTGATTCTGTTTTGCTTATTTCTTCTATCGCTTCAAAGATGCTTTTTATAGCCGCTGTTTTGTTTCTAATAATTTCGATTTTTGATTATTTTGTGAACAAAAGAGAGTTTATGGAATCTATGAAAATGACAAAATACGAAGTAAAACAGGAATACAAAGAGATGGAAGGAGATCCTGAAGTAAAAAGCCGTCTAAAGCAGGCGCAAAAGCAATTGCTTCAGCAAAATATGCCAAAAATGGTAAAAGAGTCTGATGTCGTTATAACAAACCCTACGCATTTCGCCGTTTCCTTAAAATATGATGTAGCTGTAGCAGATGCTCCTACTGTAACGGCAAAGGGTGCTGACGAAATTGCTTTTCAAATGCGTCGTATTGCCACTGAAAATAACGTTCCTATCGTTGAAAATAGACCTTTAGCACGTGGACTATATACAGATACCGAAGTTGGTGATATAATACCAGAAAGTTATTTGTCTGTTCTTGCAACAATTTATGCAGAAGTGTTAAAATATAACTCAAAAAAATAAGTAGCTTGTCTAGGGTGGGGACTTAATGGCAATCGAAAATAAAAAAAAGGGTAGTATTCTCAATTTTATATACAGCAATATTATGGCTGTTATGGCTATAGTTGTTGTATTAATGCTTGTTGTTCCTCTTCCAAAGTTTTTAATAGACACCTTTATGATTTTAAATCTGGCTTTGTCTGTTGTAATACTTCTAGTAGTAATATACACTCCGCGTCCATCTGCCTTTTCTTCATTTCCGCAAGTGATTCTTTTTGCAACAATTTTTGGACTTGGCATAAATATTTCTTCAACGAGACTTATTCTTACTGCTAATGGCTCAAATCCTAATCAGTTGGCTAGCACCCAGAGTTCTATGGTTCAAGCTTTTGCAGATATTGTTACTGGCGGAAACAATATAATAATAGGATTTGTAATATTCATTATTATTATAGTTGTTCAAGTTGTTGTTATTACAAAAGGTGCTAGTAGAGTTTCTGAAGTTGCCGCAAGGTTTACTCTTGATGCAATGAGTACAAAATCTTTCGATATTGACAATCAGCTTTCTCAGGGCTATATCACTGAAGATGAAGCAAAAAAGATGAAAGAGGAACTTCGCAGCGATATTGATTTTTATTCTAATATGGACGGTTCTAGCAAATTCGTTTCAGGAAATGTAAAAGCAGGAATTTTCATTACTGTTATAAATTTAATTGGCGGCTTTGCTATAGGAATGTTAAAAAATCATTTGTCTTTTTCAGAATCTCTTTCCATATATGCAAATCTTACTATTGGAGACGGACTGTTAAGTCAGCTTCCTTCTTTAATGCTTTCTTTTGCAACAGGTATTCTTGTAACCGGTGATAAGTCAGATGTTGAGCTTGGGGAGCGAATTGTACACGAATTTTCCGTTGATGGAACAATTTATGAAATTGTAGGCGCATTCCTGTGTGTAATTGGTGTTGCCCTTAGAAATGGAACTCAATTTCTTCTTATTCCAATTGGAGGCGTTTTTATTTTTGTAGGAATAAGGTTGGCTAGAAGAAAAAATGATGAAAAAAAGATTGAGCTTGAAAAAGAAGTTGCTGAAAAAAATGCTAAAAAAAATGCTTCTGGCTCAAATCCAGAAAAAGATTCTTTTGCCCCTTTGGATCCGCTTTCACTTGAGCTTGGATATGGTTTAATTCCTCTTGTAGAAAAAGAAAATGGTGCTGAGCTTCTTGAAAGAATTACGCGTATTCGTAAAGAAACAGCGCTTGACTTAGGGCTTAGTGTTCCGAGTATCCACGTTATGGATAACATAAATATTCCGCCAAACGAATACATTTTTAAAATTCGGGGAATTGAAGCTGGAAGTTACTCTGTTAGACCCGGCTATTATATGTGCATGAACGCAGGTTCAGTTACTGAGGAAATAAAAGGTGAGCCTACAAAAGATCCTGCCTTTGGAATGCCTGCAATATGGGTGCCAGAAGATCAGCGTTTTGATGCAGAGCAAGCGGGATATGCCGTTGTAGATTCTCCAACAATAATAGCTACTCATATAACTGAAATTATACGTTCTCATGCTTCTGAAATTCTTGGAAGGCAGGAAGTTGCTGCAATAATAGAAGCTACTAAAAAAACTAATCCTATCATTGTTGAGGAAGTAATGAACGGCAATGGACGCAAGTTCAGTTATGGGGATATTGAAAAAGTTTTAAAAGCTCTTTTAGCAGAGCAAGTTTCTATTCGGGATATAGTTACAATTTTGGAAACTCTTTCAAATTTCGGTTCTGTTCTTGGAAGCGCTTGGGATTTAGTTGCAAAAGTTCGTGAAGCTCTAGGCAAGCAAATATGCATGCAGTATGTTGATGAAGCTAATGTATTGCACGTTTATAGCCTTTCGCAAGGTTGGTCGCAAAAGTTTTTAGAGCATACGCAGGTTCCTGCGGATGGAAGCAAACCTTATGTTGCTTTTGATCCTGTAGACGGCAGAAAATGGATAAAGAGTGCTAGTGACATTTTAACTATTGGTAAAAAAAGAGGCTTTATGCCTATAATAATGTGTTCTAGCCTAATCAGATTAGAAGTAAAAAGTTCTTTAGAGCGCGATATGCCAGGTGTCGTAGTGTTGTCCGAAAAAGAAATACTTGCAGCAGGTGCAGGAATAAAACTTGAAGTGCTTGGCGAAATTACTGATGAGGAAGGAAATTGAAATGACTAAAAATGATTCTACAATACCTACTCAGAAGATTTTAGCTAAAAGTTTAGATGAAGCAAAGGAAAAACTTTATAAACTTTTTCAAAGCGATTATGAAATTGTTAATTTAAGGCAAGTCCTTAGGGGAGGGCTTTTTGGATTTGGGCAGCATGAAGAAATAGAAGTTTCTTACAGAGTAAAACCTCGTGGTTTTTCTTCTGATTTTCATAAAAAAAACTCTAATCCCGAAATGAGCAGAGGGGCAAATTTGCTTTCCAGCACAGAAGATTCATTTTTAAAAAATAAGAATGAAATTCTTCAAAAAAACGGTATTACTGAAAAACTAATTACAAATATTCAGATAAACAATATCGAAAAGAAAATAGAAGACCTTGCAAGAACTTTGCAAGAACAAACTGTTTCTGTCGCCTCTACAAATATTTCTGAACATCCAAATATATTGAAAATTCAAAATCTTTTGGAGAATAATGAATTTTCGCTAAAATATATAAGATTCATTACAGAAAAAATAAAGAAAAATTTTTCTTTAGATGCTCTTGACGATTTTAAAAGTTTGCAAGTTGCAGTAGTTGACTGGATTGGAGAAACAATTTCCATCTCTAAACAAAAAGTTCATAGAAAGCCTATAGTTACAATCATTGTAGGTCCTACCGGAGTTGGAAAAACTACAACTTTGGTAAAACTTGCAACCCAATATACACTTTCCACGGAACGGAATACAGGTGTAAGACCTCATATTCAGTTTTTAACTACAGATTCCATGAGGGTTGGGGCAATTGAACAGCTTCAGCGTTTTGGAAGCATCTTTGATTGCGACGTAATAAAGGCAGAAAATGCTTCGGATTTAAAACAGGTTTTTGAAAGCATAAAAGACTCTGTGGATGCAATTTACATTGATACAAGTGGTTTTAGTCCTAATGATGCAACTCACATTGGAGCTATGAAAGAAACTTTAAGCATTCCAGGTATGAACGCTGAAGTTTATTTGGCTATGACTGCCTCTACAAAGGCTAGCGATTTGATAAATATCATGCAAAATTACGAGCCTTTTGGTTACAGTTCTGTTATAATAACAAAGTGTGATGAATCTGCTCATTATGGAAACCTTATAAGTGTTATGCACGAAAAAAATAAAAGTGTTTCCTATATAACAGATGGACAAAAGGCCGCAAGAAATATTAATAGAGCTGGTATTGTTGATGCATTAATACGACTCGAAGGTTTTGAAATTGATCGAGCGCATATAGATGAAAAATTTGGAGAACATTAATGGAAGAACAGGCAGAAGAATTACGCGAGCTTTTAGGTAACGGAAGTTCAGATAGTAACAAGATTAAGACTGAAAAGAATCACTCTACAAGAATTATTGCAATTACAAGCGGTAAAGGTGGAGTTGGAAAAACAAATATTTCAGTCAATATGGCTATTGCGTATGCCCAGCTTGGAAAAAAGGTCATATTGATAGATGGTGACCTTGGAATGGCAAATGTAAATGTTCTCTTGAACGTTGTTCCGCAATACAATCTTATGCACGTAATAAATAAAAAAAAGACAATGAAAGAAATCATTTTAGATACCGAATTCGGAATAAAATTTATTGCTGGCGCAAACGGTTTTTCTAAAATTGCAAATCTAAATGAAGAGGAATTAAAGTATTTTGCAAAACAGTTTAGCACCTTGCAAAATGCTGATATAATCATTATAGACACAGGAGCAGGAATTGCGAACAATGTGCTTCAGTTTGTTGCCGCTGCAGATGAAGTTTACGTTGTGACAACTCCAGAACCAACTGCTATAACAGATGCGTATGGAATTATCAAAATTATTACAACAGAGATTGTGAATCGCCCTGTAAATCTAAAACTTTTAGTTAATAGAGTCCATTCTGCGGATGAAGGAAAAAGAATTTCTGAAAGAATAATAACTATTGTTGCTCAATTTTTAGGGTACAAGGTTGATTATATAGGTTTTGTTTACGATGACCCAGTTGTGCAAGCTTCTGTTATTAGGCAAAAGCCGTTTATAGTTGTAAATCCAACTTCAAAACCTTCCGTATGCTTGAAACATATCGTAGGAAGAATTGAAAAGACTGACATAGTTGGAAACGAAGGTGTTTCTAATTTCTTAAAAAAGTTTTTAGGAAAGAAAAATAAATTTTAAGAAATAAAATTAAGCATATTAAATAAAAAACTGTTTTTTTGCTAGAATATAGTATATAATAGCATATATAAAAACAAATTTGAGGTGGGAAATTGAAAAAAAACAGATACATCATAGGTTTTACTATTTTCGGTTTTCTTATTTCATTTTTTTTTGGGCTTTTTTCAAAATCAGGATTTGGAACGATTCTAATAAAAGCTCTTGTTTTTTCTGTAATTTTTGGACTTTTAGGCTTTGCTGTAAGTTTTGTTTTTGGTAATTTTCTTGAATCAGATGCCAATTCTTCAATTTCTACCGAGCCAAAGAGTCCTAGTTCTGGAAAATCAGAACATAAGGTTGACATAATGGTTCAAGATGAAGAGCTTCCTTCCGATGGGGCTACACAGGCTTTTAACGTGGGAAGCAATCATTCTATGTTGAATCAAAGCGATCTTGAAACTGAAACAGAAAATAAAGATAACGTTTCGGAAAAAGAACAAAATGCGGTAACTTCAGCGAATAAGGAAGCTACTTCTAGTTTTGTTCCTATTTCTTCAGGCGAAAATCTTTCTAATTTTTCTGGTACAGAGGCAAAAAGTTTAAATGAAGTGGAAAAAGACGGTTCGAATAAAAAAGAACCTTCTTCTAAAACTCCAGCATCCGTTTCTGACGATTTGGATGAATTGGATAATCTTCCAGATTTAGGAGATATTCCAACATCTTCTGACATCCTTCCTACACAGGAAGAGCAAATGGTAGAAGATTCGGATTTTTCTAAAAATGGGGCTTCTAGCAAAGATGTTGATTCTTTTGCGAGGGGAGAAGACAGCGCTCTTATGGCTAAGGCTATAAGTACGTTGTTGGCTAAAGATAAGTAAAATAAGGATAATCTTTATGGAAGAGAATTTGAACAAAACAATAGAAGAAGATACATCAGTAACATCTATAAATGATGAAAAAGAAGAAGATTTGCTTTGGGAAGAATTTCATAAAACAAAGTCCTCAAAAATACGAGATAAATTTATTCGTCAATATATGCCATTGGTAAAATATGTTGCAGGAAAGGTTGCTGTAGGAATGCCTAATAGCATAGAGTTTGATGATTTAGTAGGCTTTGGGCAGTTTGGACTCTTAGATGCAATAAATAAATATGATCCTGCAAAAGGTGTAAAATTTAAAACCTATGCGGTAACAAGAATTCGCGGAGCGATTTTCGATGAGTTACGGCAAATAGATTGGGTTCCTCGTTCTGTGCGTCAAAAATCAAGAGAAATAGAAGATGCCATTGTAAGCCTTGAGTCAAGGCTCGGACGTACCGCAAGCGATAGTGAAATCGCTAAAGAATTAAAAATGAGCGAAGACGAGTATCACAGAACTGTTATGAAAGTTTCTGGAACTAGTATTCTTTCCTTGAATGAAGTTTGGTATTCTGGTGACGATAACGACAGCATGTCCATAGGTGATAGCATTGAATCTCCTTCAAGCATGAATCCTGACGTAATTGCAGAGCGCGAAGAAATTCGTAAAGTTATAATTCAAGCCATAAACGAACTTCCTGAAAAAGAAAAAATGGTTATAGTTTTGTACTATCACGAAGATTTGACTTTCAAAGAAATTGGAGAAGTTCTTGAGGTTAGTGAATCAAGAATTTCGCAGTTGCACACAAAAGCTAATTTGCGTTTGCGTGCAAAGCTTACAAACCTTAGAAAAGGAATTATGTAAATATGGTTTCACTTGACGATCTTCGTGAAGAAATGAAAAAGCGTCTCGAAATTGACAAGCAGCTTAAAAATGTAGAGGTAAACGCGGATTCAATTGACGAAGCTCTTGCGGATGCAGCAATCCAATTTGATACAAAAACAAAAAATCTTGAATACGAAGTAGTAGAAAAGGGAAGCAAGGGCTTTTTTGGAATTGGAAAGAAAAATTGGAAAATAAGAATATATCAGAGTCCTGAAAGCCTTATTGAAAAACAGAAGTCTTCAAACCTTGATATGTTTGGAAGCGAAAGCGAACTAGGACTTTCTCAGGAAGTTTCAACAGATGGTCTTTTTTATGTACATCGTTTTGGTTCTGCAATTAAATTAAAAGTCATCCTTCCTAAAGGAAAAGGTCGTTTAGTTGATGAAAAAGAAGTTGTAGATGCTGTAAAACGTCCTGATACAGAGTCTTTTGATAATAAACTTATTCAAAAATACATAAAAAATGGTACAGATGGAAAGTATGAGACAATAGGTTCTTATAAGCATATTGCTTCTGCAGATGCCGTAATTGCCGTTGAAGTTTCAAAAGATGAAATGCACGGATACATAACTGTGGATGCTCCTGCTATGAGTGGTTCTGAATTGACCACTGACGCTATTGAAAAGGCTTTAAAAGCGCAAGGTGTTCGTTGCGGCATAAACGAAGAAAAAATCTTAGAATTTGTTGACAATCCCGTTTATTCTACATCTTATGAAGTGGCGAGCGCCATTTTGCCTGTTGATGGAAAAGATTCTTATGTTCAATACAACTTTGAAACAGATCAGTCTAAATTAAAAGCTCAGGAATCTGCATCTGGAAATGTCGATTTTAAAGAGCTTAATAGAATTCAAAATGTTGTAAAAGGGCAAGTCCTTGCTACTAGAATTGCCGCGACAAAAGGCAAGGGCGGAAAAACTCTTTACGGACATTACCTTGAAGCAAAAAATGGCAAGGATAATCCTGTTGTTTTAGGACAAAATGTAGAATTCGATAAAGATGGTGTTACAATATTGGCTTCTATAGATGGGCAGGTACTTTTTGAAAATGGAAAAATCAAAGTTGAACCTATGCTTACTCTTGATGCTGTAAACATAAAAACTGGAAATATAACTTTTGTCGGTTCTGTTATCGTAAAAGGCGCTGTGGAAGACGGTTTTGATGTAAGCGCTTCTGGAACTATAGATATCGGTGGGACAGTCGGAAAATGTCATATTGTTTCTGAATCTGGGGATGTTATTGTTCATCAAGGTGTTTTTGGCAAAAACGAAGGTTCTATAAAAGCTGGAAAGTCTTTGTTTGTAAAATTTGTTCAGGGAATGAATCTTGAAGTTGAGCAAAATATTATTGCAACAGACAGTCTTATGAATTGCAATGCGACCGCAATGAAAAATATTGTAGTTTATGGAAAAAAGGCTCAGATAACAGGTGGCAATCTTTTTGCTACGGAAGAAATTTGTGCGAAGACAGTGGGTTCTCCAGGCGGAGGAACTACTACAGTTCTAAGTGTTGGTGTGGATCCTCGTGCTAAGAAAAAATTGGACGAATTTCTTGATTCTCACGGAAAACTCTTAAAAGAACTAGAAAATATCGATCTTGATATAAATACGCTGGAAGAATTAAAGAAAAAGCGTCGCTCTTTGCCAAAAGAAAAGGAAGAAACCTTAGGTTCTCTTGTAGAAAGGAAAAAACAGATTGTTTCAGAAGCAAAAGAGTTGTCTCAGGAAATAGATTCTCTTCAAAATCATCTTAGAGATTTAAAAGCCGTAGGAAAAGTAAAGGTTGAAGGAACAGTCTACCCTGGAACAAAGATTTACGTGCGCGATGTTTTAGATGAAATTCATAGTGAAGTTTCAAAATGCACCTTTTATTATGAAAACGCATTTGCAAGAAGAGGTCCTTACGAGCCTCCTTCAATAGATTTTACAAAAGGACCTGAAGGATATAACTAATTATGGGATTGCAGCCTATAGATTTACAAACAATGTATTCTCAGTTATCGAATGTTGCAAATCAAGTTTCTTATCAGCAGCAAGGAATTCAATTAAATCAAGCTATGCAGCAGTCTGAAGCTGTTCGCCAAAATATAGAAAAAAATAAAAAGGTTCAGCAATCAGAAGAAAGTGAAAAATCTTCTGGCATAAACAAAAATAGAAATAATAATTCATCTTCATTTTATGGACAGCCTAAAAAAAATAATGGCGAAGAATCTGAATCAGAATCTTCTGAAGATTCAAGTCCTTTAAAAGAACCTTTTTTAGGGCAGCATATTGATCTAAAGAGGTAGAATTTTGGTTTTTCTTATAGTTATCCTTTGTCTTTTTAATATATCTTTATGGATTGTTTTTGTAATAAGATTTAAAAAACTTTTTAACACTGATAGTATTATAGAAAATACAAAGGAAAGTGTTAATAAAATTCTTATAGACTTGAATAATAATACAACAAGAAATATTAACTTAATAGAAGATAGAATTTCAAAGTTAAAGATTCTTATTGCTGAGGCTGACAAAAAAATAAAACTTCTGTCTGAACAGGAATTGGGAAATGCTGCCTTAAAAGATTTTAGAAATCAGATTTCTTCTAGTTCGAAAACTTCTTATGTTGCAAAACACGTTGCTGATTCTTATGGAAAAAATAAGTCTAAAAAGAATAATTCTATAAGCGCAGAATCTTCTGTTGTTCTTACAAAAACAGGAGAAAATGCAGTTGAAAAACAGACTTTTGCTCAAAATACCTTGTTTAATGAGGATGAAAATTCTGAAAAAATGATAGATACAACTGCGACTGTAAATGTTACAGGAACTGGAGCGTCTTATGCAGAAATTCCTGTTATAGCTCCAAAAGTTTTTGTTTCTGATAAGCCGGTTTCTACAAAAAATGGTTTAAAGCAGCAAATTGTCGATATGTTTGAAAAAGGATACGAAATTGAACAGATTGCATCTGAACTTTCTTGTTCACCTTTAGAAGTTCAATTTGCGCTTACCCTTGACGGAAAACTTTGATATGGAAATTTCAAAAAATCTGTTTGGCTCTCTTTCTGACGGTTCTCAAGCATCTTTGTTTACAATTGCTAGCAAAAAAATGTCCTTTTCTGTTACAGATTTTGGTTGTACAATTACCTGTGTAAAACTTTTTGATAAGAAAGATTCTTTTACAGATGTAGTGCTAGGTTTTTCATCTCTTTCTTCCTATACAACTTCTTGGGGAAGTTTTGGGGCAATCATTGGCCGGTATTCAAATAAAATTGAAAATGCGCAGTTTTCATTAGAGCAAAAAAAATACAAGCTAGAAAACAATTGCGGCGGGCATTGCCTTCACGGAGGAACCCCTAGATGGGAAAATATTTTGTGGAATTCAAAAATTGTGCAAAATGAAAATTCTAGCGGAATTTGTTTTTCAAAACGATTTCCTGATGGTTTTCAAGGTTTCCCAGGAAATTTAGATGTTGAAATTGAATATCTTCTTTGCGAGGATAATTCTCTTGAGTTTAATTACAGGGCCGTTTGCGATGAAAAAACTCCAATCAGCATAACAAACCATTCTTATTTCAACTTAAAAGGTTCGGGTTCTGTTTTAGACCATATTCTTCAATTAGATTGCGATAAGTTCTTGGAGCAAGACAAAAATCAGCTTCCGACAGGAGCTATAAAATCTGTGAAAAATAGTCGCTTCGATTTTATTCTGCCAAGAAGAATTGGAGAGTGCAAAAAGATTGAGGATGAAAAAGGTTATGATAACTGCTTTGTTACTAATGCGTACAGAAAGTCTTTAGGAATTCCGCAAAGAAATGTGCCTCTCGTAAAAATCGCTACGCTAAAAGAGTCGGAATCAAAAAAATCTATGGAGGTTTTTACAAATTGCGAAGGTTTTCAGCTTTATAATGCAAAATATGTAAGATATTTGCCTGGAAAATACGGAGCAATGTATATGCCGTTTTGCGGAATCTGTTTTGAACCGCAAGCTTTTCCAAATTCTCCAAATATAAAAGAATTCCCCTCTGCAATCCTTGAGCCAGGACAAGAATATTTTTCTAAAACTGTGTTTAAGTTCAACTTTTAGATTGAATGGCCTAAACTTCGAGTTTTATAAAAATAAAACAAAATATAACTTGAAAATTCATAGTTTTGCTTTTATATTTTATATATTAGTTTTCTATAATTAAAAAAAGAAGTATTTTAAATCGTTTTATTATAATGATTTAGAAAAAGACAACTTTTTAGTGAGGTAGAAATGGACGTTCAATTGCAAGAATTAATTGACAAAATTAAAAAGGATGGTGTAGCTACTGCCGAGCAGCAGGCTGCAAAAATTATAGAAGAGGCGGAAAAAAAAGCTTCTGCTATAGAATCAGAGGCTCAAAAAAAATCTGAAGATATGGTAAAAAATGCAAAGAGCGAAATCGAAAGACTTGAAAAAGCTAGCGACGATGCTATCTCTCAGGCTTGTAGAAATATGCTTCTTTCGTTTAGAGATTCTTTGCTAAAAGAACTTGATGCATTTGTAAATTCTGAATGTGCAAAAGTTTATTCAAAGGACCTGCTTAAAACCTTAGTTCCAGAAACAGTAAAGGCTTGGAGCAAAAACGCTGATGCTTCTGCTCTTTCTGTTCTTTTGAGCGAAAAAGATTGCAAGGAACTTGAATCTGAATTTAAAGCAGCTCTAAAAGCGGAACTTGCAAAAGGCCTTGAAATAAAAGTTGATAAATCCCTTTCTGCCGGCTTTAGAATTGGTATTAACAATGGAGCTGCATACTATGATTATTCAGCAGAATCTGTTGCAGACTTATTTACATCTTATCTGAATCCACGTGTTGCGCAGATTATGAAAAATGCAGCTAAAGGAACTGTTTAGTGAAAGAACAATATTATCTGGTTTCGCAGTTGCCTGATATTTCTGCTGCTGGAGAAAAATCTTCACTGCCAATAACAGAAAAGTATTACAGAGATTTGTGTTCTCGCTTTCTTGATAAAAAGGATTTCGTTGTCTTAAATGAACTTTCTTTAGAGCCACCTCGTGTGCCAGTAGAAACTGGATCATTATTTCTTAATCAATGGTATGATTTTGAAAGAGCGCTTCGTTATGCTTTGTGTCAAGTTCGAGCGCAAAAAATGAAAAAAGATATAGGACCAATGCCAATATCATGTACGCAGGATATAATCCAGGCAGCTAGAACGGCAGTTGGAATGGACAGCCCTCTTTCTGCGGAACAATATCTTTTTGAATATAGATTAAGTGTCTTAGACGAAATTCAGCCTTTAGATAATTTTTCAGTCGATGCTGTCTTTTCTTATGGAATAAGATTGATGCTGATTGAAAGAATGAAAAAGTTTGATAAGGAGAAAGGCACTGATTCTTATCACAAAATTTATGATACTATACTTGGAGAAACGATATGACGGATACAAAAGGGAAAGTAGTCGGTATCAATGGTAATATGGTTTCCGTTGAATTTGACGGAAATATTTCCATGAACGAAGTTGCCTACGTAAATGTAGAAGGCAAAAAACTTAAGGGTGAAGTAATCCGTATTCGCGGAAATGTAGCTCAAATGCAGATTTATGAAATGACGCAAGGAATAAAGGCTGGTGATGTAGTAGAGTTCACTGGCAATCTTCTTTCTGCATTGCTAGGACCTGGCCTTCTTGGGCAGGTTTATGATGGACTTCAAAATCCGCTTCCTTTGGTTGCAGAAAAAGCAGGATTCTTCCTTGAAAGAGGCGTATACGTTGATTCTCTTTCTAAAACTGCAAAGTGGGATTGGACTCCAACTGTAAAAACAGGAGATAAAGTTTTAAGAGGAGATTCAATCGGTTCAGTTCCAGAAGGTCCTTTTACCCACAAAATTTTAGTTCCTTTTGGTTTGCTTGGAACTTACACTGTAAAAGAAGTTGCTGCTGCAGGTTCTTACACAATAAATGATACTATGGCTGTAGTCGTTGATGAAAAAGGCAACGAGCACAAACTGACTATGTGTTTTGAATGGCCTGTAAAGCGCGCTGTCGACTGTTATGCAGAACGGCTTGCTCCAACAGAAACAATGGTTACAAAAACCCGGCTTATAGATACGTTCTTCCCGGTTGCAAAAGGCGGTACTTATTGTATTCCTGGTCCTTTTGGCGCAGGAAAGACAGTTATTCAGCATACAACTTCAAGAAATGCCGATGTTGACATCGTAATCATCGCGGCGTGCGGTGAGCGTGCTGGTGAAGTTGTTGAAACTATAAAAGAATTCCCTGAATTAAAAGACCCTCGAACAGGCGAATCGTTGATGAAGCGAACTATAATTATCTGTAATACTTCTTCAATGCCAGTTGCCTCTCGCGAAGCTTCTGTTTATACATCAGTTACTTTGGCAGAATACTACAGGCAGATGGGGCTTCACGTACTTCTTCTTGCTGATTCAACTTCTCGTTGGGCGCAGGCTTTGCGAGAAATGTCAGGTCGCTTGGAAGAAATTCCTGGAGAGGAAGCTTTCCCTGCATATCTTGAATCTTATATAGCAGCATTCTATGAGCGGGCAGGCTATGTTCGGCTTCGAGACGGTTCTTTTGGTTCTGTAACAATTGGCGGTACAGTTTCTCCTGCCGGAGGAAACTTCGAAGAGCCTGTAACTCAGGCAACATTAAAAGTTGTAGGAGCTTTCCATGGCCTTACTCGAGAACGCTCAGATGCACGAAAATTCCCTTCAATCGATCCAATTGCTTCTTGGTCAAAATACAAAGGTGTTGTTGCGGATCCAAAAGTCGCATATTCCCGTGAGATTTATAAGCGAGGCGTTGAAGTAAATCAAATGATGAAAGTAGTAGGCGAGGAAGGAACTTCTACTGAAGACTTTATTTTCTATATGAAGAGCGAATTCCTTGATTATGTTTACTTTCAGCAGAACTCATTTGACGAAGTGGATGCTGCTGTTACCATAGAAAGACAAAATTATGTATTCAACAAAGTTCTTACAGTTCTTGGTTCTAATTTTAATCTTGAAGACAAAGATTCTGCTCGAACATTCTTTAATCAAATTCGTCAGAAGTTTCTTGACTGGAACTACATTGCGTGGGATGCCCCGGAGTTTAAGTCTAAAGAAGCTGAAATCGACGAATTGTATTCTTCCAAGAATGGAACCCTTACAGCAGAAGCTGCAGCTCTTCTCAAGGATGGTGAATAATGAATAAAGTTTATAGCAAAATTGAATCCATCGTAGGAAGTGTTATCACTGTAAGAGCTACAAATGTGGCTTATGGTGAGCTTGCCGAAATCGAAACGGTTTATGGAAAATCCCTTGCCGAAGTAAATAAAATTGATGGGGATATTGTTTCTCTGCAGGTTTTTGCTGGTGGACGAGGTGTAAATACTGGTGACCATATAAAATTTTTAGGTCACCGAATGGAAGTTAGTTTTAGCGAAGATTTGCTTGGAAGAATTTTCAATGGCTCTGCAGAACCTCGCGACAATGGACCTGCTCTTACAGACAATCTTGTTGCTATTGGAGGACCTTCTGTAAATCCTTCAAAACGTATAATGGCTCGCAGAATGATACGAACAGGTATTCCAATGATTGATATGTTCAATACGTTGGTTGTTTCGCAGAAACTTCCTATCTTTAGTATTTCTGGCGAACCGTACAACCAGCTTCTTGCGCGAATTGCAATGCAGGCGGAAGTTGACGTAATCGTTCTTGGCGGAATGGGCTTAAAATACGATGATTACCTTTATTTTAAGAATACGCTTGAAAATGGCGGGGCTCTTTCTAGGACTGTAATGTTTATTCATACAGCGGCAGATCCAACTGTAGAATGTCAAAAAATTCCTGACCTTTCTCTTGCCGTTGCTGAACAGTTCGCTCTTCAGGGAAAAGATGTTCTTGTTCTTCTTACTGATATGACAAACTTCGCGGATTCTTTAAAGGAAATTGCGATTACACAGGAACAGGTTCCTTCAAACCGCGGTTATCCTGGAGATTTGTATTCGCAGCTCGCAAGCCGCTATGAAAAAGCTGTAGACTTTGACAATGCTGGCTCTGTTACAGTTCTTGCTGTAACTACAATGCCAGGAGATGATGTTACTCATCCAGTTCCAGATAACACAGGATACATCACAGAAGGTCAGTACTATCTTAAGGGCGGAAGAATTGAGCCGTTCGGTTCATTGTCGCGATTAAAACAGAATGTAAACAGTTCAACCCGCGATGACCACCGGGCTCTTATGGACGGTATGATTCGTCTTTATGCAAACTATAAAGATACTCTTGAAAAAAAATCTATGGGTTTCAATATGAGCGCATGGGATGAAAAACTTCTTGCATTTGGAAAAGAATTTGAAGATGAGATGATGGATCTTTCAAAAAATATTCCTTTGGAAGAAGCATTGAATCTTGGTTGGAAGATTCTTGCTGATTGTTTTGAACCTTCTGAAACTGGTATTAAAACTGCATTGGTAGAAAAATACTGGCCTTCAAATAAATAAGACTAGTAAGGAAACTGTATGGCAAAAATAAAGCTGACTAAAAATGAGCAAAAAGTTCAAAAAGATGCGTTGAAAATGTATCAGCGCTATCTTCCTACGCTTACGCTCAAAAAACAGCAGCTCCAAACAGAGATTCGTACAATAGAGGCTAAGGCTAAAGAAGTTAGGGCAAAACGCATTGCGCTGGAAAAGGAATTCGATGAATGGATTTCTGTTTTTGGTGAGGCAGATGCGTTTAAACCTGGAATGGTAACTGTGAGCAATATAAAAAAAGGTTTTGGAAACATTGCTGGCGTTACAATTCCTATTTACGAGGGTGCTGACTTCAATCGCGGTGATTACGACTTGTATGAAACTCCGCTTTGGATTGATTTAGCTGCTGACAGAATGGAAAAGGCTTTGTCTTTGGATCTGGAAGCTGGCGTGCTTGATGAACAAGTTCGCTTGCTTTCAAAGGAGCTTAGAACGACTACACAGCGTGTAAACTTGTTTGAAAAGGTGAAAATTCCAGAAACAAAAGCTAATATAAAGAAAATTTCTGTTTATCTTGGAGATGAACAGGTTGCGGCAGTTGTAAGAAGCAAGATTTCTAAAAAGAAACTTCAGGCAAATGCTAATGCAACTAACAAAGAGGAGGCTGCCGAATGATTGTACAGATGAAAAAAGTCTCCATTGTTGTTCTTAATAAAGAACGCAGAAAGGCGTTGGAAAAGTTAAAAGAAATTGGAGTTGTTCACCTAGAGCAATTAGAAGGCAGCGGCGAAAAATTAGCGGCTTATAAAGAAGCTTCTAATAACGCTACAACTGCAAGTTCTATACTTGGTGACATAAAATTGCCCAAAAAACATGAAGCTCCAAAAAAGCTTTCTTCTGAAGAAGTTTCTAAAAAGTGTGAAAATATTATTTCTCTTTATGAGCAAAAAAAGCGTCTGCTTGAAGAAATTTCTAGCGACAGTCTTGATTTAGAACGTTTTTCTGGTTGGGGGGATGTAAATCCTAAAGATTTTGAATACCTCGCCCAAAAGAATATTCGTCTTAAGATGTATGAAATCCCAGAAGATAAGTACTATCTAATTGATGACACTGTAAAGACTTTATGCGTTAATAAGCAAAAAAAGACTGTTCGTTTTCTTTTGCTTGATGCTAGTGCGGAACGGCCAGAAAGTCTTCCTCCTGAAGCTTACGAAGTTCCTATGCCAGAGTTTTCTACAACCGAAATTGCTCAGCGCATAGAAAGCAATATTAGCAAATCCGATGATATTGACGCTAAGTTGAAGGCAGAAGCTATTTACATTCCTGTAATTGCAGATTTTAAGAAATCTTTGGAAAGTGATATTTTGTTTGAAAATGTCTACAGCGGAATGGGAAAGGAATCCGAAGGCAAAGATTCTGACCTTGCATGGATTTCAGGTTTTGTTCCTGTTGACAGTTTTGAAAAGCTGGAAAATGCTGTAAAAGAAAATTCTTGGGCAATGGCTTTTAGCGACCCTTCTGAAGAAGACAGCGTTCCTACTAAATTGAAGAATAATAAACTTGTAAGTCTTATCTATCCTCTTACAGATTTCTTAGGAACAGTGCCTGGTTACCATGAGTATGATATTTCTGGCTGGTTTTTGTTCTTCTTTTCAATTTTCTTTGGAATGATTTTTGGTGATGGTGGCTACGGACTTTTAGTAACAGTTGCGGCGATAGTCATGATTATAAAGTCGCTAAAAACTAAAAAAGGCGTTTCCGCGCTTTCTGGATTAATGCTGATTTTAGGGCTTTCGACTGTAATATGGGGTCTTGTAACGTGTACCTGGTTTGGATTAAAACCTGAACAGTTACCAAATTGGCTAGTGGCGCTTTCTGTTCCTCAGATTTCTAATGCCTATGCAGATGTTCAGTGGCTTCCATTTTGGTCTACAGATGTCTCAAAAGGATATTTGACTTCTGCGCAAAATCTTCAGATTTTCTGCTTTACGTTAGCATTTTTGCAGCTTTCTGTTGCTCACATAAAAGGAATTGTTCGCAATAGAAAATCACTAAAAATGCTAGGAGAATTAGGTTCTTTGCTTCAGCTTTGGGGAATGTTCTATGTTGTTCTTTCAATGGTTGTAAGTTCTTCAGTATTCAGCTTTTCCGAAGTGATTTACGGAATTCCAATAGGAATGGTTTCTATAGCTTTGGTTGCGTTTGGATTTGTTTTAAGTTTTATATTTAGTAATTACGAAGGAAACATAGGCAAATCCATTCTTGAAAGTTGTAAGAATATTATTTCTGTTCTTCTTGGGGTAGTAAACGTATTTTCTGATATAGTTTCCTATATACGTCTTTGGGCGGTAGGGCTTGCAGGAGCTGCTATTTCAAATACTGTAAACGAAATGGCAGGACCGCTTTTGGGACATGCTTTGCTATTTGGTGCGTTTATAGTTTTAATCGTATTTGGACATGGTTTGAATATGATTTTAAACTTGCTTTCTGTTATTGTTCATGGTGTTCGCTTAAATACGTTGGAATTTTCAACTCATTTAGGAATGTCATGGTCTGGCTTTAAATATAGTCCGTTCTGTAATACGGATAATAAATAGATATTAGGAGTTAATTATGAATTTTGGTATGCTTGGTGCAGCTTTGGTAATGGGAATTGCAGCAATTGGTTCTGCAATTGGTATTGGTATTGCAGGTCAGGGAGCAATTGGCGCATGGAAACGTTGTTACGTAAACAATAAGCCTGCTCCTTTTATTCTTACAGTTTTTGCGGGTGCCCCTTTAACACAGACTATTTACGGTTTCCTTCTTATGCAGTCAATGGTAGCTTCTCAAAAAGATCCATGGTTCTTATTAGGACTTGGCATTGCTTCTGGTTTTGCAATGTGTTTTTCTGCAATTGCACAGGGAAAAGCAGGTGCCGCAGGTTCAGATGCGCTTGGCGAAACAGGAAAAGGTTTTGCTCAGTACATCATGGTTGTAGGTCTTTGCGAAACAGTTGCTTTGTTTGCAATGGTATTCTCTATGATTGTTTGCTAAAATTTTAGAGATTTTGTAAAATTATTATGTTGAAAGCCGAGTTTAAAAAATGAATAAAAGCGTTTGTAGCGTTTTTTCGTAGTTATAAAAAACTCGACTTTCAACATAAAACTCAAATGCCGACTTTTTTAATGCAAATAACTTGGCATTTGATAAAAACAATTTATTACACAAAAGAATTTGACATTTATTAAATACCTAAATAATATAAAGAGATAATAGTCTTGAATTTTTTTTTCAAGAAATTTTTTGTTTTTTTCAGGTACTTTTATGAAAAAGAAAAAATCGATTTATTCTACACTTGTTGTTATTTCAATTGTACTTTCAGTCATACTTTCTGCTTGTGTTTCGCTTTTTCTCCATAAAATGGTTTTAGGCGAAATAACAACCATGAAAAAGTATGAAATCATAGCGAGTTCAAATAAAATACATGCTTTATTTGATAATAAACAGAAAAATCTTGAAAAAAAACTTTTAGACTCTTTGAGTAAAATAGATTGGTCTTCTCTCGATTCAAGAAATGAAATTTTTCAAAGACTTTCAGAGATGTATAGCGAATCTGAACTTTACAGTTTAATTCTTGTAAATACTTCTGGCGAAACAATTTATTCTGTAGGCAAAAATGATTCACTTTCACTTGTTTCTGAAAAAAAAGTCCTGTCAAATGCAATCCAAGGAAAAACTAGTTCTTGTATTTCTCTTAAAAATGATGAAGTTCTTGCGACGGCGGCAGCAATTTTTTCTCCAATAGACAATAGCGTTTTGTTTATTCAAAAGGAGCTTTCTGATCACAACTGGATTAGTGAATATGCTTCAACTCTCGGCTGTTCCATAAATATCTTTATAGAAGACACTAGCGTAGAAAGTTCTGATGTAGACAAGAACGGAAATCCTGCAACTGGTGGAAAAATGGGCAGCCCTTTCATTATTAGCGAAGTTTATGAAAAGCGTCATGTACTTGACCTTATTGATCGCCACAATGGAACTGTTTCTGCGGTTGTTTTTAGTCCTATTGATAGCGAGGATGGAAATGCCATGCTATATGTAGGCATAAACTTAAAGGAGCTGAGCAGGAGCGCTTCTAGACTTACAAAACATGCGCTTCCAATTGTTGTTGCTGCAATTCTTTTGAGTCTTGGAATTATTTTATTTATAATTCTTCAGATTGTAATGAAACCTCTAAGAAAAACTTCTGTAGCATTTAAGAGTTTAAATGGAGAAACTGGTTCATCAGATTTGACTGTAAAAATCGATTCAAGCAAAGAAAATGAAATTGGTGAAATGATAGATTCTGTAAACCAGTTTATTCAAACTTTACGAAGTCTTCTTTTAGATGTTAATTCTGCCGAAAGTAAATTGGAAACCATAGGAGACAGCTTGGCTTCTACTTCTCAAGAGTCGGCAAGTGCAATTTCGCAAATTATGTCAAATATTCTGAGCGTAAAAAAGCAAATTGAAAAGCAAAATAAAACACTAGATGATGTTCAGAAGATTCTTGATAGTTCAAGCAACGGAGTAGATTCTCTTGAAAAAAATATAGAAGAGCAGTCTGCAAAAATTACAGAATCGTCTTCATTTATTGAAAAAATGGTTTCGGACATTGCAGCTATTTCAGAAGCGGTGGGGAAACTAGCAGGTGAATACAAAGAACTGATTCGAATTACTGATTCTGGAAAAACTCATCAGAGTGAAATGGCAAATGAAATCAAAAATATGGCGGAGCAGTCTAAACACCTTGCTGACGCAAACTCAGTTATTTCGCAAATTGCTGCGCAAACAAATTTATTGGCTATGAATGCCGCGATTGAAGCCGCTCATGCAGGCGAAGCTGGCAAAGGATTTTCTGTTGTTGCAGATGAAATTAGGAAGCTTGCTGAAAATTCTGCTTCTCAGTCAAATTCTATAAAAAAAGAACTTGAAGCTATAGGTCTTGTAATAGAAAAAGTTGTTGAAACTTCAGAAATTTCTGTAAATGAATTTGAAAAAATAACGGAAAAAGTAAATTCTACAGAAGAACTGGTTCAAAACGTAGATGCTACTATGTCTAGGCAAAATGAATCTTCTAAACAAGTTCTTGCAAATTTGCATGATGTAGAAGAATCTACTTCCGCTGTTCTAGCTACTGCAAAAGAAATGTCTGCCGCTATAGAAGATGTAACAACCGCTGCTGGAAGTCTTAATATGCTTGCTATGCAAGTAGAAGGGAGCATGGATGAAATGTCTGAAGGCGGAAAGGAAATAAATGCTTCTGCTCAAAATATTTCTGAAATGGCTCAAACTACACACGATAGCATAAAAGTTATGGACGACGTGCTTTCTAAATTTAAAATTTAGAAACTGCGCCCCATTCAATTTTTGCGCTGCCAGTATACCAGTCTTCTTGCCAATCGGCAGTTTTTTGTATGGCGGCACATTTTATTACTAAGTTTGAACTTGTGTCAGTAAATGCTTGTGAACCGATTTTTTGCACGCTTGATGGAATAAAAATCTCTTTACCAAGTCCGCAGCCAGCAAACGCCTTGCTTCTTATTTCATTTATTGATGAAGGAATTTGTACGCCGCTGATGTAACTTTTTTCAGCGGCAAAATTTTCTTCAATTATGGTTACAGTTTTTGTGCCGTGATTTCCGTCGTCGTAGGTCTGCGGAATTTCGATTGTTCCTGTGGTAAAAAACGGTTTTATTGCAATGTATGAATCTGTCTGTGAATCGTAGCGGAAAAGATATTTTTCTGTGTCGTTTAGAAGTCCGTCCGTGTACCAGTCATTTTTGTTCAGTCGTTTTCCGTAGTTGTCAAAATTGTTCAGATAGACGATTCTGTCTGCGTTTGAATCTGAAATTCCTCGCAGATAGTTGAATTTTTGCGCCCGATTGTTTGAAATCAATACAGGAACAGAAGTTTTTGTGTAGCGTAAAAAGTGCTTGTTCATTCTTGTGCAGTTTTTTGCGTTGATTTTATTGCTTGTGATAAAAAAATTTGAGCCATTTTCGGTTTTTGCACTTATTGTGGCAAATGTAAAGCCTTCGCGTCCGTTTTGGAATAAAGTTCCATCTGCTCCGGGCGTGTATTCATCATCATAGTCGTTGAAGGAAAAGTTCAATGTGTTGCCGTCAATTTTTACATCCTGATAAAGAGTTCCGCTGTTTGAATAGATTTCTTTTATTCTGCCCTGAATGTTTATTGTGTTGCCGCAAAGTTCATTCAAGCCGTTAAAAAGAGTTCCGCTCTGGTCGCCAAAAATGTTTATTGTGTTTCCTTTTGCAGTTCCGTTCGAATAAGTTTCCGTTGCGGTAGAAATTGAACCGATGTAATTGCAATTTATGTTTACTGTGTTTCCCGAAAATTCCGGCTGGATGCTTTTTGTGCTGTCCGTGTTGCTTGAGCAAAAAATTGTTCCGCCGATGTAGCCTTTTGAAGAGTCCAACTTGATTGTGTTGTTTAGAATTTTTACATAAGGACGGGTTTCAAACATATAGGAGCCGCCAGAATCTTCCATTTCGATTGTGTTGTTTTGAATTACAATATTTTTTCTGCCATCTTTTACAAATCCACCGAATGTAAAAAGTTTGCTCGGCAAGTCTTTTGCGTAAAAATAATTGCCGCTTATGTTCACATTATAGATATTCTGTGAATCATCGTAGCCGACTGTGAATGTCATTGTGCGCGGTTTTGCTTTGTCAACGTGCTCGTCGCGCATTACGTAGACTTTGTTCCCGGTGAAATTTACGCCGTCAATTTTTTCAGTTTCCTTGTAGTTCACGGCATTTTTTGTGAGCGTGAAAATTCCAATCTGCTCGTCGTGGCAGTTGTGGTAAAGCGTTGAATTTTTTACCGTTCCGTTGCTGCACTGACCGCCGAACATATCCAAAAATCCCATGGTTGCGCCGCGGAAAACTCCGGACATATTGTATAAAAGGCAGTCATCTACGGTAACGTTGTTCCAGCTGTCAAAAAAAGTTACGGATGTGAACTGCTTGTCTGTGTGAAGGTCGCAGTGCTCCACATAGGCGTTTGCTTGGTATCCGACAAGTTTTGAATCTGTGTTTATAACTTGCAAGTTTCCTTTTGTTTCATACAAATATTCTTCTCCGCCAAAATCGTAGATGTCTGCTGGATTTTCAGGATTTGAAGGGTAGAGCGCCTTGTCGCGCACGTGCGATGTTATTATGAATTCGCAGTTTTTCAGCGTTACGTTGCCGCACTGCGAAACTTGTACCTGCCGCGAAAACCACTGCTGGTCTGCCATTGTGGGCTCGCAAGTTCCTCGCCCAACGTAGTTAATGTCTGTGTAAACGCCGTCTTTGTCGCTTTGGTTGTGCCAGAAAGTTCTGCGGCTGTCAAGCTCGCGCGACTCAAGAGTTATTCCTTCTATCAAAACATTTTCCGCAGGTCCCATTATGTTCAGCGTTCCGCAGTTTCCGTTGTCTGTGTAGAAAATTGTTCCGTCTGGATTTGATGCGGAAGAGCCTGCTTCATCTGCATTTTCCGCATAAGTTGATTCAAAAGAGTCGATTTGCTCTGGAGTTATTTCCCGCCGAATTGTGTTTCCTCGCAAAACATAGTTTTTTAGGATGATATTTATGTCATTTGCGATTCTGTAGTTTCCGCTTGGAACAATTAAAGTTATTGTTTCGTTTTCAGAACTTCTTGCGGAGGCTAAAATTTCATTCGCCTCGGCAATTCGCTCTGAATCGTTGTTTAAAACGTAGTCCTTCCAGCTCCTTTTTCCGTTTTCTTGTGGATTTGCGGCTTTGAACGCATTCCATTTTTCAGAATCAACACCGGAATCCTTTGTACGCAGCATTATTTCCTGGAAAAACTTAAAATCGCTTTTTTCAATTGAATTTTCCGGCAAGTTGTACCATTTTGTTTTGTAGTCGCTGTAGGCGGCCTGAAATTCCCGCCATTTTTTGTATTCGCTCCATTTTACTTGAAAGCAGTTTCCGCCGCCTAAAGCAACAAGATTCAGAGTATTCCCTTGAACTAAAATATTGCACCATTGTCCGCCGGCAGTTTTTATTGAGCCGTATTTGTAAAGAGCTCGGCTTGAAATTTCGTAGATTGCGCTTCCGCCGTCGCCAGATTTGTAATATCCGCCTGTCTTTATTTTTGTTCCAATTCTGAAAACTCTCTCTTCTTCCAAGAGGGAAACGGCTGTTTCTACTGAAAAATCAGTTCCTTCTGTGTAGTCGTTTTCGTCAAATGATTTTTTTACGATTTTTCCGTAAACTTCAATTCTGTTTCCTGTTGGCATAAGCGTGAACCACTGGATTTCTTCGCCGTCCTCAAGGAATTTTAAAAGATTTTTATATTCTTCGCTTTGTGCAAATTTTCCGTCACTCACGATTTTTGAGACCGCAGTTGGATTATTAAAAATGCTGAGTGTTTCTGCGGTTATCGTGTAAGGCTTGCATTTTATTTTTGCAATCTGTGCGTTTGAAATGTTTGGAGTTCCTTCCATTCTTACAAAAACTTTTGTGCTTGCAAGTTGAGGAGCAGGGGAATCCGCCGCAGAAAGAAAAATCCACGCGCCGGTGGTTGCAATTTCCCCTCTTTCAGTTTTTTCGTACTCAAATTCTCCAGCTGGAGTTGCCTGAGCCACTTGCCGTTCAATTTCGTTTCCGCTTGCGTCCTGAACAATAAGAGTGTAGGTGTAGACAACTTTTTTTATCTCATTTTCGTTGGAAATTGCGTTTTCCAGTCCTTCAAAAAGATATGATTTTGTTCCAGATGGAATTGGAATTAGCTTTTTGCTCTGTTCGGCTGTCGAAGTTTTCTTAATATCTTCGTCGTCCGTTCCGTCCATAAGAAAAACATTATATTCTTTTGAAATAGGAGCCCATTTTACTGTTACGCAATTATTCTCTCCCGCTGCATAAAAATCGCTGATTATGGAAGAGTTTTGCTTAAGTTCTGTCCTGCTGTCTTCTTTGTCTGATTTTTGTTCCTGTACATCGATTTTACAACTTGAAAATATAGCAAAATATGAAAATAAAACGAAAAAAAACTTCTTGACCATGAACTATATTTTATATAAAAATAAAAAATATGGCAATTATAAAAAAAATTGATAAAAAAATAGCATTTCTTCTTGCTTATTTTTTTGTTTTAATTCCTTGCGCTTTTTCAAAGAATATGAATATTGGTCTGTCTTCTTTTTTTACTGCTGGAATAGGCACGGAATATAAAGATGCTCAGTTAAATGCAGAAATCTCTGCTGCAAAAGAAGCTGGCTTTGATGCAAATTTTTTATGGCATTACAATTTTGCTGTGAATGCCTTTTTTGCATATCGCTTGCCAATTTTTCCAAAAGTATCGTTTCAGGCAGATTTTTCGTATATAAACTTTAATGGATTTTCTGTAAAAATAGATTCTTTTAGTTATTGCTATTCTTATAAATCTATTGAGTTAGCCCCCTTAGCAAAATTCTGCGATAGTTTTAGAATTGTGAACTATAGCCTTTTTGCAGGACCGAACTTTTCTTTTCCTATTGGAAAAATAGAATATGCATTTAACAACTCTTCTGACAGCACACATTTTTTTACTATAAAGACGTTTTCTTCACTAGGAGCGATAATAGGCGCCTCGTTTGGTATAAAAATGAATAATTTTAATTTTTTTATTGCGGCAAGGTATTTATTTGATTTTTTTCCGCTTGTTTATGAAATAGAAAATTCTGAAGAAGAGCTTATGATTCGTCGCGTTTTTTTAATTGGACTTGGCATTGAGTATTCTTTTTAGTTTTTTTCAGAGTTCAGTGACTATAATGTGTTTATTTTTGCAAAATGTGATATAATTTTTACATGAATTCAAAAGAAGTTTTTATTGGCGGCAAAGGAATTACAAAAAGAATTGGAATTGGCGGCAAGAATCCGATTTCTATTCAAACCATGTGGAAAGATTCTATAGCAGATTTAGAAGAAAATCCCCATAAACTTGATACAATCTTAAAACAAATAAATGATTTAAAAATGCTTGGCTGCGATATAATTCGTTTTGCAGTCCCTGACATAAAAAGCGCAAATTCCCTTTGCGCAATAGCTTCAAGAACGCAAATCCCTCTTGTTGCTGATATTCATTTCGATTACAGGCTTGCGCTTGAATGTTTAAAAGGAAACGTCGCCGCAATACGAATAAATCCAGGCAATATCGGCTCAAAAGAAAATACTAGGAAAGTTGTTGATGCTTGCCGTGAAAATGGAGTTGCAATTCGCATAGGTATAAATTCTGGCAGTTATCCAAAAGAGCTTCAGCAAAAAGTTGCTCAAGGATTAATGACCCGTGCTCAGGCACTTTGCGAAACTGCCGCAATAGAATCTTCTGTTTTTGAAGAATTAAAATTTGATCAATATGTTGTTAGCATGAAATCTTCAAGTGTTGAAGAGACAGTTCTGTCAAATCGTTTTTATGCGCAAAAATATAATAATCCGCTGCATTTAGGTGTTACAGAAGCCGGACCGCTTATTGACGGGGTTGTAAAGTCTACTTTGGCGTTTTCAACGCTTCTTTCTGAAAATATCGGAGACACAATTAGGGTAAGTCTTTCTTCTTCTCCAGAAAACGAAGTCATTGCCGCTAGAAATATTTTAAAAGAATGCGGCAAACGTAATGGCGGTGTAAATCTTGTTTCTTGTCCTAGGTGCGGAAGGCTAGGTTTCGATGTTCATTCTTTTGTAGAGCGATGGCAAAAAAGGCTGCTTGCGCTGGATAAAAATATTACTGTTGCTGTTATGGGCTGTGTGGTAAATGGACCTGGCGAAGGAAAACACGCTGATATTGGAATTGCAGGCGCAAATGGAAAGGCAATCATCTTTAAAAAAGGAAAAATAGTACGCACAATAGATGAAAAAGATGCCGACAAAGTATTTGAAGAAGAATTAAATTCTCTATAAACTTGGAGACTTTATGAAAAAGTTTTTATTCTGTTTGTTTATTTTTACATATTTACCGCTTTTCGCTCAAACTGCAAAGGAGCCTGATTACATTTATAACGATCAGCGGATTTTTGAAGATGCCGAAATCGCATTTGAAGACTCTGATTTTTCGCTTGCATTAAAACTTGCAGAAAAAGCTACAGAAACTAGAAAAAATCGGATTGATTGGGAAGTTTTTACTCTAGAAAATTCTTTTAAACCTGCTGAAGTCAAATACGCAGGTGATTTTTTGTCCGCTTCTAAAGGCATTTTAAAAGAAAGACAAGATTACGATGCCCTTATGATTATAAATCGCTATGAAAAAAGATATGGTATTCAAGCTTTTGATGATTCAAAAACAAAGCTGATAGATTTTATAAAATCTAAAAAGCCATTTCCAGAAGCGGATGTTTTGTGCGGTAATATTTATAAATTGGAAGGAGAGTATGCTCTTGCTTTTAATTTTTATGAAAGGGCTTTGAAAAATGCTGGCATACTAGATATTCCTGCCGAAAAGTATAATATTTTGTATTCATTGGCAGAAATCAGTTCTATTCAAGAAAAATATGACGACTATGAAAAATACCTCTTGCTTATAATTGCACAAGACAACTTATATAAGGATTCTGCTTTTATAAAAGCGATAAATAAAACAATTTCAAGTGCAAAATCAAATGCTCTTGAAAAATTTTTTTCTTTATACCGTGTTCAAAATTACAGTTTGTTGCAAGCTTATATGGATCTTGCCATATATTACAATTCTAAAAATGTTTTAGACAAGGCTCTTAATTGCAGCGCATTGTGTACTCTTACCGGTTTTACTAAGATTTATGAAGTTGTAAAGAAAAGAAATCCGGAATTTGAATACAAAGGCTTAGCATCGGTTTTAAAAGAAGCTGTTTTATATGAAGATATAGTGGACTGGGGAATTAACAATAAAGTTTGGCAAGGTTTTAATGAATTTGCAGCCCTTGCGCAAAAAAATAATAATCCAGTTTTTGCAGTTCAACTTTATTCTATTTTAAAAACATATTCTCCAGAAGAATACTGGAAAAACGATGCGCAAATTCAATTTTCAAAGATAACTTTGATGAATAAAAAATAGATAAGATTTTTCAAAAAAATTGCATCAAGTCACATAGTTGTTGCGGCTAATCTCTAATAGAACATAGAAAGATCAATTGTAAGTTCATAAGAACTTACGCTAGAATCTCGCCAATCTTGATTTACGAATTTTTTGAAATATGGCAATTTCCTGCCTAAGTCTACACCAAGACTCGCACGAACCGTATAATTTTTCCATTTTTTTGGATACACTAAAACTTCTAGCCCCCCAGAATAAAAACCATCGGTAGGATGAAAATTTGTGTTTGTAATTCTATTGTGAACCAATGCAAAATCTAAAAAAGGAGAAAGCTGAACTTCATTATCAAAGATAGACATTATTCTGCTAAGCTTCTGATGGTCTTTTATAAAAGGCCAATCTTCAAATCTGAACGTAAATATATGAATCGGCACATCGATATTAAATACGAATGCTGCAGGCGTTTCTGTAGCATACCAATTTGAATGGCCAGTTGATTCTGCAAAATATTGCTTATAGCGAATTCCTCGAAGCCTAGAACCTATGTTTTCTCTTCCGCCATCTTGAATAGAAGACAAGTTTGCAAAAGCGTAGCTTCTTGAATAAATGCCCGCATACTTAAATGCTTTGTATAAAGAAAGTTCTCCGTTTATGCCAGAAACAAATTCTTCTGTTTGAAAATTATAGCTAAATGGCGTTGAAATCGAAACACTAATGCCGTTTCTAAAATTGCCAATCCAGTTTACGCGAGAGGTTGAAACAGTTTGATTTGCAGAAACAACAGGTCCTTTTAGGTCTTCATCGCGAATTCCGTCAAAATCCCAGTTGTAACCGAATCCTAGTTTCGGCGTGTAATATATTTTTCCCCAGTTTTGAATATCTTGAATTTCTATTGGCGCAGAAAAATCTACACTTTCTTTAAAATAGATATTATCGTTGTAAATTCCGTTGGAATCTTCTTTTTGATAGTAGTCTAAATCGTTTATGGAATATTGATTTACGCTTAATTTTAAAGAAAATTTGTCAAAAGGCATAGAAAAATCTAAGCCTGTTTGAATATCCCATTCTGGCATGTGCTTTCCAAACGTGTATGAAAGGGCAAAAGAGTTTCCCCAGGAACAGTCTATAACACCCATCTTAAACGGCGTGTAAAATTCTGTATTAAAGCCTAGCTTAAAATCGGGGGCAGAGCCTTTTTCTTTTGTTTCTATTTCTACGTTTACATCAGTTCCCATGGTTTCCATAGAACCTAAAAAATTTGTATCTTTGATTTTAAACTTTACAACGATATTTTGTCCGGAATCTCCTGTTGGCGTCGTTTTTCCATAGGGTAAAGCCAAAAGGTGAGACGAATCCTTTGTGGCAACTTTCAAATGAATGCGATACAAAGGCTCTAAATTCTCTGTTTCTGCGTTTGTTGTAAAATCTACTGGTTGTTCATCTACTATAAAATCAACTTCAATAGATTCAAAGGTTCTTGTATTTTCTAACTTTTGAGTATAATCATCTATATAAGAAATTAGTTCGTCTTCCGAGTTAAAAATTCTATTCTTGTCAACAGGAATTTTTGTATCTAAAACATACTTTCTTGTTATGCCTTTTATGTTGTAGTCAACATCTGCGATTTTATATTGATTTGAATAAGCCGCAGATATTGAGAGTAAAAATGCTATTGCAATATAAAAACGCTTCATTTAGTATGCACCTTTTCCTCTAATAACAACCCATACAGTTTTTATAATAATCCATATATCAAGCCATACGGACCAGTTTTGAATATAGTAGGTATCTAGGTTTATTCTTTCTTCGTAGCCTGTGTCCGAGCGTCCAGAAATTTGCCACATTCCAGAAAGTCCTGGCGTTACAGAAAGGACAAAATTTGCGCTTTCGCCATATTTTTCTATTTCACTTTTTGTAACTGGTCTAGGACCTACAAAACTCATTTGTCCTATCAAAATATTAAAAAGCTGTGGAAGCTCATCAAGGCTTGTTTTTCTAAGAAATTTTCCAAAGTTTGTAACACGCGGGTCGTCTACAAATTTTCGATCTTTTTCCCATTCTGCTTTTCTTATAGGATCGGTTGCAAGAATTTTTTCTAGCATTTCTTGAGAATTATTGTACATCGATCTAAATTTCCAGCACTTTATTTCTTTTCCATTTTTTCCAACTCGTTTGTGTCCATAAAAAACAGGCCCTTTTGATGTCATTTTTACTAAAATGGATAGAATTATCATTACAGGCAAGACTATTGGAAGCGAAATAAAAATTAAAAACAAATCAATTAGGCGTTTTGTAAAAAGGCTGCCTTTCCTTGTTAAATTATGAGTTGTTGAGTAGCCTATTATTCCGCCTAAATCTCTTATGTGCATTGAAGAAGAAAGATTATCTTGATTTTTAGAAATATTTATTGTGTATCTGTAGCTTGTGAAAATCTGTTTTCTGTTGCCTGTATAGTCACAAAGAATGGCGACTTTTATTTTCAGTTTCTTTATTGCATTTAAAATTTCATCTGTTTCTGGAAAAACAGGAATTCCGTCTTGGATAAAGCTTTCTTTTACAGAATTATCAATTATTATTGCAGGTCTATAACCTAAATCCCTGCGTTTTTTTAATCGGTTTACAACAACTGCGCCGCTATTGTCAGTTTCGTATATTACAGCGGGAACTCCCCACCAAAAGAATTTTCCGAAAATATGCCTGCCAATTTCGCGGCAAGCTGGCAGTCCAATTGCACATATCGGCGTGGCTAAAAGAAGCGCGCAGATTACAGCGATGTTGCTGCTGTCGGCAGCAATGCTGTGCGTTATAACCATAATGATATTATCAGAAGAACCGTCTTCAAATATGATGCTTATGCCTATTCCCATAAAACAGAAAAAGGAACAAATTGTCATTTTGCGAATTTCGTCAGACGGGGAATTCATTATGCCAGGATATAGACCTGCCGCATAGAAAACTAATAAAACTAAAGGAAAATAAAGTGTATAGTTTACAAAAGAGCGGAAATTTATAAGTTCCGGTTTGAACAAGTTTATGATTAAAAATGCCAGCCCGATGCAACAAAAAAGTGAAATTGCATCCACAATCATGAGCATTAAGCCAGAAAGAAAAGAGCTTGTTCTGTTGTGATATGTTTTCTTAAATAAAGATATAAATTCTGTTGACGTCATTACACATCCATTTTATTTCATTATGCTTATTTTTTCAATTGTATTATTTACGGTCTGTTTGAATTCTTTTATAAAATTTTCTTGATTAAATGTCTTTGCGTGTTCAACAATTTCTTCTGACTTAAAAATATTTTGACTGTGCAATTGTTCAAATCTTTCTAATGCATTTTTTAAAGAATCAACGTCTTGATTTTCAAAGAAAATACCAGTTTTACAATCTTTTACAGTTTCGCAAGCTCCTCCGCGACCAAATGCAATCACAGGGCAGCCACAGGCTTGCGCTTCAAGCGGGGCAAGTCCGAAATCTTCTTCTGCGCAAAAAATCATTGCTTTGCAAGTTTGAAGATAATTTCTAAGTTCTTTATCATCGATTCTGCCTGTAAATGTTATATTTTTATTTCCTGAGGCAAGTTGCTTTAGTTTTTTTTCTTCAGAGCCAGAACCGATTACAACTAGTTTCTTTTCAGTTCCTTTTATGGCTTGAACTGCTAAATCGATTCTTTTGTACGGAACAAGCCTTGAAAATGCGACATAAAAGTCCTTGCGTTCTTTAGAAAAGTCTGGAAAAAATCGTTCTTCATTTACTGGAGAATAAATAACTTTTGCATCTAAATTCCAAAATTTTTTTATCCTGCGAGCTATATATTTTGAATTTGCAACAAGGGTATCTATTCTTTGGCTTGAAATAAAATCCCATTGACGAATTTCTGGCATCCATTTAGACATGAAAAATCTAGTCAATCTGCCGCTGCGTTTTTTGTAATCAAAAAACAAGTCCCATGCGTAGCGCATAGGGGAGTGGATATAAGCAACTTGAGGTATGTAAGGCGGAACTATTACACCTTTCGCACATGAAGAGCTGCTGCAAACAACAAGGTCGTAGCCTGACAAGTCAAAAGATTCAAAAGCTTTTGGCATGAACTTTAGCAATTTTGTATATATCTTTGTAGAAAATGGGATTTTTTGTAGTGAAGATGTAATGATTTTGTTTTTTTCAAAATGTCCTTTCATCTTTTTTTTATCATAAACAAGAGTAAAAATATCTGCTTGAGGATAAATTTTTAAAAGAAGTTCTACAAAGGTTTCGGCTCCGCCGTAGTTTGTAAGCCAATCGTGTACAATAGCTACTTTCATATAATGCTCATTTACTGTTTTATTATTTTAGATACACAGTCAAGCAGACTGTTGTTCTTGTCTACCAAAAGACTTTCTTTGCACCCAGCTGCCTGCCCGGCAAGAATGTCATTTTTTCCATCGCCTATCATATAAGATTCGCTTAGGTCGATATTTAAATCCTGGCTAGCCTGAAGCAAAAGTCCTGGCTTTGGTTTTCTGCACTGGCAATCGCACTTGTATTCAGGGCGTTCTCCTGGAAATCCTTTGTCTGTATGGTGAGGACAAAAATACAAGGCATCTATGAAAGCACCTTCTTTTCCCAATAGAGTTTCCATTTTGTTGTGTATTTCTTGCAATTGTTCAAAAGTGCAGTCGCCACGCGCTATTACAGGCTGATTTGTTACAACGATGGCAAGATAGCCGGACTTATTTATCTTCTTTATAGCCTGTGCCGCTCCTTCTTCTAATTCAAACTGCTGTGGGCTTGTTATAAATCCGTTCTTTTTATTTATAGTTCCATCTCGGTCAAGAAAAATAGCTTTTTGCTTGTGGCTGAGATTTCTTGAAGATACTTTATGGCTTTTTATATCGTTTTCAGTTTCGTAATACCTGTCTGGAGTTCCCATGTCTTTTATGTATTCCGGTGTCTCGTAGGCAAATATCTTTTTTGAATTGATATTTGGTTTTAAGACATCTCTGTCAAGGTCTATTTTGTCAGGAGCTTCAGGATGGCGGGGAACAAAGTTTTCTGCTGTTTTTCTAAGCAGTTGAGGCGAAATTATTTCTATTCCTGCATTTACAAGATTTCTGTACCACAGCCGTTCATCTTCTTTCGCTAGCCATTTTACGACTCTATGCGTATTTTGAGGAAGTTCTCCAGGAAACTTTGGCGGAAGAATTTCTGTAATCAAAATTGAAGAATCGTATGGGTGGCCATTTGGATGAGCCATTAAACTAGCCCAGGCTTTTTTTTGCTTATGAAAATTTATGAATCTTATGAAATCAATGTCGAAAATCACATCTCCGCAAAGAAGCAGAAAATCGTCATCAATTACTGTCTTTGTGTGAACGGCATCGCAGTCTTTTCCATCTAACATTTTAAAAAGCGCGCCAGCAGTTCCTAAAGGAGAATCTTCAGTAAAATAATCAATATTTACGCCAAATTCTTTTCCATCTTTAAAATATGCTTTTATGACATCGCCTAAATATCCAACGCCGATTGTTATATCGGTTAATCCGCATTGTTTTAAATTTTCAATTTGATACTGAAGAATTGGCTTTCCGCAAATTTCAATCATCGGCTTAGGAACATCGTTTCTTACGCTCTGAATGCGAGTTCCCTTTCCGCCTGCCATTATAATCGTTTTCATAAACTACACTTCCCAAAAATGCTCTTCCACCTGAAGACACAGCGCGTGATAAACAGGAAGATGCAGTTCTTGAATCATAAATGTCTCGTTTTGAGGAACAATAATGCTGACGTCAGAAATTTTCGCAAGTTTTCCGCCGTCTTTTCCTGTCAGCGCAATTGTATAAAGACCTTTTGCCTTTGCTACAGCCGTTGCATAAATAATATCTTTTGAGTTGCCAGATGTTGAAATGCCTAAAAAAACATCGCCTTTTTTTCCGTAGCCATTGACTTGCTGCGCAAACATTGCGTTTCCATCAACATCATTTAAGCTGGCGGTCATTAAAGCGGTATTGTTTGTAAGGGCAATGGCGGGCAAAGAACCTTGCAACCGATTTTCAAGATATTCACCGGATTCTTCATCAACTTTTTTTATTTGCTTAATCAATTTTGAATCGGGAATTCTTTTTTTGCAAAAGCTTTTTAAAAGCTCTCCAGTTATATGGTCGCTGTCTGCGCAAGAACCGCCGTTTCCTGCAATTAAAAGTTTTCCGTCTTTTTCATAGCTGTTGATTAAAATCAGAGCCGCCTTTTCAATATCTTGCTTGCAGATTTCAAGGCTAGGGTAGCGTTCTATAAGTTGATCTATGTACTTCATTTGGTGACCTCTTAAGATTTATTCTTTTTCAACGTAAAGCTCTGGACCATAGTAGATAACTTTAGTTCCGTCATTTTCAAAATTAAAAGGAACGTGCATTTGATCATGCAGCGCGTCTTTTACAACCTGCTGTTTTTCTTCTGGAACGTAAAAGAGCAAAAAGCCTCCGCCGCCGGCTCCTAAAAGTTTTCCGCCAAGAGCGCCTGCCTTTATGGCTCTTTCGTATTGTTCGTCTATAGAATTTGTAGAAATTCCACCTGAAATTCCTCTCTTTAGTTTCCAGGTATAGTCAAGGAGTTTTCCAAATTCGTCTAAATCCGAATTTTTATTTGTAAGAATTTTTTCAGCATCGTCTACAAGTCTATACATTTCTAATAGCTGAGCAGTTTTGTCCTTCATTGATTTTTCAGTTCCTTTTTGAATGTCGGAACTAAATCTGCTGAATCCTGTAAAGAAAAGCATAAGGCGGTCGTTTAATTTTTTCTTTCGTTCTGGATTTATGATAACAGGTTTTACCGTGTAGCCGTCGCTTGAAAAATTAATTCTATTAAAACCGCCAAAAGAGGCCGCAATCTGGTCTTGAATACCGCCAGCCTCATTGCATAAGACTCTTTCAAGATAGATTGCATCGTCTGCAAGCTTCTTTTTGTCGGCATATTTTCCTTTTATTGCATAGAAAGCTTCAATCATTCCAACTGCAAAAGAAGATGACGTTCCTAATCCAGAGCGGGCAGGCAAGTCTGATTCGTAAGTCAGACGAATTTCGTGCATATCTAGCCACTGCATTGCGTTGCGTATTGCAGGATGCTGTATTTCTTCATAAGAATTTACTTTTTCTTCTTTTGAATATGTAAGATGAGTTTTATAGTCAAAAAAGGGAGGTAGGTGACGCACTGTAACATAACAGTATTTGTCAAAAGTTGTGCTAATTACTGCTCCTCCGTGTTCATTGTAAAAGCCGCTAAAATCTGTGCCGCCACCAAAAAAACTCATTCTAAAAGGGGTTTGTGTAATAATCATAGAATAATATTATCTTAAAAAGTAAGAATTTTCAAGAAAATTGACTTTAGTTTTCTTTTATATTTTTTTCGATAATTGAATAAGTTTTTTCAAATGTGTACAAGTCAGGAATATTTTGAGGAGCGGGAGAATCGTACATTTGTATTATTTTGGCGCACAAGTCATTTATGTCCTCTGTTTTAAAAAATGCTACAGGAAAATCTTTGTATATTTCTTTAAAAACTGGAATATCGGAAATAAGAGCATTTGTTCCGGCTTTCAGGGCTTCTAGCGGAGGCAAGCCAAATCCTTCATATAAAGATGGTTGAACAAGCAATTTTGAAGAGCTGTAAAGTTCTTTTAAATTTTCATTCGAAATTTTACCTGTAAAAATAATTTTCGAGGAATCTATTTTTTGCAAGAGTTTATCTATTGATTCATCTTTTGTTCTAAAATTATTTGCATTTCCAACTATAACGAGTTTTGCATCTAGTCCTTTTTTTGTTGCCATATCAAAGGCTGGCAAAAGAGTATGCAATCCTTTGTGCTTTTTTATGTTTCCTACAAATAAAATTTCATTTTTCTTTTCTTTTGGAGTTGTATTTTTTATTTCTAAAAATTCCGGGACTGCGCTGTAAGTTACAACGACTGGCTTTTTGCAGTGCAAGTGGCATATAATTCTTTGCTTTGAAAATTCTGATACCGTAAATATCTTGCAAGATTTTTTTACCGCTCTAAGATAGAACCATTTTCTTGCTACTATGCCAAGTTTTGAAGCAAGTTCAGGTCTGTCTAAAAATACAACGTCGTGAATTGTAGAATAGATTGGTATTTTTATTCCATTTGGAATATTGCAGTACGGCGTGTAATATGCATTGCAATTGTTAATCTTTTTTAAAATTTTTTTGTCAAAAAATAAAAGTTCTTTTAAAGAAAAAGTCTTTATGTTGCATATTTCATGTTCGCCGGCAAAGTCTTCTAAATCCTGGGGGTGGCCTATTAAAAGACAGTCGAAATTTTTAAGAAAAAATGGCAGAAGAGAACTTATGTATGTTCCAATTCCGCCTGTGCCAATCATTCTACAATCTATTGCAAGTTTCATTTGAAACTATTATATATGCAGCAAGTAAAAATTGCAATTTTCTTTGACTAACCGCTAAAAAAATTATTATACTTGAAAAGATGAATCGATTAAAAAGTCTTTTATTTACTGTTTTTTTATTTGCTGTTAGTTTTTCATTTTACGCAAAAGATTGTGTGCTAGGTGGGCAGCAGCTTGTTCCTGCGAACAGTTGGATTTATGAAGGCATAAATGCATTGTTCTATGCGACTGGAAAAGTTTCGCCAGTCGCTTGCGCTCCAGTTTCAGTTAATGAATTGCAGATGGCTTTTGAGCAAATAGATTTTGAGCAAATTCCAGAAAACGCAAGAAATCTTTACAAAAAAGTGAGCGATTATTTAGAGCCCAAAAGCGGACTTTTTTCAATTCCTGGTGTAAAAATCGGGCTTACGCCTACAATTTCCGCAGAATTTTTAGCCAAAACAAATAAAGACTTAGATTGGAACTTTGCAACGGACTACACAGCCCACAGTGGTTATGGAGCTGCTTCAAATTCTAATGGAGAAGATGCAGTGAAAAAGTTCGCGCAGGCAAATTTGAAACTTGATTTTGGCAATATGCTTTTTATAGAAACAACTCCTTTTTTCGGTTCTAATTTTTGGATTTCCGAAAACGGCAGCTTTGAAAATTCTAATTTAATTGTAAATTTCCCATACAACGCAAGTCAATTTGAGTTTTTACAACCTGTCTGGGCATACGGTTCTTTTGGAAAAAGGTTTGAAAACTGGGGCATAAGCCTTAATTTATTAAAAGAAGGCCTTCAAATTGGCAATACGCACACAGGAAGCGTCATTTACAACTCTACTTTTCAGACTCAGTTTTGTGCGCAGCTGAACGTCTATTCTCCAAAGTTTAATTACAGTCTTGATGTAGCGCAAATTGAACGCGATAAATATCTTTACATTCACTACGCGCAGGCAACGGTTTTTAATTGGTTTAGATTTGGAATCCTTGAAGGAACTTTAATAAATAGCAATTTTGAGTTGCGTTATTTAAATCCGTTAATGATAATGCATTCATTTGGCTCTTGGACGGAGTATAAAACAGAAGAGGAGGATAAGAATTACGGCGAAGCTCACGTTTGCGCTTATGTCGCATTCAATTTTGATATAAATCCATGTAAATATTTAAGGATTTATGGCCTTTATGCGCAAAACGAAATTCAGTCAAAAATAGAACTTAATTCAAATTATGGGCGTTCCATTCCAGATGGAAGCGCTTATCAATTAGGAGTGGATTTTATCTATCCTAAGGAGTATGGATTTTGGCTAGCCTCGTTAGAGGGCGTTTACGTTTATCCCTTTTGTTACGTAAAAACTGGGGAAGAGTGGTCTTTAGTTTCTAAACGTTACGACATGCAGACAAACGGTTCTGTTCCAATTTATTCTTGGATTGGAACGCCTTTCGGCCCAGATTCCATAGCTGCCCAGGCAAGAGTCGGCCTAAAAAATTTTACGAACAATACAATTTCTTTAGAATATCTTTTTGTTGCCCACGGTGAAAATTCTTTTGGTATGTTTAGCAAAAAAAATGAAGACGGCTACTATTCGTACTATCCTTCTGCAAAATACAGTCAAGGTGAAGATGCTAAAACTGCTGCGAAAGAAGCTCGCTCCCATTCTCTTTCGGGAACTGTTTCTTTTACAAATGCAATAACTTTGCGTGAAAAATATGAATTTAACGAAATGTTTTCTTTAGATTCAAGACTAACGTATAAAGCCGTGTACAATAACAAGAACCGAGCTGGAGAGATTGCACGCGGTCTGGAATTTGCAATCTCCTTTTCTGCGCAGATATTTTAAAATGCAAAATTGCAAAGGTAAAGTCTTAAGTCGACACAGTCAACGCTTTTAAATAGACCGATAAAATGAATAGAAATCTATAGAGTTTAATTTTTTTTATATTACGAATTGTTTACAAGAAAATTTTGCCTTATTGAATGAAATCCATGTATTAAATATAATTACATAGGCTGAAAGTCTAGTTTTTAGAAAAATAAAAAAAGCACTGAAAGCATTTTTTAACAGCCATAAAAAACTTGACTTTTAGACAGCTAGTTCAATTTTGTAAATTATTACAAATATAAAAATGGGTAATTGATGTATGAAAAAAAACGTAAAAAAATCGCTTTTCTTTTTGCTCTTTGTTTGTGCAATTCCACTTTTTGCTCAAACTAACACAACCGTTTCTATTGAAGATGATGTATATACGGTAATAGAAAATGCCAATGTACGCGGGTTATGCGGAACACTTCCGGCGACACGGCCTTATACGGCAAGTTTTATTCTAAAGTGCTTAGATGAAATTGAACAAAATATAGCAGATTTAAATTCTACTGAATATCAAAAAAATATGGAATTAGCTGTTATTAACTTTCATAGGCAGAGGCTTTTGCCTAAAAAAAATGGCTTAGATTTAAGAAATCTTTCTTTTAGGTTTGAACAAAATCAAAATAATCAAAACAATGAAGATTTTCCTATAACATTTCAAGTGAATAATTCTATTAATTCATATTTTTCAGGAGGAATTTACAGTAACTCTTCCAATAATTCCTTTGGCTACGAAGTTTGGGATACTCTAAAATTTGATGGCGATATAGGAAAAAATGTTTCATACAGTTGCACTGCGCTAGTTGAAGTTTCAAAAATGCCTCTTGCGCAGCTCGGCACTTACAATATCGGTCTTTGGTGGTATGACGAGGGTGTGCAATACGAATACGATGAAAATACTAAACTGCAAATAAAATGGTCTGGCAGTGAAGAAGATGCTCCTAGCTGGAGAGTTATAAATAAATATAGAAATTATAATTGTCTGCCGTACAGTTATCGTAAAAAGTGGGACGGTTCTGTTTACTATCTTTCAAAAATGGACGCCTCTGGTCTTGAAGGCTGGACTGACAATCTTGCATTTGGAATGTCAATGAAGGGCGAAATTCATGCTTCATTTAAAAACGGCATGATTGAAGTTGGAATCGGTCGCTACAACAGAGAATGGGCAGCCATGGATAACGGAAGCAGCCTAGTTTTAAATTCAAATGCTAGACCGTTTTTTGGTGCGGATGTTAGCATAAGCCTTTTTAATACAATAAGGCTTTCTTCTATAACAGGTTTCCTAGAATTTCCTAATCAGAACTATATAACTGATGGAGCTTGGTATTTAACTGATGGAAAAGGAAAAAAATCTGAAAGTGTAGTGGATTCATATTTTTATCATAACCTTTTTTCAACAGGAATGTTTTCATTTGATTATAAGTTTTTCCACTTCGATTTTGGAAGTTCTTCCATATATCCAAACCGTTTTGAACTAGGCTACGCATTTCCTTTATTGGATAAAGTTGTTTACCAAAACAATGTCGGCGACTACGACAATCTTTCTTTGTTTGGAAACCTTAAGTTCAATTTTAGTCGTTATGGCTATGTATGGGGATCTGTTTTTGTAGATGAAATTGTAAGTCCTACTGCGAATATTTTTCTTCTTACAAGATGTATGTTCGCTTATCAAGCAGGTTCCAAAATAGCTTTGCCTTTTATACCTTTTGCAACTCTTTCTGTAAGATATACAAAAATAGAGCCATATTGCTATACTCATCAAGCGATTTTTTATCAGCCTTATGCAAATAACTATATTTCAGAATCCTATACTAATAATGGAGAATGTTTAGGATACTACCTTCCGCCTAACTCTGACGAATTTTTCTTGAGGTTAGAAGGAAAGCCTCATTCAATGTTGAACTGCTTCTTTCAGTATCAGTTTATACGTCACGGTGTAGACTGGGGCTCTGAACAAGTTCCAGGAAGCAATCTTTATTCAGAAATGGCGCCAAAAAATCGTGACCAATTGAATAAATTTTTCTTGAGAGATGGAACTTATGAATGGACAAACGTCCTTTCTCTTGGCGCAAGCATAAACTTAAACAATAAAGATTTTCCGCTGATTTTATATGGAACTGTAGGCTATGTTCACAACTGGTTTACTTCAATTGGTAGCGAAAAGCCTGGTAAATATACTTCTTATTCAAAGTATTCTAGCAGTGAATATGAAGAAGGTTTCGGTCTTGTAATTACAACAGGATTTAACGTTTTCTTAAAGTAAGTTTCTTGCAGCTGTTTTCTGCAATTATATTTTTTCAAAAATATAATTGCAGAAGGTTTTTATTCGATTTATAAAGCTTACTTCTATTCTGTGAGTTAAAAAAGGAATTCTTGGAGCTTTTACTCCGCCCACACCGTATAAAATCCAATTATCTCCATCCCTTATAAGAATAATAACACTCTTCATATTATATTTTCTTACACAAGTAATTCCTTCAAATTTTAAGTCATTAGTATTTGTGGATTGGTAAAAAAGGTAATCGCTTGTCTGCTCAATTTCAATAGGCGAATAAATTGTTCCAAATGGCTCCATATATAATTCTGCTTGAATTTTTGTAAGCTCTTCATTTACATGGTCTGTTCGAATTGTTACTGCGCTTGAGTATAAATCGTAATATCTGTTGTGCCGCTCTGACCAATAGGGAATACCTGCATAATCGCTTATATTTTCAAGCGCATTGCGAATTACTTGCTGCAAATTTTCGTTATCTTTATATGGGCGGATTTGAATTACTTCTGCAAGGTAATTTGGATTAGTTTTTTTTACTGATTCTATAAGTTTTTTTGCCGCAGGATTTTCGCTAGAAAGGCTGATGTTTCTATAATTGTCGATATTGTTTATTAAAACTTCACCTGCTTTTACTTTTTCTATATCATCGCTAGAAAGATTTGAATTAAAAGGAAGAGAAAATAAGTTTGATGCAGCCAACGCAAAAACCATAAGTTTAAAAATATTTTTTTTCATGTTCTGTCCATAAGAAAAGTTTTAGATGCAATTTCGCAACAAAAGTAAAAACTGCATTAGATTTACATTATAGAATAAAACTTCTTTTATTTTCAATAACAAATGTGCTATAATTTAGTTACTATGATAGCTCTTAAAATTAAAGAAATTTTAGAAAGTCCTGAAAATGGCGTAATTAGAAAAATGTTTGAGGAAGGTATCCTTCTTAAAAAAAAATATGGCGAAAAAAACGTTTTTGATTTTAGTCTTGGAAATCCTGATTTAGATCCTCCCTTAGAAGTCGAGGAGGCTATAAAAAAAATTGCAGAAGAAAAAACTCACGGTTGTCACGGTTATATGTCTAATTCCGGTTATTCGCGGGTTTGCGATGCTATGGCAGAAAAAACTTCATTAGAGCAAGGCATAAAAATTTCTGGTGAAAATATTGTAATGGAAGTTGGTGCTGCAGGTGCAATGAACGTCTTTTTTAAAGCAATCTTAAATCAAGATGATGAAGTTGTTGTTCCTGCTCCTTTTTTTGCAGAATATGGGCATTATGTAAAAAATCACGGCGGAATTCTTAAACCCGTAAGTACAAAATCTGACTTTTCACTTGATATTAATGCTATAAAATCAGTTCTTTGCGAAAAGACTGCAGCTATTATAATAAATTCTCCAAATAATCCTACAGGACGCATTTATACAGCAGAAGAAATTAAGGAACTAACAGAACTTCTTTTGGAGCATGGAAAAAATACTGGCAGAATGCCTTACATAGTTTGCGACGAGCCATATCGAGCTATTGTATACGGTGACAAAAAAGTGGCATCTGTTTTTCCTTTGTATAAAAATTCTGTTGTGGTTACAAGTTTTGCAAAGAATTTGAGCATTCCTGGTGAGCGAATAGGGTATATCGCCATAAATCCTAATTGCGAAGATTCAAAAAGTCTAAAAGCGGCTTGCGTTCTTGCTACAAGAATTTTGGGTTTTGTAAATGCACCTGCATTTTTTCAAAAAGTTGTGGCACTCAGTTGGAATGCTCCTGTAGATTATTCTCTTTACGAAAAACGCTGCAAAGAAATTTCAAGCATTATGGATTATGCTGGCTTAAAGTATGCAAAGCCAGAAGGTGCCTTTTATTTGTTTGTAAAAGTTCCTGAAGGATGGAACAATGATGATATGAAATTCTGTGAACACTTAAAGAGTTTTAATATTTTGTGCGCGCCTGGCTCTGGTTTTGGTGCAAAAGGCTGGTTTAGAATCGCTTACTGTGTTTCTGAAGAAACTATTTTAAATTCAAAAGAGGCGTTTTACAAAGCAACGCATACAAAACCATAATGAAAATTTTAATGATAAGTGCAGAAGCGCAGCCATTTGCGAAAACAGGTGGACTTGCAGATGTAGTTAGCGCTCTTTCAAAATCGCTTAAAAAATTAGGACATGATGTAAAAATTTTAATTCCTCGATATTATGAAATAGACAGAAAAAATTTAACTCTAGTAAAACACAATGTACAAGTTCTTACTGGAATAACTGAACTTATAGGCTCTTTCTATACTAGCAATCTGCCAAATTCTGATGTCCCGGTATATTTTTTTGATTATGAACCGCTTTTTGGAAGAAAAGAAATTTACGGTTCTAAGTTTGAGCCTGATTTTCATGATAATCCTTTTAGATTTTCTGTGCTTTCTAGAGCAATGTTTTCTTTGTGTTCAGAACTAAAATGGATTCCAGATATAGTTCATTGTCACGATTGGTCTTCTTGCTTGTCTTTAGCGCTTTTAAAGCTATTAAAGCAAGATTCTACCAGACAAAAATTGCCGCTTTTTAAGAATTTTTCTTTAAAAATTCCTTTATCATCTTTTTACAAGGTAAAAACCGTTCTAACAATTCATAATATGGGGTATCAAGGAAAGTATCCTTATGATGCATTTAAACTTTTGGGCCTGCCTGAAGATGTAAGATTAATAACAGGCTTTGAAGATAATGGAGAAATAAATTTCTTGAAAGCGGGAATTACTTGTGCAGATAAAATAACTACAGTTTCTTGCGAATATGCAAAAGAAATTCAAACTTCAGAGGGGGGCTTTTCGCTAGATGGACTTATAAGAATTCGTTCTTCGGATTTAACTGGAATTCTAAACGGTGTTGATTTTCTAGACTGGAATCCTTTAACAGATAAATATATTTGCAAAAATTATAGCCAAGATAATTTAACCGGAAAAAACGAGTGCAAGCTTTTTTTGCAAAAAAAGTTTGGTCTTGAGCAAAATTTAAAAATTCCTTTAATAGGAATGATAGGAAGACTTGCCGAACAAAAAGGAATAAAAGAAGTCTTTGCTCCTCTTTATGGTTGCATGTACAAAATGTGCAAGGAATTAAATGTCCAGTTTGTTGTTGTCGGCACAGGTGAAACCTGGTGCGAAAATGAAATTCGTGAACTTTCGCAAAAATGTTCAAACTTAAAATACATTATAGGATATAGCGAAGAAATAAGCCACCAAGTGGAATCTGGCAGTGACTTTTTCCTGATGCCTTCTAAATATGAACCTTGCGGTCTTAATCAAATCTATTCAATGATTTATGGAACAATACCTATAGTAAGAAATACAGGGGGGTTGGCAGATACCGTTGTCCAGTACAACGAAAAAGAACACTCAGGCACAGGATTTAAGTTTCAAGATTTAACTCCTGAAGCGATTTTTAATACTGTAAAATATGCCCTGGAAATTTATTTTTCAAATTCTAAAGACATAGAAATTCTTAGAAAAACTGGCATGCAGGCAGATTTTTCTTGGGAAAAATCTGCATTAAAATATTTGGAAGTATATAACTCTTAAAATCTTAAAAGTTAGTATTCGTACCATTCGCCTTGTTTTGTAAGATACCAATCCGCAAGGTATTGAGGCAAATCTCTGTTATACCAGCTTATGCTTCCGTCTCTATTCAAGATAACAACTCGATTGGAATTCTCGCATATCTTTAATGGCATAGAAGCTGACCTTTTAAAAGTGAATCTTTTTGAAGTGGAAAGGTTGTAAGATTTTACGCTGTCTTTTCCTATGTTTGTATAAAGAATTGGATATTTTAGATAAGTAAATGCATCAGAATCTTCGTCAGTAAGTCTTGAAATCGTTACGGTTTGGTTTGAAACTGTATTGTATTTTATAACTTTTGTTGCCTTTAAATTGTTTTCAGTTGAAATCGTTATTCCGTAAATATCGCTGCCCCTGGAATTTAGCGCAAATGCAACGTTGCCTGGCAATGGGGTAGGAACAGTTTCTTTTGTGACCATATCTATGCACAAAAGAGAAGAGTGCGGATTTGTCGCATAAGATTTAGCGACGTACAGTTTTCCATTTTCTGCAATAATTGCATCTTGTAGACCTGCGCCAGTATAGACTTCTGCAAACTTTCTTGTCTCCATATCAAAAACATTGATAACAGAGTTGCTTTCCATTTCTACAAGTTTATTTCCAAAAAGCCTTACAGACTGCAAGCTCGTCTTTGGTACAAACAAAGTTGTAGTTTCAGGCTTTGAATAATCATACAGCTGAACGCTTTCTCTAGTTCCTTTTGACCATAGAATAACTTTATTTCCATAAGGAATAAGTTGAGTCTGTCCAGAATTGCTTCCCAGTCTGTTTACAATTCCAGTGTCAAAACTAGAGCGATAAAGATCATTTTTTGTAAGAAAGTAAAAATCTTCTTCATAAGGCGCCATATCAAGGATTTTTTCATCCTCATCACTTGTAAGCAATCTCATCGCAACAGTGTTAGTTTCTGGCTCTGCACTTGCCTTGTAGATTGCGCCGCTTCTAGTGCCGAACATGAGCTCATTGCCGAGCTTTGTTCCGCAAATTATAGAGGAATTTCCTTTTGGACCTTTAAAAGTCTTCACAATTCTAGGTTTTGAAACAGTTTTGTTTTCTTGATTTTCAAGCATCTTTAGCGTGTAAGTGCCTTTTAAGTCATTTTCAAGGTAATAAAGATTTTTATCATTTTTTGATGCCAAAAGAATTGGATTTTGTGCTTTTTCTGAAAAAATTACATGTCCGCTTATGCTGTAACCAGGTACGGCATAAGAAACGTAGATATCACCATCTTTAACGCCCGCTAAAAAAAGATAATTATTAAAAAGGACAGTTTGCTCCATTCCTTGCATTACAGGAATTTTGTTTATTAATCTGCCCCCATTTAAATTGTAATAGGAAAGGTTTCCCGCAGGAGAATACATAACAGCAGTTTTTTCTGTGGAACTTGTTTTCGCGTAAGAAATGATGCCAGTTTTGCCAGGAATTTTTTCAACAACACTGCCGTCTGAAGCTCTGATGAAAACAGCTCCGTCCACTGTTGCTGTTCCTACAATTATATAAGTACCTTTTTCCGTATATGAAAGTGAAGTTATAGAGTCGGAGAAACGTCTTGAAATCTTTTTTGTAAGTGTATCCCAGTTCCAAATGCTCAGGCGGTTGATAGTTCCGCCATCGGTTTCGTAAACTGCAATTTCTTTGCCAGAAGGACTTACGGCGGCAAGTTTTATTTCAAGTTCTGTTATTTGGTAGTGTTCTCCTTGGTCATCGGAAGTCCATTTTACCAAAAAACCATCTTTTCCAATGCTAAAATATGATTTATCAATAGAATTTTCATCAGAAGAAGGTACTATCGCAGAAATTGCTTCTTGATGCGCTTGAGTTGAAATATGAGATTGGCTAAACAATTGTTCTATAGATAAAATAGAAAAAAGCACAGTAATTATAAAGCTAGTTATCTTTTTCATTTTGCAAGTCTCCTAAAATTTCCTATAAAAATACTTTACATCTCCAAAAAGACCTATTAAAAAAAGAACTGCAATAAAGGCAAGTCCAATAAATTGTATATAATACAAGACTTTTGGAGAAAGTTTTTTGCGAGTAACAAATTCAATTAGTGCGAAAATAATTAGTCCGCCATCAAGAATTGGAACAGGAAGCAAGTTCATAATTCCTAAGGAAATGCTTATTAACGCGATAAGATTTAAAAGATTTACAAGCCCCGTCTTTAAGTTTTCCGAAAAACTAGATGAAAGAATTTGCCCCATCATATCGGCTGTTCTTGCCGGTCCGGAAATTGATTCAGAAATGTCTGCTCCTTTAAATAGGTTTACAATTCCTTTTACCGTAAGAATCATATATTTGCCAGTTTCTTTTACGCCTTGCAGAAGAGCTGTAAAAAATGGATACCTTTTGGCTTCAAATTTTTCTACAACATCTGAATAAGCCGTAATTCCGATTTTTCCGCTTGCAGTTTTTTTATCAAAGTCGGTATGCACTGTGAAATTCATTTTGTTTCCGTTGCGTTCAACAACGACTTCAACATCTTCATTCGGTCTGGAAGAAATCTCTTCAACAATGCCGGCAAAATTTAAAACGACTTTCCCATTTATTTCAACAATTTTATCTCCGGAAAGAAGGCCTGCTTCTCTTCCTGCGCTGTGAAGCTCTGGATAGATTTCGTCTGCTAGTCTGATTTGATTTGAATATGAATAATAAGTGTATCCTGTAATTGCAATGATAGAAAATGAAATCCATGCCAAAAAGATATTAAAAAATGGACCTGCAAATGCAATCAATGCTCTTTTTAATGGATGCACACCATACATAGAGTCTTTTTCAGCTTCAATATAGGGCAAATTCTGCTCAATGGCCTTTGAAAAGTCTTTTTCGCCTTTTAATCCGCAGTAGCCACCTAAAGGAATAAAAGAAAGCCTGTAATCCGTGCCTTTTATTCTTTTGTGAATATACCATGGACCTATTCCTATTGAAAAACTTTCAACTTTGACACCAAAAATTTTGGCAAAAATAAAGTGTCCTAGTTCATGAAAAAGGATTATAAAAAACAAACATAAAAGACCAATTACAATTTTCATAATTCTTCCTGTGCATATTTGCGAGCTCTTAAGTCTTGTTCAAATACATCTTCAAAAGATTCTACTTTATGATTCCAATCTTTGTCCAAAACTGATTTTACAATACTAGGAATTTCTGTAAAACTTATTTTTTCTCTTAAAAAAGCTTCTACAGCGATTTCATTCGCCGCGTTATAGGCTATTGTATAAGAATTTTCTTTTTCTGCTGCCTCGTAGGCATATTTCAACATTGGAAAATCGTCGAATCTAGGCTTAAAAAATGTCATTTCATGGTCGAAAAGCTCAAATTGTTCTAATGGTGAAACTTGATTTTTAGGGTAGGTAAGCGCGCTGAAAATCGGATGTTTCATCGTAGGATCTGAAATTTGGGCGTACAACATGCCGTCATTTGTTCTTACCAACGAATGAACAAGGCTTTGAGGATGCACAACAACTTTTATTTTTTGAACAGGACGCTCAAATAGCCTGCAAGCTTCTATGACTTCAAGACCTTTGTTTGCGAGCGTCGCCGAATCTATAGTTATTTTTTTTCCCATATTCCAAGTGGGGTGTTTCAGAGCATCATTCACAGTTACCGTTTCTAATTTTTCTTTTGGAAAGTCTCTGAATGGACCTCCGCTTGCTGTAATCAAAATTGAATCAATGTTATTGTTTCCGATTTGGTTTATAAGGTTAAAAATTGCAGAATGTTCAGAATCTACAGGAATTATTTTTGCATTATGAAGTTTAGCCAAATCTTTTATAAGAGGCCACGCCATAACAACTGTTTCCTTGTTCGCTAGCGCTAAATCTATTCCATGTTCTATAACAGTTTTTGATGGTAAAAGTCCTGCGCTTCCTGCAATCCCATTTACAACGATGTCTGGTTTAGACTGTTCTATTAAAAAATTAATACAATCTTTAGATTCAAAAGAAGTAAGAACACCTTTGCAATTGAATTCTAAACAAAGTTTTTCAAGTTTTTCTTTATTTGAATGAGCGGAAAGACCGCAGACAGAAAAATCCTTAGGCATTGCTCTGACAATGTCTAAGGTATTTGTTCCTATAGAGCCTGTTGCACCTAAAACTAAAACTTTTTTCATAATTTACTTTATAATCTGATTTTGGAACTCTGGTGAATAGAGAATATAAAAAATAATGTAGAAAACAGGCGCGCTAAAAAGAATTGAATCAATTGAATCAAGGATTCCGCCGCGACCAGGAATTATATTGCCGCTGTCTTTTTCGTCAGAAGAGCGTTTAAATACGCTTTCTACTAAATCTCCCGTTATTGAAGAAATTGCGCATAAAAAACCTAAAAGAACGGCTTTCCACACACTTCCAGATAGTATATCTTTCTGAAAAATATGCCCTAATAAGAACCATGCCAAAACGCAAGACGCAATAGAGCCTAAAAAGCCTCCACAGAAACCTGCAATGCTTTTATTCGGGCTAACTGCAAACACACCTCTGTTGTTTTTACCTAAAAGGACTCCAAATAGCCAGGCAAGTGAATCGCACATAAAAACTGCTAAAAGGAATATGCAAATTATAATAGTGCTGTCTTTAAATGCTCCCATCCTGGAAACAAAGGTAATCATATATCCGCAATACAAAAGAATAAACACGCTTGCAGTTATTCTTTGGTTTGAATCATCAAAACTCTTATGAGTGTAAACTTCAACTCCTAGCAAAATCAATATTTCAAATAGAAGCAACCAAGCTATATAAGTTGTGCTTTTACCTAAAATTATTAAAATATAAGTTCCTATTGGTAAAAGTATTGTAAAGAACTGTAGTAAAAATTTATTAAATAAAACAGTTTTCTTTGAAAAAATATTGTACATCTCAGTAGCTGCGATAACAGAAATAACAGATATTACAATATTTAAGATTAAGTGATTGAAATAACTTAAAAAAACAATTCCGACAATAAGAGGAATTCCAATAAAAAAAGTTAATAATCGCTGTACTGTCTTACTCATAAATATCCCACTATTTATCTAAAACCGCGCCAAATCGCCTTGTACGATTTTGGAACGTTTCAATGTCTTTATAAAATTCTTCTTTTGTATAATCTGGCCAAAGCGTATCTGTAAAAAGCAGTTCCGCATAAGCAGAATGCCATAAAAGAAAATTGCTCAGCCTTAGCTCCCCGCCTGTGCGTATAAGCAAATCTACATCAGGCAGTTCTGGAATATCAAAAAACTGCTCAAAAGTTTTTTCAGTTATATTTTGATTAGTTCCTTTAGAAATCAGCTTTTGTATTCCACGTATGATTTCATCTCTTCCACCGTAGTTTATTGCTAAAGTAACAGTAAGTCCATCAAAATGACTTGTTTCGTTGACTGCTTCAATTATTTCATTTTGAACATCTTTAGGAAGTCCTTCTAGATTTCCTAAATGCTTTATTCGCATTTTATTTTGCTTATAAAAATTAAACTCTGAACGAAGATTTAGTTTTATTAGACCCATAAGGTAATTTACTTCGTCTTGCATTCTTTTCCAATTTTCAGTAGAAAAAACATATAGAGTCACATATTTTATTCCTAGTTCAGATGCTGCTTTTACAATAAGCTTCGCAGTATCCAATCCGGCCTTGTGACCATTTGTCCGAGGTAAATTTCGCTTTTTTGCCCAGCGACCGTTCCCATCCATAATTATTCCAATATGAACGGGAAGCGATTCTTTATCGATTGCCATTAGCCTTCCAAAATTTCTTTTTCTTTTGTTTCGTAAATCTTGTTTATTTCTGCAATATATTTATCAGTAAGCTTTTGTAACTTATCTTCTTCTTGTTTTAAGCCATCCTCTGTAAGTTCGCCGGCTTTCTGTTGCTTTTTTAAATCATCGTTACCATCTCGACGAATGTTTCTAATTGCTGTTCTAGAATTTTCTGCAATTGTTTTTGCTTGCTTTACAAGTTCTTTTCTTCTTTCTGCTGTTAGAGGAGGAATAGAAATGCGGATAACTTTTCCGTCATTTGAAGGATTTAATCCAAGATCCGCTGTGAGAATTGCTTTTTCAATTTCTGTGATAAGAGATTTGTCAAACGGCTGAATAACAACAGTTCTTGCTTCAGGTATAGAAATAGTTGCAACCTGATTTAAAGGAGACTTTGTTCCATAATAATCTACTCGTACTTTGTCAAAAATTGCAGCAGAAGCACGACCTGTTCTAATTCCATTAAAAGAGTCCTTTAATGCGGACACCGTTTTTTCCATTCTTTCTTCTGACATAATTAAGCTTCCTTTTTGTCTTTTTAAAATGTTTTGCAACTAACTAAAATGGCTACCCTAAAAATATTAAGTAGGGTAGCCGTTTTACAAATTATTTACCGAGTATGTAAAGAATAACCTTGTCAAAAGTAAGAGTTGCGCCAACTGATTTTCCCATTTCAGCAAGTACTGTAGCAACTGTTTTCTTTTCATCGTCAAGGTACATCTGGTCCATAAAGCAGATTTCTGCAAGATTCTTGCTAACCTTACCTTTTAGAATACCTTCTTTTACATTTTCAGGTTTCTTTGCCATAGCAGGGTCTTCTGCCATCTGTGCTTTAAAAATTTCTGTCTGTTCGTCAATATATGATTGTGGAACTTCATCTTTCGTGATGTATGCAGGAGTTTTTGAAGCAAGGTGAAGACAACATATATGTGCAAATTCTTTGATTTTAGAATCTGTAGAGCCTTTTATAACTACGATAGAACCAATCTTAAAGTTGTGGTGAATATAAGTTGATGCAACAGCGCCTTCTGGAATTTCTACGCATACAACGCGGCGCACAGACATATTTTCACGAATCTTAATTGCAAGTTCGTTAAGATGTTCTTTAAGCCCATCTGTAACTTCATTAAGATTTTTGTCAAATACTTCTGCAACAATTTTTTCGCCGACAGCAATAAAGTCAGAATTTTTTGCAACAAAGTCTGTTTCGCAAGTAACTTCTGCCATTGCGATTTTTTTGTCATCCTGCTTTATGAAAATTCGACCTTCGCCAGTCGCACGATCAGATCTCTTCGACATAGCTGCAAGACCTTTTTCTCGCAATTGTTTTTCAGCTTCTGCAATGTCACCATTGCAATCTATAAGAGCTTTTTTACAATCCATCAATCCGGCACCAGTAGAATCACGGAGTGCCTTTATATCAGATGCTTTGATTTCCATAATTAAAAATCCTTTTAAAAAGTTTATTTATTATTGTAGATTTTATCTTCATCTACGAAACTGTCTTTTTCGTCAGTTTCAATATCTTCTTCTTTTACTTCTGTAGGCTGATAATTAGAATAGTCAACAATTTCTTCGTCTTCATTCTTGCTTACTGCATCTGTAACAATTTCTTCATCGCCATCAAGATTTTCAAGAATCTTAAGACCGTTTTCGTTGTCTGATTCAATTACAGCATTTGCAATTATTGAAGTGAACAAAGAGATTGCTCTGATAGCATCGTCATTGCCAGGAATAGGGTAGTCAATGCCGTCTGGGTTGCAGTTTGTGTCAACAACAGCGATAATAGGAATACCCATTCTTCTAGCTTCTGCGACAGCAATCTGTTCCTTGTGTGTATCGATTATGAATACGATTCCAGGAAGCTCCTTCATTTCCTTGATGCCGCCAAGGTTTTTTTCTAATTTTGATTTTTCTTTTTGAAGAGCAGATACTTCTTTCTTTGTAAGATTTTCGAAAGTGCCGTCTACTTCCATTTTTTCAATTTTCTTGAGTCTGAGAAGAGATTTTTTGATTGTCGAAAAGTTTGTAAGCATACCGCCAAGCCAACGGTTGTTAATGTAGAACATTCCGCAGCGTTCTGCTTCTTTTTGAACTGCCTGCTGGGCTTGTTTTTTAGTTCCTACGAAAAGAACTGACTTTCCAGAAGCAACAACTTTTCTTACTGCTTCATAACTGTCTTTAATTGCTGCAATAGTTTTTTGCAAGTCAATGATATGAATCCCATTTCTTTCTGTGAAGATGAATTTCTTCATTCTAGGATCCCAACGTTTTACCTGATGCCCGAAATGAACTCCAGATTCGAGCAGGTTTTTCATGGTTACAACTGCCATGATTTTCTCCTTCACTGGCAAGATATTGACAAAAGTCTTTAGCCTTGCCCCGTACTCTTTTTCTCGATGCCGCCATAAGCGGTACGGAAGATGCGTGCACAAAAACTGCACGACAGAATCAGTCTAAAATAGAATAACCCTGTTCTTTCAGTATATCAAAAAGTTCATGTATAGGCAAGCCTGTAACACAACTTTGAGAGCCTTCTATTTTTTTTATGAAAACAGAAGCCAAGCTTTGAATTCTGTAGCCACCGGCAGCACCGTGCCATTCTCCTGTATCAAGATACCAGTTTATTTCTTCGTCCGTCATTGGAGCAAATGTAACTTCTGTTTTGCATACTCTGGAAGAAGTTGTTTTTTTTCGTCCATTGTAAAGGATTATAGCAGTAATTACGCTGTGAGTGCTTCCTTGAAATGCTCTTAAAAAACTTTCGGCTTCGTTTTGATCTTGCGGCTTTCCGTATATTTTTCCATCTTTTACAATCAATGTGTCCGCTCCAAGCACCCAGGGAATTTCTTGAAGAGGCGGAAGAGAGTGCACTACTGATATAACTTTTTCGCGGGCGAGCATTTCTGGAACATCTTCTGGCTCTAATACGCTTGAAAAAAGTTCTTCTGTAGTAGGCATTATTACTCTGAAAGGAATACCCAACATTTTTAATATTTCTTGCCTACGTGGAGATGAAGATGCTAAAATAATTGGTTCCATCGTTTGTTCCTATTTTCTAATTTGTATGAATTTATAAGTTTTTTAGATTATCAAATCGTAGTAATTAATAGCAACGCCTAAATCAAGAATTTAGTTATAATTGTAAAACTCAATATCTTGATTAGACGTGTTTCTATAACAATTTAATCGAATTTTAGTTATATACTTTTTGTTCAGTACTTATTTTGCTTCTGATGTAGATTTGTTTGTACCTATGTCGTTTAGCTGCTTTAAAGCTTTTAGAGCTTTGTTTCTAACAACTGAATTATAGTGGTAGTCGGCAGCAATCTTTCCTAATGAATCAATTATTATTTTTTTGTTTTGAGTTGAATCTGCTAACTTTGCATAAGTGTCAATAACTTCAAAAGCAAGCGAACTTGTAGGATTTAGTATTTGGTTTCGTCTATTTGCAAATGAAATAGCGTCTACAACCTCATCATTGCTGTTTATTCCTATTTCTCCAAGAGAATTTACAGCCGCAGCAATTACCATAGGTTCGTTTTCTGCAAGTGTGATTTTTACAAGGCAGTTTTTAGATTCTTCGGTTTTTACTTTTCCCAATGCAAGACAGGCTCTTCTGCGGATATCTGGAAAGTTGTTCATAAGTCTGCCGTTTGTTCTTGACTGAGATGTAATTCCTTCGCCTGCAAGCTGGTTTAAAGCATTCATTATATCTTCGTTTATTTTGCCATTTTCAACAGCTTCTTCCAAAAACTGCATTGCAACTAGCTTGTTGTCATATTCATCAGATTGCGCAAGCGCCATAATAACAACGCCGTCAACATCGCTAAGGTAATCTTCTTCTACAGAAGTTTCTGTTTTTTCAGGCTGAGTTTTTCTTTGAACTTTTTGCTCCTGAGCAAATGCAAAAGCGCACATAGAAATAAGTCCTGCTAAAATAACCTTTTTTGTCATTTTCATAAAATGTTCCTCCTGGAAAACATTTAAACAATAAATCTTGTAAATTATATGTTATGTATTTTAAAAAATCAATAAAATACTTGTATTAAGACCAAGCGTGCAACTTGAATTAGTTTTTATAAAAGAATTAATTTAAGAAAGCGGCGGAATCTTTACCATCCACTTTCCATTAATCTTTACAAAGTTGTAATAAACAATATCAGTATCTTCTCTTGCTTGCACGGCTTTTACGCTGCTTCTTGAAATATAACGAATTTCTTCTACGGAGCGGCCTTTTCTAGAAGGAACAAAAACATAGGTAAAATAATCAGAAAGGTTATAAAGCCTTTGTCCCTTTATTGGAAGCCTTTTAGAAGCTTGCAGAAGGTTCGCAGGATTGCTCCAATATTTTATAGAATCTGGATCTATGTAGGTCAGCCATCTGTTGTAATCATACACCGTCATAATTTTGGACATTTCTGATATTATGTCTAAAATTTCTTTTTTATCTGCGTTGAATTCTTCCTTAGTGATTGCAACTCCCTGTGTAGAGCGAGTAAATTCCTCGTCAACTTCTTCTATAGAAGAAACTTGAGTTGACTCTTTAGTTTTTGTTGATTTACACGAATTTAAAGAAATAAAAGAAATTGCCATAAACAAAAAGAAAATTACTCTATTCATAAAATATATAATACTATGCTTGTGTCTTTTCGTCAAACTATGTAAACTTTTATATATGACTAAAGCTGTTTTTCCAGGATCTTTTGATCCCCCAACTATAGGACATCTGAATATAATTCAAAGAGCTTCAAAACTTTTTGACGAAGTTGATGTTGTAATTGCTGTAAACGAAAATAAGAACTATCTTTTTAATCAAGACGAACGCACAAATATGCTTTTGGAATTGATAAAAGATTATAAAAATGTTTCTGTCCATACTTGGAACGGTCTTATTGTAGAATATGCGAAAAAAATCAATGCAAAAGTCCTTATAAGAGGGATAAGAAATTCAGCGGATTTTTCTTATGAATTTGAACTTTCGATGATAAATCATAATTTGAATCCAAAAATAGAAACTCTTTTTATTCCGACTGATCAAAAGTATATACTTTTAAAATCAAGCACAATAAAAGAATTGGCTCACTTTGGAGGAGACATTTCTGAAATGGTTCCTAAAAATGTCGAAAACGCCATTAAAGCGAAGTTTAAAAAATTATTATGACATTTTTTGTAATTATGTTGACTTTTTTTTATTTTCTGTTATAATACATTGACAACCTGATTGGAACTGTTGTATATTAAATCACAGTATAAATCAGATATTTTTTCTAATTATAGTGAGGTTTTATAAATGGCAGTACCAAGATCCAAAACATCTAAGGCCGTTACAAAAAGACGTCAGACAATCAATATGAAGCTTGAAGCACCACAGCTTGTTGAATGCAACAACTGCGGAAATTTGATTCAGTCTCATCGAGTTTGCCCTAAGTGCGGTTTCTACCGTGGACGTCAGGTTATTACACCTGAATCTAATGGCTAAAATTATTAAGGGAGCAAAAAATGGACGAATTATTCGCAAAAATCCAAAAACTTATTGCTGAAAAGTTGGATATTGATGAATCTAAAGTAACTCTTGATTCTTCATTCCGTGGTGATCTCGGAGCAGATAGCCTTGATACTTATGAGTTGGTTTATGCGATTGAAGAAGAACTTGGAGTAAGCATTCCTGATGACAAAGCAAATGAATTTGAAACAGTAAAAGATGCTTACGAGTTCATCAAATCTCAGCAGTAAACCTTTTTTGGCTTTATAAAATGGGGTTGTTCCAAAAATAAGTTTTATTTTGATTTAATTATAGAACTTATTAGGTGACCCCTTTTTTATTTTAACAAAGATAAAAGCAGAAAAACATGAATCATACAATTTCCAAAGAACGAAAAGAAATGCTTGCCTCGTTTTGCAAACCTTTAGGATTACGATTTCATAACTATAAGCTGTTAGAGCAAGCTTTTCATCACTGTTCGTATTCAAATGAAAATTCTTCTGAAAAATTATACAATAACGAAAGATTAGAATTTCTTGGAGATTCTGTTTTAGGACTTGCTACGGCAGACTTTTTGTATAGCGACATGAGTTCAGATCATCACGAAGGCGACCTTGCAAAAATAAAAGCGGTAGTAGTTTCTGAAAAGACGCTCGCTCCTATAGCTTTAAAATTTGGAATTGACAAGATGCTTGTTTTAGGTCACGGAGAAGAACTCAGTGGCGGACGCAAGAAGCCCGCGATTCTTGCAGATTGCATGGAAGCTGTAATAGGGGCTTATTACTTGGACAGCGGTTTTGAAGCTGTAGAAAAATATATTCTTTCTTTTATTGTTCCTGAAGTTAGAAAGGTTCAGCAAACGGGCGGAAAAGACTATAAGACACTTCTTCAGGAGTTGTTCCAGCAAAAGCGAAAAAGAACGCCGGTTTACGAATTAAAAGAAATTGCAGGTCCGGCACATGACCAAATTTTTAGAGTTTGTGTAAAACTAGACAAAATAACTTACGGACCTGCCGACGGAAAGTCTAAAAAAGAAGCTGAACAAAATGTTGCTCAAATGGCTTACAACGAAATAAAGGATAGATTATAAAATTTTTTGCACAAATGCACGCATAAATAAACTGTTTTGCACATACTCAGTTTTCATGATATAATCTTTGCTATGGAAAAGAGAAATCACGAAAGTCAGCATTTTTTTGTAAAATATCTTGATATTGTCTTATTTTTTGTTTTTGCAATAGTAATTGGAATCTTGGGATTTTTTAATTTTTATGAAAAATTGGATTATCGTTTTTACGATATGCTTTTGCATTTAAAAAAAGAACCCGCCCAGAATAAAAATATTCTTTATGCAGAAATTGATGATGAGTCAATTTTTAATCTAGGTTCATGGCCTTGGAGCCGCGATATAATCGCAGACAGTTTAATTCACATGAAGGAACTGGGCGCAGAACGGGTTGTATTCGATATTGAATACCTTTCTCCTTCTAATAAAACAATTCATGATGATGTAATTCAGAATATAACCGGGACTTTGGACTATGCAGAAGATTCCGTTATAAATAGTTTTAATGAACTAGATGTAGCTATTTCTAAAAAATTCGGTCAGTCAACAAAAGATGATATTTTAGAAAAAGGAGTTATTCAGCCTTTTTTCTACTTAAGAGATTCTGTTTCTAAATGTTATGTGGATAACGACAAAAAATTTCAGCAGGCTTTGCAGTTTATGGGGAACACTTGGCTTACCGTAAACACTCGTGATGTAAATATTCCTTACAACGATACTGAGTATGTAAATAAGCGCCTTTTGCTAAACAATGTAACAGACTTAGGAACGAATGGCGGCTTTATAAAAAAAGACAACGAATACAACAGCAAACGCCAAAGAGATGAGCGTGTCGCAGGATTTACACCAGCTATTCCGCAATTTACAGAAAGCGCGCGTGGAATCGGTTTTACCAATGTAAACATAGATTCTGATGGAACTAGACGAAGAATTGAACTTTTGTATAAACATGATAATCAGTATGCAGGTCAGTTGGTGTTTGCTCCTTTATTAGATTTTCTAGGAACAAAAAGCATAGAACGCACTAAAAATGCTCTTTTTTTAAAAGACATTTTAATTCCAGGGGAGGGAAAATCAAAAGATTTAAAAATTCCTTTGGATCCACATGGACGCATGCTAATAAATTGGCTTCATGGGGATTTTAAGTCATCTTTTAAACACATTGCGCTTTATAATATTTATAGATTAGAGCAAAAAGAGCTTCAGATTTATGATAATCTTAGGACGATTGCAGATAGCGACCCTTTATTTGATGAGTATGGCAATTTTCTTCAATATTATTCACAAGTGCTGGACCTTATTCAAGATTACGAAGATATTTTAGCAGAAAAGCAAAGCTTGCTAGATTTGTGCACAGGCTATAGCCTTGATAAAGAATTTGAGTATCCAATATCTAAAGAGCAGTATTATCATTATTTTAATAAACGCCTTGAGTATTTTACAAAACTTACGAATTTTAGAAGAAGCCTGTACGAAAGAACCATTTATAAAGCGATTAATGAGCTGGATTCTGCTTATGAAGAGTCTAAGGATTTGTTCTGGAAAGGTTTGGTAGGCGATTTTACAATCGATGAAATTTATTCCAAAGTTTGGGATTCTTGGAACGATGAAGAATATTATGAAAATGAAAATCGTTTTGGAATTCTTACAAATCTTTACTGCGAAATTGATTTATACAATCACGAATCTGAATTTTTAAGGTCAAAATTAGATGGAGCGTTCTGTATCATAGGAGAAACCGCTTCTAGTACAACTGATATGGGGGCGACTCCGTTTATTGATCGCTATCCGAATGTCGGAACACACGCAAACGTTTTGAATACTATCCTTCAAGAAGATTTTATAAAAAGTTTTTCTTGGATATATATGTATGCGATATTCGTTTTTACTCTTGGAATTTTAATAATTGCACTTCATGGTTTAAACCAAAAAACGCAGAATATTGTTTTAGGACTTGTTTCAATAGTTTGTATCCTGATTCCAAATATTTTATTACCAGTTTTTAGTATTTATATTCCTATTACGGCAATCTTCTTATTTGTGTTTTTAGTTTATGTTTCTGGCGTATTCCTAAGATTCTTCTTTTCTTCCAAAGAGAAAGAATTCATAAAACAGACATTCTCGCAATTTGTTTCTGCGGATGTCGTAAATGAAATTATAAAAAATCCTAAAATGGCAGAACTTGGTGGCCGCACAGAAAAAATTACAGCGCTTTTTAGCGACATAAAATCATTTTCGTCTTTTAGTGAAAAGTATAACGATGTATACAAAGAAGGGGCTAAAGACCCTTGGGAAAACACTCCGCAAAGGCTTGTTGAAATTCTGAATGAATACTTAGGCTCCATGAGCGATGTTATTTTAAAACATAATGGAACTATAGATAAGTATATTGGAGATTCCATTGTTTCTATGTTTGGAGCTCCAATTGCGAACATTGAGCACGCTTACGATGCCTGCGTTGCTGCTATAGAAATGAAAAAGGTCGAAGCTGACTTTAATAAAAAACATATTTTAGATGGATTTATTTCAAGCGAGCTTTATACAAGAATCGGATTAAATTCTGGCGAAATGCTTGTTGGAAACATGGGAACCGATATGAAGAAGAACTACACGATGATGGGGGACAATGTAAATCTTGCAAGCCGCCTTGAAGGTGTAAACAAGGCATATAGTACTTGGATTCTTGCAAGCGAATCAACTTGGAATCTTGCAAATTCCGGATTGCATAAAGGTGAACTTGTAGCTAGAAAGCTTGATAAGGTTAGAGTGCTGGGAAAAACAGTTCCTGTTCAATTATATAATATTGTTGGCTTCCGTTCAGAGCTATCTAGAATACAGTTGGAAGAAATTGATGTTTTCCATGAAGCGCTTGAACTTTATCTTAACAAAAAATTTGAGCAGGCGGAAAAGGTCTTCCGTCATGCAAACTCTTTAGTTCCAGAAGACAGAGCCCCTCTTGTGTTTGCAGAGCGTTGCCAAGATTATATCCAAAAAGGTGTTCCAGAAAATTGGGACGGCATAAAAAATCTAACCACAAAATAGGCAAATAATGAAAAATTTTAAAAATTTTACAAGATATACAAAAACTCTTTTTTTAATAGTTGAATTGTTTTCAATTCTTATTTTTACAGCTTGTGATTTTTTACAATTTCAAATAGGCAATGAAACAAAAAAGGAAGAAGAACCTACTGACGTTTATTATTATAATAAGTCAGATTTTTCATATGATACTTTAATTGAATTAAAAGAAAAGCCTATAGAAGATGAAAACGTAAAATTTGAAAATAAAACAGGAAGAGTTTTTTTATTAAAATATAATCCTAATTTTAATGACGGTACATGTTCTTATGTAAAAGCATCACAAACCGGCTGGGTAGAAAACTATATATATCAAGATAAAAATACAATCAAAAAGTCAAGTTCTGTTCAGAATGTGCAAGATTTTTCTAGAAATGTTACTACAATTGGGCAAGCTGAAATTCCTTCTATAAAAGAATTTGAAAAGGCTAGAAAGTTTGAAGAAAAACCTTATGCCTATTTAAAAAATCATAGCAGCAGGATGGTCGCTAAGCAAACAGAGCAAAATCAAAAAAAAGAAAATCAGTTTTGGGTCTTTGATAAAAATTCAAATCCAGTTCTTTTGGAGTTTGAAAAGAAACAAACAGGGGATATGTGCGAAATTTATTACGTGTCCGAAAGCGATAGCAATTTTGATAACTTTACAATAAAAAATAAAACTGCAAATGGAAATCTATCTGATAAAAATTTTAAAAATCTTGCAGAGGTGTTTGATAATATTTACAAAAAAGAGACAGAACTTTTTAGTTCTACTTCAGATTCTTCTATAAAAAGTTCAGATGATAGTCCTTTTATAGAAGCTGCAGACTCCGAGCCCGTAAAAATTCTTGTTTTTGATATTAATCAAGATTCTTATACTAGCCAAACGAGCGGTACGTTCGGTTACTTTTACGGAGCAGATCTTTATAAAAGTAGCTGTCTTGATAAAGAAAAGTCAAATGAAGGCAAAATATTATACATTGATGATTTTTTTCTAAAAATTTATGAAAAAACTGTTTTTTCAACAATTGCACACGAATATCAGCATCTTTTGTGTTTTTTAAACAAAATAGTTCGCCAAAATAATAAGACACTTCCTACTTGGTATACAGAAATGCTATCTATGATTTGTGAAGACTACATGATAGAGGATACAGAAAACTCTAGAATAGGTAGTTTAAATCCTCTTTATTCTAGACTAAGAACTTTTAATGACTCTTATTATTTGGGATTTGAAACCTGGAACTCTGGAAACGATGTATTATCTTCGTATGCGAATGCGTACACCTTTGGAGCATTTCTTGTACGCAATTTTAATGGAACTTCTCTTATAAAAGAAATTGTTTCTAATTCATCTGCTGGAAAAGAATCTGTTGCAGATGCCGTAAATAAAATTTTGAATGAAAATTTTTCGTTCGCAGAAATTTTTCAAAAATTTTCTGAATGTCTTTTGATAACAAACACAGAATCCAAAATGTATTCATTAAATAAAACTTTTGATAATATTTATAATTCAGAAATAAATATTTACGAAGATATAGGTAACGGAAATAGTTTTCCTGCCATCTTTTCTTCATATAAAAAAAATGGCCGAGTTCCTCTCGGAATCGGAAGCTTTTCTTTGCATTATGTTGGCTCTGATATTTTGGAAATAAATTTTTCGCTTCCTGAAAATCCTAACGTCAAGTTTATACTTTTGTATGAACCAAATTAAGCGCATCCGTATGGTAAGTAAGATGAAAAATATCTTTTTTGTTAGTTTTGTTTGTACATCAATACTTTTATTTGCATCTTTTGGAAAAAGCGATTCTTTAAACAGTGCTTCTGGAATTGTATTTGCAGAAGGCAATGTTCCTTTTGTTTATCCTGTAATAAAAACTGAAGACGGCAAAATTTATACAGTTGAAGGAAATAAAAAGATAAAAGAAGAATTGCTAAAAACTCAAGGTAGAAAAATAGAGTTCACAGGTAAAATAATTTCAGATTCAAAAAATAATTCCTTTAGGCAATCAAAAGATGGGTTTATAGAAATAGAAGGATTTAAAATTTTGAACTAAAAGTTTGATGGAATTGTTATATATTTTTTATACTAGACTAAAGCCGAGCATTAAATCAGAGTTTAAAAACTCTGGCAAATTTTATGAAACTCAGCTTTTAGCCTAGCATGAAAGTTTTTGTTTTTATCGCAAAAAATCTTTATAAAGCCATTACAATTATTTTTGCCGCAAGAACAACAGAAACAAGTGCAAATGGATAGGTTGCAGCATAGGCGCTAGAAACTTCGTCTGTTCCTGCTGTTGCAATTAATGTTCCTAGAGCAGGAGTTGAAGTCATGCCGCCTGTTATAGAACCAAGATTGTTCAAAATGCTCAGCTTGAATACGTATCTTGCAATTATGTAGCCAACAATCATAGGAACCAATGTAAGAACAACACCGTACAAGAAGTAAGAAACGCGGAAGTTTGCAACAAAATTTACACCGCCAGGAACGCCTGCTCCAATAAGGAATAAAACAAGTCCTAACTCTCGCATGAAGTTTAATGTTTCTTTTTTAATGCGAAGGTCTAAAAATCCCAAGTGCGCGAAGTGAGCAACAATCAAGCCTCCTACAAGGCAGCCGCCAGAATTGCCAAGATTGAAGTAAGAAATCTGCTTAATAATTTCGCCATCTTCTGCTATAGTTTGCGTTGTCCCAACAGGAATTTTGATTGCTCCAATTATGCAACCAAAAGCAATTGCCAATACAAAAGGAAAGAAATCGAACGGATCAAGCTTTATGAGTTTTCCTTTTGGTTCTGGAACAGTAATTGCATTTGCTGCTTCAAAATGCGCAACTTCATCTTTCATGTTTACTTTTAGAATTTTAGGAACGATTTGAACAAATAAAACAACTCCCATAACTCCAAAAAGGTAGGCAATCCCATACCCAGCAACTGTTTGATCTGCATTTTCTGCAACTTCTTTTGCCGCGCTCAAGCCAGGAGTGCTAGTCAATGCGCCTGTAAGAAGTCCAACTGCCATTTCTGGAGAAAGATTTTTATCGCACTTTACAAAAATCACTGCTGTTAGTGTGCCAATTGCAATAATTATTACGCCAAGAATTATATAAGAAAAAGTCTTTTTGTTGAAACTTCTAAAAAACTTTGGACCTGCTATAAGACCTACTGCTGTAACAAAAAGCGCAGTTCCAATGTTTGAAACCATTCCGAAACTGCTTTTAATAGACGAATTCCACAAAGTAATTTCAGTACCTTGAACATTAAAATTTGGAACATAGCTTACAAGCACTCCATAAAGAAGCGCAATGAGCAAAACCCCTGCAGTTCCAAGTTCAATTCCTTTGATTTTAATACCACCAACAAGATAGCCTAGAGCGCCTATCGTAAAAATGATAAACACAAATGAAAGTCCAGAAAAAAGGACTCCGCCTAGATAACTAGTCATTTTAACCTCGAAAAATATTAGATTATTCTATTATATAGGTATGCGTGCTTTTAAGCAATAAGAAGGAGAAAAATGAGGATTGCATGAAGTTGATGTCTGATTGCTCATAGAATAAAAGTTTAAAAATATTTTCTTAATTTTTTTTTGAAAACATTTAAGCTATTTTTTATTTTCCTGCGTCTGGGCGGTTAGCGGCAACTGAAAAGGGATTGACGTTAATGACTGTTCGGACTAGCCGCCTACTCACAATTAAACAAAAGTGTATGAGTAGGAGAGCTATGTCTGAACAGTTTTAGGACTGAAAGGGATTAAGACTGTTAAGCTATCTATTTAAAAACAAATGGCTAAAAAGAATGCGGTATTATTGATTTATACAAATGGAGAGGAAATACTTAATTTATTTTCATTTTATACATTTGCTTCAAAATCATTTTAGAAACTTTTTCTGCATATTTCAACTTTCTGTTTTAAATTTTGAAAGACAACTTACCCCAGCCAGCTTTTTAGCACGGCGGATTTTCTTTCAGGGCAGGCGGCGATTACGGCTTTTGCAGCGGAGATTTTCTGCTCAAGCACAGAGACTTCCGCAACGATTTTCTTTTGCTCGGAGATTGGAGGAAGTCTTATTGAAAGACTTCCTATTCTATCTATTGATGCTCGATACTCACGACGGAATCCCGCAGATTTTCCTTCTTTGCCTAAAACCCATGCCACATACTTTTCTTCAAGCTGCCCGTTTTTGATTCTTAAGACTCCGCAATGGTCTGTAGGATAAAATTTCTGACCAGCAGGAATGACGTTCACCATCCAATCTCCATCAATTCCCCAGATTACAGAAGGTCGGTCAAATTCTTTTAAGAGAAGCTTATTTATTTTTCCGAATGGCTCAAAAACATTTGCGCTATAAACAGGAATATCAAAACCGTCGTTTATTTCTGTTGAAAGAATTCTTCGTCCAATTGAAATATCAAAAACATCTTTATTTGACAGCTTATAATTTAAAGTCGCATTTCTCTGAGAGGTCTCAAAAAGCTCTTCTATCTGACTTTTGCAGTTTTCAATCTCGTTTTTCGCAGATTCACATTCTAAGTCGATTCTCTCACATTCTTCAACGATTGAATTTTGAGTATTTTCATCGGCATTTGGAATCAAAAGTTTTCCAATATCATCAGGATAAACGTGAGGCTGCGCGGCTCCTTTTTGAAGCTCAAAGACTTTTTCCTGATTCGCTTTCAGAAAATTAAAGATATATTTTGTTTCAAGCTCTGATTTTCCCAAAACTGTTGTGCAGTCAGAGGCAAAAATCGGCTCATTCCAAAAATTCACGAATCCGGCATTTGCTCCGCTCGCGCTGATTGTTATTACATTCGCCGGACGGTTCGCTTCGTTGTGATAATACGCAAAACCGATTCCGCCAGCAACAACTTTCACGTTTCCATTTTTAGTTTCTGATGAAGTGATTGATTTTCCTTTTTTGACTTCCGCAACATCTCCGAGCTTCACAAGCGGAAACCTGCTCTTTATATCCGTCTCCGCGCTTTTGCTTTTTGCGTTCGTTTTTATCGCCTTGTCAAAAACTGTGCGTGAAAAATCGAGCATATCGGGCAAGGCGCACACGTTCAGATACTGCTGCAAGCTGCCTTCGCTTCTGTAGATTCCAAGAAAGCTGTCTTTCACGTAGTGCGAAACTGTGTTCTCCTCATCGTGTATGTTGTACAAAAGCCCGCATTTTTCTTCTGTTTTCTCGTATTTCGGCTTGATTCCCTCGTCGCCCTTGCGGTTGCTCCAGGTGTAGCCCAGGAAATTTTCCTGAGCGGCGTTGTCATTTGGCGCAGTTACAACAAGCACTTTCTGATTTTTGCAAAGCGAAAAATAATAAATTTTGTCCTCTTCTGTTTTTCGCGCAAACCTGTAAAACGCTTTTCTTGTGTTTTCGTTTGTGTTCTCGTCCGCATTTCCGTTTTTTTCAGAATTCAGCTTTAACTTTTCGTCCTGCTTTTGAGCTGTCTTGAATTCTAAGCTTTGAACAAAATCCGAAAAATACATTCCAAAATACTTGTGATTTTTGTAAGCGGAATAGTCCGCGTTTTTCCGCGCGTCTTTCAAAAATTTTATGTAATCGGCGTTTTCAACTTGAATATGCGCGCAGTATTCCTCAAAAATTTCCTTGTCGGCGGCAACATTCAAATCATCTGAGCTGAAAATCGCCGAAACGCTGTCTTTAGCCGCAAGGCTTTTTACAGGCGGCTCGTCATTTTTCTCCAAGTACAAGACAACGGTGTTTGTTCCTGTCGCGCCGAAAGTCTTGCTTCCAAGCTGCACGATAGAATGAATCGCAAAATTCTTTAGAATCACCTCGCGCGCCTTTATGTAAGCTGTGCTTGAATTGCTTAGAATCGAGCTTGGCAAAATAACTGCGGCAATTCCTTTCGGCTTTAAAAGCTGCGCAATCCGCTCAACAAAAAGCGTCTCGATTTCCTTTCCGTCTTTTGAGATATAGTCAAGAATTTCAAAGCTGTTGTTTTTTAGCTCAAGATGATTCTTGAACGCGCTCACGCTGTACGGCGGATTTGCAACGAGAATATCGAACATTCCGTTTTTGATTGTGATTTCGTGCTCGTGGTTGTCTAGCCCGTCGCCAAAAACTATGTTTCCCTCGTCCGCGCCGTGCATAAAAAGCGAGATTTTGCTAACGCGCGCAAGGCGGTAATCCTTTTCGATTCCGTAAATGCAGCCGCGCTCCCAGCCTGATTTTGGCTTTAGATTGAGCTTTTCTATTGTCTTGTTGATTTCGCCGAAGCCTTCAGTCAAGAAATGCCCCGCTCCGCAGGCGTAGTCAATCACTTTCGGATAGCGGATTTCATTTTTCTCGCCGTCAAAAATGATTTTTTCAAGCGGAAGGCACTTCCATATAAAACTTGTGATTGGAACAGGCGTAAAAAACTGCCCCTCGTTCTGCTTGAAGCCCTTGTTCAGAAGCTGCTCGAACATATCGCCTAAAAGCTGGAGATTTTTTGAATCGACAATCTTATAATTCTGGAAAAGCTCGACCATCTCAACAAGAATTTTTCCGTTCTGATAAAAAAGCGTCTTGTTGTGAACGTCCTTAAAAGCAAAATCGTTGTTCGTGTAGAATTTAAGCTTTGTTATTGTGTCGTTCAGCTCTTTTTCAAGCTGCTCGCGGTTTTCTCCAAGCGAAGTTTTCAGGACATTTTTCACGTAGTCATCTGCCACATAAAAAATTTCCTCCTTCATAAATTCCTTCATTCCGTCGTGGTGAAGCCGCTGAAGCCTGTCCTGCATTGTCTGGTAAGTGTCGGTGCCGCTCTTGTACTGAAAATCAACCTCCGTGTCGCCACTCTTTTTCTTCTCGTCGTAAAGCTTCGCGATAAAAAGCGCGATAAGGCGGTTAAAAGCGTTTTCCTTGTCAGAAACGTTGTTGTGCCTCAAAATCTCCTCAAACTGGTTCACAATCTTTGCGTCGCGCGTAAAGTCAGCAAGATTTTTCTTTTTGAGAGGAAGAACGCCGATGTCGTAAGCGACAGTGTCATCGTTGAATATTATGTCGCCAAAGAATTTCTGCTCGTAAGTTTCTTTCCAGGCTTCAAAAAGGGACTTTGCGTTTGTGGCGTCCTTGTAAAGCTTATATTTCGTGTCGTTTTTCTCGTCTTTTGAAAGCTCCAAAAGGTTCGGGTCGTCGCAGCAGTTCACAGTGGAAATTGAAGTTATTATTTTTTTGCCTTTTGAATCAGAATCCGAAGAAAAATCGCTTGCGTAGAGAATCAGCCATTTAGTCGCCTTTTCCTGCTCCCAGTAAGAAAAAAGCTGTCCGCCGTCCTCTTTCATATTTGAAAGCTCTTTTTTGTATTCAGAGCCGAAAGTTTTGCACTCGATTATGCAAAGATAAGGCGAGCCGTCCTTGTTTTTTACGCAGATGTCTGCCTTTCCGCTTTTTCCGCCGTGCCCTAGCGACCATCTAGGCTCAAGCTCGATATGTTCCGGGCGGTAGCCCTTTTCAAAAAGGCGGGCCACACATTCAAAGACAACAAAATTCTCGTCGTGAAGAAAATTGCTCGTAGTTCCGTCGTTCACGGCAAAGCCTTTTTCAACAGGATAAATCAGTTTTCCGTTTGCAAAGTCGGCCTTTAAAACGCAGCCGACATTCTCAAATTTCTTTGTGTAAATATTGTTTTCTTTTGTAAATCCAAGATGAACCAAAACATCGGCGAAATTTTCTTTAGTGAGCATGGTTTTAGTTTAGAGCAAAACGCGGGAATTTACAAACAAAATGCAATATGAAATCATGTTTTTTATCAGCATAAATTTTAATTTGCAACTTTAGTAACCGATACAAAAAAGTCCCTCCCACCAAAACAGGCAGGAGGGACTTTCTCAAAAAATCAGAGATTTTTTAATTATTTACTTGCACCAGGAATTGCTTTTTCAAATTCCGGGTTACCGTGAGTGTAGCGTGGCAAAAGTTTTGGAGAAACTTCGTCTCCTTTAATTCCTGCCGCATCACGTTCTTTTTCAAACGCTTTTACATGGTCAAGGTTTATTTTTGAAGTATCAGCAAACTGGATGTCCTTGAACATTTTTCCAGCTTCAATTCCTGCTTCTCGACCGAATACAACAACATCGAGCAAAGAATTTCCCATCAAACGGTTTGTTCCGTGAACGCCGCCAGAAGCTTCTCCTGCAACTAGCAGATTCTTTACATTTGTGTGGCAAGTCTTGTCGATTTCAACGCCACCATTCTGATAGTGAAGTGTAGGGTAAACCAAAATCGGTTCCTTGCGGATGTCGATTCCGTATTTTATGAACATATTGTACATTGCAGGAATTGACTTTAAGATTGTGCCTTCGCCGTGAATCATATCAATCATCGGAGTATCAAGCCAAACAGCGTCCTGAACATCGTTGTGAACGCCACGACCTTCTTTTACTTCTCTGATAATTCCTGAAGCGTTTACGTCGCGTGTTTCAAGCGGGTGAATATAAACTTCACCGTTCTTATTAATCAGTTTTGCTCCAAGAGAGCGAACCTTTTCTGTAACAAGTTTTCCTAAAATCTGGCTTGGATAAGCGGCTCCCGTTGGATGGTACTGCAATGAATCCTGATACAAAAGTTTTGCTCCGGCTCTGTAAGCAAGAACAAGACCGTCCGCTGTCGCACCGTAATGGTTAGAAGTTGGGAATCCCTGATAGTGCATACGCCCTGCGCCACCAGTCGCAAGAATTACAACCTTAGCTTTTGCAATATAAAGTTCGTTTGTTTCCATGTTCATAAGAACTGCGCCGCAAGCTTCGCCTTTTTCGTTCTTAATAATTTCAATTGCAGATGTAAAATCAACAACTGTAATATCTTTTGCACGGTTCAAGGTTTCATCGCGGAGCGTTCTCATTATTTCAGCTCCTGAGTAGTCTTTGCAGGCATGCATACGCTTGCGGCTAGTTCCGCCACCGTGAGTTGTAATCATAGTTCCGTCTGGCATTTTGTCAAATTCTACACCTAGGTCATTTAGCCATTTGATTACTGAAGGAGCTTTGTTTACAAGCGTGTATACAAGCTCTGGCTTACCGTCGAAGTGTCCGCCACCGAATGCGTCAAGATAGTGCTGTGCAGGGGAATCGTTAGGCTTATCTGCAGCCTGAATACCACCTTCAGCCATCATTGTGTTTGCGTCACCAACTCTAAGTTTCGTTACAAGAAGAACTTTTGCTCCTGCTTCACTAGCCATAATTGCAGCTGAAGTTCCAGCGCCGCCGCCGCCAATTACAAGAACATCCGCTTCGTAATCAACGTGATTCAAATCGATATGCTCAGGTTCGATTCTTGGTTTTGCTTGTAGCATTGCCGCAAGTTCAATAGGAGCTTTTTGCCCTTTGTTTGGACCGATTTTAAGTTCTACGAACTGGCTTTTAATTCTATCTGGGTGAAACTTCAAAAGCAAATCGTCTTTTTCTTCCGCAGTAAGACGAGCATGTTCAAATTTTAAGTTTTCTTCGCGTTTTTCTGCAACTATTTTAGCTGCTTCATCAAGATAATTTCCGTACATAACGTTATCTCCATCGTTATTAATAGTACCATAACGGCACAACTATAATTTTGCCATTCACTTTTTTAGCAAGGTAAAAGATTGTTCCTTGCTAAACGTTTATAAAAATGGCAAACACTTTTATTTTTCAATATCTCTGTTGTTGTAAAGTTCCTTAATTTCAGCTAACGGCTTGTGCATTAGTTTTTGAATAAGTTCTTCGCATTTTCCCTCGTTGATTTCGTTTACACGGTCAATAAGGTGCTGGCTCTGAGGCTGAATGTACTTTCCGTTCAAGCGGCGAGCAAGCTCTGCAACTTGAGGATGGCTTATTCCTGCAGGACAACGAGAAGAACAGCATCCGCACATTACGCAGTCAAAAGAAAGCTCCGCGCATTTTGCAAAGTCTCCGCGCTGTGCGTATGCAATGTACTGCATAGTGTTCAAGTTCTGCGGACAAGCTCTTGTGCAAGCGTTACAACCCACGCATGAATAAATTTCAGGGTAAAGTTGCATCATTATTGCTTGTTCTGGCTTTACAGTGTTTATATCGTAAATCTGTTTAACCAAAGGAAAAAATGGAAGGGTAGCAATGTACATATCATTTTCTACCTTCTTTGAACAGGCAAGACAGGTCTGGAGCTGATTTTCACCCTTAATTCTATAAATTGTAGCACAAGCTCCGCAGAATCCGTTACGACATCCGCAGCCACGTTTTAGCTGGTAACCGGCATATTCCATAGCGTTCATAATTGTAAGTTCTGCTGGAACTTCATACTTTTTTCCAAACAGATATATTGTAGCCATTTGAGTTTTATTTTCTGCCATTTCTATACTCCCATAAAAAGTCAATGAGAAACGTGTCAATAAATTGACACAACAACATTCGATTTGACCTTTTACGCAATTTCGCAACAAAGTGAGAAATTGCTTTTGATAAAAAAGTCTGCAACGCAAACTCTTAAAGATAAAAGCTGATGATATTTTCGACAGTTTTTATCTTACCTCCTAAAAGGGGCGTCTGCCCCTCGCTTCAAACCTGCGGTTTTCCGCTACCCCCTCTCCTAAGGGGCAAAGCCCCTTAAAAACCCCAAGGGAGTTTTTACCACCGGTCAGTGTATTAGTATTCTGGAGGTAGTTCTCCAAGCTGATCGAAACTAAATACAGGTCCGTCCTTGCAGACGAATTTGTCGCCAATATTGCAGCGACCACACTTTCCAATTCCGCACTTCATTCGCATTTCCATGGTTGTAAAAACCTGAGAATCCTTAAAACCAAGTTTTTTCAATGCGTCCAATGAAAGGTGAATCAAAATCGGAGGTCCGCACATAATTACAGTCATTCCTGGATCTGGATTACATTCTGTAACAAAAGGAGGAACAAAACCTACGTGTCCATCCCAACCTTCTTCTGGCCGGTCGATTGTAAGATTTATAGAACAGTTTGGTTGTTTCATCCAAACGTTCTGCATCTCTTCAAGCCTTACAAGGTCTCCTTTTGAACGGGAACCATAAATTACTTGAATTCTTCCGTAGTCGCTACGGTGATCCATCATGTAGTTTACTACAGAATGAACAGGTGCAATTCCAATACCACCAGCAATTACAAGAATGTCTTTTCCTTTTAGTTTTGTATCAACAGGGAAACCGTTGCCTATTGGTCCGCGAACACAAATTTCTTGACCAACTTCTGCGTTGTGCAGCCATTCAGTTACACAGCCACATTTTTTAATGGAAAATTCCATATACTCTTCCAAAGTAGGAGAAGAGGTTATTGAAATCATAGATTCGCCAACACCTGGAACAATTAACATTGCGCATTGACCTGGAATATGTTCAAAAAGTTTTTTTCCGTCTAAACCAACAACGCGAAATGTTTTTACATCAGGAGTTTCTTGAGTAATACCAATAATTTTACCAACATAAGGAATAAATGATTCTTTCTGTTCCATTATTTTTCCTCCGTTGTTTCTTCATTAAAAGCTTTAATAACTTTTACAATATTCATGTTTACAGGACAGCTTTCAAGACATCGACCGCAACCTACACAAGAAAAAACACCATCATGAGCCATAGGGTAGTACATCAACTTGTGCATAAACCTTTGCCGGCTTCGTTCTTTTTGAGTATGTCTAGGATTTTCTGCTGCCATCTGAGTAAAATCAGAATACATACAAGAATCCCAGCAACGAACCTGTCGGATGCCGTTTCCTGTATCAAAGTCTCTAACGTCGAAACACATACAAGTAGGACACACATAGGTGCAAGTTCCACACCCAAGACAACTTTCAGAAACTCTATTCCATACCGAAGAATTGAAAATCTTAAGCATATCTTCGCCCTTGAATTTTGAAAGGTCAAGATGCGCGAACGGAAGTTTTTCAATCTTTGCAGAAATTTCTTTCTTCGCTTTTTCGACGCTATTTTCATCGGTTTCAGCAAGCAAAGATAAAACAGAATCTAAAAGCTTTTTTCCTTTTTCTGTATTTGCATTAAAGAAGAACTTATTATCAGTAAACCAGCAACTTACATCGCCCGCAGGATTTGCCGCGTCAATTTTATAAGTCGAACAGAAACAAGTCTTTTCAGGTTCTGAACAAGCTAGCGTAATTACTGTTCCGTGATCTCTTCTGTTTTTGTAGTAAGAATCTACAGGTGTCATTTTTAGATAGACATTGTCGATAATTTCAAAACTTTTCGCATCACAAGCACGAACTCCAAAAACAACAAAGTCTTCTAAATCTTTGCGAGGATCTTCAACAGAGATTTCTTTTCCATTTATCTTGTAATTAACAAGAGTTTCTGCTTTTGGAAAGAAAAAATCTTTTGCAGAACGCACTGTTTTTAGAGCATTTGAAAGTTTTGCACCTTTTTCCCATTTCTGAAAATTCGCTTTTCCAGAAGTGTTGTCAACAGGGATAAAAAGATTTTCCTTTGATGCAATAGCTTCAAAAAAATCATCAATTTTTTCAAATGGAAGGGCAAGCATTATTTGTCACCTCCTTCTTCTTTTGAGCGGTCATATACAATACTTGGTTCTGCATCGCTTTCAACAAACGTAAGCATAGGCGGCTTTGTTTCCATGTCGCTACCAGCAGTGTATGGACCGTAAATTTCATTAATGTCCTTTACGAATTTTCTGTTAAGAAGGTGTAAAGGAATGTGTTCTGGACATACTCTAGAACATTCTCCGCAGTCTGTGCAACGACCAGCCACATGCCAAGCTCTTATTATGTGATACAAGCTTTCTTCAAAACTTGTCTGCGCAACTTTTTGCGAAGTGTAGAGTTTGTTGTTATCAAATACACATTTTTCGCAAGTACAAGCAGGACAAATGTCTCGGCAGGCGTTGCATCTTATACATCTGCTGAATTCATTCTTCCAAAATTCGTAGCGTTCCTCTGTAGACATTGATTCAAGTTTTGCAACTTCATCAAATCTCTTTGAGTCTAGAACATCGCCTTCTTCGCCAATGAGTTCATCATAAGTAATGTGCTTTTTGCTCTTGCAGTTTTCGCATCTTTCTGCAATTTTATTTGTTTCTGGATTTTTCATTCCATCGCACGGAATACCTATAACGTATACATCATCGCGAGTAATTCTGTTTTCTTTTAGAAGTTCTGTAAAACTGTAGGTGTCGCAAGGTTTTAAGAATACAAGCACTGTTTCTGAAGGAATAGGGGCGCAAGGAGCATTAGGGTCTCTTTGTTTCGCCATCGTGTTATTCATTCTAGTTGTGCTTTTCTTGACTTCAATTTCTCTTGTTATTTTTACAAGATATTTTGAAAGATTCGCTCCACAGTTTTCGTCATAAACAAAATTCTTTTCAAGATCTTCTGCATTTTCAAAAACACTTGGAGTAACATCGTAATCAAAAAGACCTTTTCGCCAACCGATTACGCGTTGAACTTTTCCTTCTGAAAGGAGCTCTTTTGCACGTGATATAAGTTGAGATGTTATTTTGTTGTCTTGCATCTTACATCCTCCAGTTTTCTGTTTTCACCAAGTTCAGTAACTTTTGCAACAAAATCATTCATAATTCCTGCGAATCGAACACCTTCTGCGGCAGAACACCATTCAACTCTTGTTCTTGCTTTTTCAATGCCAAGATAATCAAGCATACTAAAAAGAAGGGTCATTCTTCGGCGCGCAAAATAGTTTCCAGTAGAATAATGGCAGTCTCCAGGATGGCAACCGCACAAGATTACACCGTCAGCACCACGCTGAAAAGCTCTAAGTATAAAAAGAGGATTCAAGCGGCAAGAACACGGAATGCGTATAATTTTAACATTCGCAGGATATTCAAGACGATTGTTTCCAGCTAAATCTGCGCCTGCATAGGAACACCAGTTACAGCAGAACGCTACAATTTTCGGAGTCCAACCAGGATTATTTGTTTTAGTTTCACTCATAATCATTTTTTCTGTCATTAATAAAAACAAGTTTTATAAAACAGAATCTACCTCCGCCAAAATTTGTTTGTTGCTGAATCCGTTAAGATCCATAGCTCCTGAAGGGCAGGCTACTGTACAAGCACCGCAACCTTGACACATAGCCGTATTAACCTGAGATATATGCCTTGTTATTGTAGTTCTGTTAGGTCCACGGAAATCTTTATCTATATAAGAAATTGCACCGTAAGGACATACATTTGCACACTGTCCGCAACCATTACAAGCGTTCTCATCAGGATGCGCTGTGCAAGGATTGTTCTTAAGTTTGTCTTTTACAAGAAGACAGATAGCTTTTGCGGCAGCTCCAGAAGATTGTGCAACAGTTTCTGGAATATCTTTTGGACCTTGACAGCAACCTGCAAGGAAGATACCAGCTGTAGGACTTTCTACAGGACGAAGTTTTGCATGAGCTTCAAGGAAGAAGTCGTTGTTGTCCATTGAAGTTGTAAGCATTGTCGCAAGCGGACGAGCTGATTTGTCAGCCTCAATAGAAGCGGCAAGAACGACCATGTCTGCTTTTATGTGAACCTGTCTGTTCAAAATCAAATCAGAACCTTGAACATCAAGCGTTCCATCAGATTGAGGAGTTACTTTTCCTACTTGACCTTTGATATAATGCACACCATATTGTTCAACGGCACGACGATAGAATTCATCAAAGTTTTTACCAGGAGTTCTTACGTCTATATAGAATACATAGCAGTTTGTGTCTGGATAATGGTCTCGCGTAAGAATTGCGTGTTTTGCAGTATACATACAGCAAACCTTTGAGCAATATTCGTGGCCTTTTGTAGAATCAGCTGAGCAGCGGCTGCCAACGCACTGAACAAAGACAATTGTTTTCGGCTCTTTGCCGTCAGAAGGACGAAGAAGATGCCCATTTGTAGGACCAGAAGCATTGCAAAGACGTTCAAATTCAAGAGAAGAAACAACATCTGGACTTTGAGAATAAGCGTATTCATCAAACTTCTTTAAATCTATAGGATTGTAACCAGTTGCAACTATGATTGCTCCGTATTGCTCTGTTAGAATTTCTTCCTGCTGCTTAAAATTAATAGCGCCTGCCGCACAGGCTTTTTCGCAGAAGCCACAAACTCCATCTTTGCCTTTTGCAAGAGCCTTCATGTGCAAACAATAAGTTGAATCAATTGCCGCAACTTTTGGAACGGCCTGAGCAAATGGAATGTTAATAGCTTTTCTGTTGTTTAAATTCAAATTAAAGTCGTTAGGAACTTTTGCATTTGGACACTTTTCAATACAAGCGCCGCAACCTGTACATTTAGTTTCATCTACATATCGTGGGTGCCGCTTTATATCTATTGTAAAGTTTCCAATGTATCCTTTTACGCCAACAACTTCGCTGTAAGAAAGAATTCTTATATTAGGATTCTGACTTACTTCAGTCATCTTTGGAGTTACTATACAAGAAGCACAGTCGAGAGTAGGGAACGTCTTGTCGAGCATCGCCATTTTTCCGCCGACTGTGGTTTTCTTTTCAACAATATCAACAGGGAAGCCGGCATCTGCAATGTCAAGAGCAGCCGTAATTCCTGCAATTCCTCCTCCAATAACTAAAGCTCTTTTTGTAACCGGAGTTTCGCCTGGAATAAGAGGAGTATCAAGAATAGCTTTTGCAATTGCAGCTTTACCTAAGGCAATCGCTTTTTCTGTTGCTTTTTCCATATCCTTAAGAACCCAAGATGTCTGTTCCCGGATATTTGCTACTTCCACTTTATAAGGATTAAGACCAGCTCTTTCTGCACATGCACGGAAAGTCTTTTCATGCATACGAGGAGAACAAGAACAAAGAACAACACCTGTTAATTTGTCGTCCTTTATATGGTCCTCTATCATCTTTTGACCAGCAGAAGAACACATGTAAGTGTAATGAGTTGAATAAACAACACCATTAACTTTTCCAAGTTCTTCTGCAACTTTTTCTACATCAACTGTTCCGGCAATGTTAGTACCGCAGTGACATACAAAAACACCAATTCTTTCCATATATATTCCCGTTTATTTCTTATATTTCCTAAAAGCGCTTACAATAGCCTGTTGAGGCATATCTTCATCTAAGTGTTCTGGCACTTGCACAGGATCAAGGTGATAAGGTCCTCTACGACCTTCAACAACTTGACGAACAGCGTCTATAAGTTTTGCAGGTTCAACTTGTCTTGGACAACGTTCCAAACAAGCAAAACAACTTAGACAAGCATAGATAGATTTTGAGTTCAAAAGTTTTTCGATTTCCCCATTTTCTACCATCTGAACAAATTGATGTGGATGATATTCCATTGCATCGTAGTTAGGACAAGTTCCAGAACATTTTCCACATACCATACATTTTTTAGGATTCACACCGCTTTTAAGAAGAATTTCTTCTTTTATGAGTTCAACTTCAGAATCAAGCATTCTTCACTCCCAAAGCTTCTGCAAGAAGTTCTGTAAAATAAATTACATCAAGCTTGCTTTCTGCTTTGTTTTTGATAAGATTATATCTACACAGAGGACAACTTGTTACAAGGAAATCTGCTCCCATATCTTCAGCATTCGAAAGAATTGCCTTTGCACGGGTTTGTGGAATAGAAGGATTTTCAAACTGAGTATATGCTCCGCAACATTCGTTTCTTTGAGCATAAATAACAGGAATTCCACCGATTGCCTTGATAAAATCTTCTAGAATTTGAGGATTTTCAGGATCATCAAACTGAAGAACTTTCCCAGGTCTAAGAAGGAGACAACCGTAATAAGCACCAATTTTCTTTCCTGTAAAAGGATTTTTTACAGCGGCCTTTACTTTGTCCCAACCAATTTCATCTCTGAGAACCTCAAGAAAATGAAGAACTTTTGTTTCTCCGTGGTATTCAATTTCATCTTGCTTAAGATAATTGTTTACCTTGAGAATAATATTTTCATCATTTTGCATATCGTTGTTCACCTGTTTTAGAACATTGTAACAGGCGGAACAGAGCGTTACTAAAGAATTTCCCGAATCTCTTGCAGCGGCTAGTGCGCGAACAGAAGAAAGTTTTGACGCTACTTCATCTTTCGCTAGCGGATATACACCGCCACAGCATTGCCATTCAGGGATTTCTTCCAGATTAAATCCCAAAGCACTAGCACTTGAAAGGGCATAATCGTTCAAGTCCTTTGCCTTGTTCTTTAATGTACAACCAGGAAAATATGAATAATTCATACTGTCTCCCATAAATAACTAAGATATCGACAAAAAGTCGAAATATACCAATATATTGTTGTTTAGTATAATGCAAACAGCAGTTTTTGGAAAGTAAAAAAAGCAGGGCTGTTATAAAAATAATAGCAAGGCATTTTTCTAAACAGCCCTAATTATATTTTATGCGTTTGGATAGGCCATTGCTTCTGGTCTGAACACTTCGTCAAACTTTTCTGCGGTAAGGAATCCTAGCCCTACACAAGCTTCTTTAAGACTGATGTTTTCATCATAAGCTTTATGGGCAGTTTTTGCGGCATTTTCATATCCGATATAAGGATTTAATGCAGTTACAAGCATAAGCGAATTGTAAAGGTTGTGATGCATTTTATCTTTATTTGCAGTGATTCCTACAGCGCAGTTCTTATTAAAGGAAATCATGCTTTCTGCTAAAAGTCTGGCAGATTGAATAAAGTTGTACGCAATAACTGGCATAAATACATTAAGCTCAAAGTTGCCTTGGCTAGCTGCAAATCCAACTGCCGCATCGTTACCCATTACTTGAACGGCAACCATTGTAACGGCTTCGCACTGAGTAGGATTTACTTTTCCAGGCATAATAGAAGAGCCTGGCTCATTTTCTGGAATATGAATTTCGCCAAGACCGTCGCGAGGACCAGAAGCAAGCCACCTTACATCGTTTGCGATTTTCATCATGTCACAGGCAAGAGCTTTTATAGCTCCGTGAGCAAAAACTAGTTCATCCTTTGAAGTAAGCGCATGAAACTTATTTGGCGCGGTAATGAAATTCTTGCCGGTAAGTTCCGAAACCTTTTCTGCAACTTTTTTGTCAAATCCTTTCGGCGCATTAAGACCTGTTCCGACAGCAGTTCCACCAAGCGCAAGCTGTTTCAAATAAGGCAAACTTGATTCAAGCATTTCCTTGTCGCGCTCTAAAGAAGTTCTCCAGCCAGAGATTTCTTGACTAAAGGAAATAGGCACAGCATCTTGAAGGTGAGTTCGTCCTGACTTTACAATTCCTTCGTTTTCTTTTTCAAGACGTTTGAATGTTTCTACAAGTGTGTCGATTGCTGGAAAAAGTTTATCTTCTATTACACAAACAGCAGAAATATGCAGTGCTGTTGGAAAAGTATCGTTTGAAGACTGGCTCATGTTTATATCATCGTTAGGATGACAGATTTTTTCGCCAGCAATTTCGTTTGCACGATTTGCAATAACTTCATTTGCATTCATGTTGCTTTGTGTTCCAGAACCAGTCTGCCAAACAACAAGAGGGAAGTGTTCATTCAATTTTCCAGAAATAACTTCATCACAAGCCTGGCTTATTGCTTTTAATTTTTGTTCAGTCATTTTCTCTGGCTTTAGACAATTATTTGCCATAGCAGCAGCCTTTTTTAAATATCCAAAAGCTCTTGTAATTTCACGGGGCATTGTTTCAAGTCCAACGCCAATTTCAAAGTTTTCATGACTTCTTTCTGTCTGCGCTCCCCAGTATTTGTCTGCAGGAACTTTCATTTCGCCCATAGAATCGTGTTCAATTCTAAATTTTTCCATAGTTTTACTCCAAAGAATATCAATACGTCTGGTCACGATTTTGCTTAAGACCTTGACTCAGATGTTTTTAAGGTTCGTATAAACCTTAAATAAAAAAGGCTGCCCAAATAAAAAGACAGCCTCTCATAAAATTTTTAGATTTAATTAAAATGTTAACTGTTTGATAACGTCTTTTAAGCAGTCTGCGCTGTGCTTCAAAGAAGCTGTTTCTTCATCTGTAAGAGGAGCTGCAATTCTTCCTTTTATTCCATTGCAACCAACAACAGCAGGAATGCTAAGACAAACATCGCTTATGCCATATTCACCGTTGAGCATGGTAGAAATTGTAAGAACAGAATCGGTTTTGTAAGCAAGAGCTTCGCACAAAGTCGCTGTTGTAACACCAATAGCATAGTTTGTACATTTTTTTGCATTAATTATAATGCCGCCTGATTTTCTGATATAATCTTCAACGTCATTTTTGTTGAAGTCTGGAAGTTTCTCGCCATTATATGCCTTTGCATAGTTATCAACAGGAATAGAAGCAATATTTGCCAAAGACCAAGGAACAAATGATGAATCCCCATGTTCTCCAAAAACGTAGCCGTGAACATTTTCCTGGGCAACTTTGTAAGTTTCAGCGATTCTTGCACGGAATCTTGCTGTGTCAAGCATTGTTCCTGTTCCAAAAATTCTGTTTGCCGGAATTCCAGATGTTTTTACGAACTGATATGTAAGAATATCAACTGGGTTTGCAACAATTACATAAAGAGCATTTGGACAAACTTTAGTGATTTCTGGAATTATTGATTTTGTTATATTTACGTTTGTTTGTGCCAAATCAAGTCTAGACTGGCCAGGTTTTCTAGCTACTCCAGAAGTAAGAACAACAATGTCAGAATCCTTTGCGTCATTGTAGTCTCCGTCATGGATATATACAGGTCCTATAAACGGAGTTCCTTGACGAATATCCATAGCTTCGCCCATTGCCTTTTCTTTTGCAATGTCAACAAGAACGATTTCTGAAGCGAGCTGTTTGAGAGTTAATGCATAGGCGATTGTAGAGCCAACCTGACCTGCACCGATAATTGTAATTTTATTTGACATATTCCTGTCTCCCATAAAAGTGTGATACTCAGTTCTTTATTAATATTTTATTATAAACCAATTTTTAGATTGTGGAAACACCTAAATATACTAAATGTTGAGTTTTTTACAAATTATAAAAAAAAGCTTTCAGCGACTTTCCAATTTTCTGCAGACGGTTGTACTCGCACTTCGTTTGAATTGGTTTGGATTGCTATGCAACCTTAATCCTTCTTATCGCACAAAATCTTCACAAATTGTAAATTCGCTTACGCTTTTGTTCATTTTTCTAAAAACTCAAATACCAATCTAAATATCAAGTCTCAGAAACAGTTTGAAGAAGTGCAAAAAATTCGTTAGAATGTTTTTATGCTTAATTTAAATAACAATGCCTCAAAAACAAAAAAAGAAATTCTTGTAAAACTTGCAAAACTTCAATTGGAAGAAAAGCTGACATCTCGCGAAGTAAACAATATTCCAAAAGAAATAATTCCAGTAAATTCTCACGCTTTTACTTGCTGTATATATCACGACCGTGAGTTGATAAAAATGAGAGCTCTTGCAGGAATGGGTTTTTCTGTTGAAAAATATGAAGACGAAAAGGAGCTTCAAGATTATGGAAAGATGGCGTTAGAAAGAGAAGAGCCTACTTGGCCTATGCTTACAGTGCTGCACGAAGCATGCAACGGCTGTGTAAAACAGAATTTTATGGTCACAAACGCGTGTCAAGGCTGTTTCGCTCGCCCTTGCATGCTGAACTGTCCTAAAAAAGCAATCCATATTGAACATCACGCTCATATAAATGGCGAAAAGTGTATTCACTGCGGGCTTTGCGAACAAAACTGTCCTTATCATGCTATAATTAGAATTACAGTTCCTTGCGAAGCTGCTTGTCCTGTGGGCGCAATTTCTAAAGGTCCAGATGGACATGAACAGATTGACTATCACAAATGTATTTTCTGTGGAAACTGCATGAGAAACTGTCCGTTTGGAGCTATGATGGACAAATCTCAATTGGTAGATGTTATAAAGCATATTATGAATGGGAAAAAAATTGTCGCCATGTATGCTCCAGCAATTGCCTCTCAATTTAAAGTTGATTACGGACGCTTTGAAAAAGCTTTGACAGAGTCTGGCTTTTCTTATGTAATGGAAGTTGCTGCCGGCGCTGATATTTGCGCCAAAAAAGAAGCGAAAGAGTTTGAAGAACGTATGGCAAGAGGCGACAAAGTTATGACTACTAGTTGCTGCTCTGCTTACGTAAGAGCGGTAAATAAACACGTTCCAAATTTAATTCCTTGCGTAAGCGAAACTTTAAGTCCAATGCACTACATTGCACAAGAAGCTAGAAAAAAATATCCAGAAGCGATTACGGTTTTTATTGGACCATGCGTAGCTAAAAGAAGAGAAGGATTAAAAGACCCGTTTGTAGATTATGTTCTTAGTGTAGAAGAAATAGACGCCCTTTTTATAGCAAAAGAAATTGATTTTTCAAGTTTAAAACCGTTTGAAAAAGATTCAGAAGAAATTCCTAGCGCAAGCGGAAGAAATTTTGCAAAAACAGGCGGCGTTTTAGAAGCTGTAAAAATACGCCTAAAAGATTCTTCCATTTTAAAGCCTGATTATATCGACGGTCTTGATAAAGAAGGAATGAAAAAACTTGCACATTACGGAAAAATCAACGCAGGAGAGATTCAACCAACTCAAAACGACGGAAATCTTGTTGAAGTAATGGCTTGCAAAGGCGGCTGTATTGGCGGACCTTCCGCTCTTGTAAATCAGAAAGCAGCTGCGGTTTTTCTTGATAGGTATGTAAAAGAGGGTAAATAATATTTCTTAAGTTGCATATAAAAAAGGCAGCCGTGCAATATCACGACATGCCTTTTATACTCTTCTTTAGGGCAAAACTATTTTGCGTCAGCAGTTCCTGAAGAAATCTGCTTCAAATCAGATTTACCAAGAACGCAAACCCTGCCAGAAGCTCCTGTTACAATCACATACTCACTGCCAACGGTAACAGGAGTTCCGCTCAAAACATTTATGTCAGACTTGAGTTTTAAATTTAATTCGCTGTCGTATTTTGCAAGGCGGAAGTTTTTGCCTTCTTCAATAATGCAATAGTATTCTCCATTATCTTGAACAAGAACAGAATCTTCTGCGACAACTTCATTGCTTTCTGCGCATATTTCCATAGAATCTGATGTTAGCAAAACAAGTTTTACAGTGCCATTGCCTTTCTTTTCACCTGCAATTGCAATGAAATTTGAATCAGTTTGGAACATCGTTCTGTTGCGAATATAGGTTACTGGAGATGCTTTTATTACATTGCCAGTTTTTGTGTTTACTTTTATAAGACCAGAAAGCATAGATGATTCATCTGTAAGCTCAATTCCGTAAGCAGATGGAGCAGAGGCGTTTTCAAGTTCCTTTTTTATAACTTCCTGCTGATCTTTTGCAATAGCTTTTCGTTCTTCTTGGGCTTCTGCATTTTTCTTGTCGGCAATAGTTTGCTGTTCTGCTGCAGTTTCTTGAGCTTTTTTAGTAACTTCTTCTTGCTGTTGTTCAACCTGTTTTTGCTCTTCGTAAACTTGCTGCTTTTCTTCAGCTTCCTTTTGAGCGGCCTTATCTTCTGGATTCTTTTCAGCCTTTTCTTGGGCTTTTACAGCTTCTTGTTTCGCTTCCTCGGTCTTTTGTTTTTCTTCAGAAAGCTTTTGCTCTTCTTTTACAGCTTCTTTTTTAGCTTCCTGCGCTTTTTGCGTAGCATCTTCGGCTTCCCTTTCTTTTAGGTCAACCATGTCTTTTCTGCTGTCAACATTTTTATCATCATCTTCTTGCATATGCTTTACAACTTCGCTATCGCTGATAACAGATGTGTCAACCGTGCTTAAGCCACCATTTTTTACATCGAAAAGAGGAATTACAATTTGGGATTTTCCTGGCCATTCCTTGTAATTTACATCAAGACCGCAATTTTGAGCGGCAAGATTTTCAATTACAACATCTTTGTACTTGCTCTTAAAAGCATCAATGTTTTTGCGATAAACGGCATTGTAAACAGTTACGAAAACTGCGACAGTTTCCGCATCTTTTTCAGAATATCCGTAAGCGGATGAAAGATAGCTTGCAATTATACGGCGCAAGTTGTCTATATGGTCTACAGAAGCTGCGCTTCCTATATAAATTATGTCGGCATCAAGTTTGTCTTTTTGACTTGGATCCACAGCATGAATAACAGAATATTTATCTGAACTTCCTGCGGCGACATTTTTTAGAGGATCATTTGCAACTACGCTTCCTAAATCGCTGCCAAGCTTTTTTATACTTGCTAATGAGTCTATCTTTGAATGAGGACCTGTATAGTTAATAAATACAATTACATCATTGCCAGTAGATTTAAGTTCTTCTTCGTCAACTTCCAATGCCGAAAGAGGCAATGCGATGACAAACCAAGCTAATAAAATTCGAAATAATTTATGCAAGTTCATAAATCCTCCAAAAACACATTCCATTATATATCTTTTTATTTTTATTTGCTACTAAATATTGAGTTTCGCAATTTCTGCAAGAGTCTTTCTTGCTTGTTCGCGAATTTTGCTATCATATTGAGGGTAAAGAAGGGTTGTAAGAATGTCCATTCCATGTTTGTATAAAGCGGGTCTGCCCATGAAACGACAAACCGAATAAACTGCGTTGCATAATTCTATCAATATATAACTGTTAGAAGTTGACGTTACGGCTCTTCGATTGTCAAGCGCATTTAAAATTTGCCCGTCTGGGTCGTAACCAAAGTTGCTCACAGTTTTTAGAGCATTGTACAACTGAACATTTTTATCTTCGCTTTTTATTATTGAAGCAAGAATGTTTTGACACTCATCAGTTCCCATAAGTCCTGTTTGAACAATAAGTTCTCCAAGCCCTGTTGTGTCTGTTTCAAAGGCAGATTTTTTTTCCAGCCGAGCACCAGTGTTGCTTGTGGTAAGAAAATTTAAATAAGCGTTAGAAACCGAAATTATAGAGGAAGCAATTTCTTTTTCTTTTGAACCATAATTTCCTTCTTGCAAAACTTCTATTCTATTTGTACCAATCAGTTCAGAAGGAATTTTTTCATTAAAAATGTACAAGTTATTTACCGAACCGTTTATATTGTAAAAATTGCGATAAGTTGCTTTTTGACGCTGTTTTTTTGTATTCGCATTATTCGAGCTCAATCTTTGATAAGTTCTAAAACCTGTTAAAACCCAAGAATTTGAACAGACTACAAGATAGTTTTTGTTTGTAAATGCGCAAAAATTCCAAGAATTTGAAGGTGGGAACTTTCCTTTCCAAATAGAGCGACCTTCGCTTGTTGTTAAAATTGCATTTTTTCTATCTGAAATAAAAATATTTTGACCATCGAAAGTCGATTCGCAGCAAGAAAGCTCAGTGTGTTTTATAGGAACGTCAAAATAATCGGTTACAAAACCGTCTGAATTTCTAAAAACGAGTATTCTTGATTCATTAGAATTTTTTGCCACTGCTAATGCAGATTTTTGATTTTTTAAGAGGATAAAATTTGCTCCAAGAGAAGCATTGCACAAATCAAAAACTTTATCAGCAGAAGGAATTGCCCACTTTGTTACTGTTTGGTTTTCTTTTACAACGCAAAGACCTGCTCCGTTTCCTGAAAATACTAAAAGAGCTCCCTGCTGGGGAAGTGCAAGCGAATTTTCAACGTTTCCTGCAAAACTGATTGTTTCAAGAATTTCCCCGAAAGGAGAAATTCTTGTTCCCGAAGTCCTGTTGTTTTCCGATTTTTCATGGAAAACGATTATTGAACCATCGTTCATTTCGACTGGAGCAATTTTTTTTAGAGGTTCTAAATCTATTTTCCATTTACAAATTCCATTTACGCCAAAACACGCGACAGAACGCTTTCCTGTAACGAAAATTCTAGAATCTCTTCCTAAAACTGGTTCTGTAATTATTTCAAATGAAAGTCTTTTTGTCCAAAGTGTAAGTCCGCTTGGATTTACAAGGCTGATATTTTTTTTATCACTAACAACAAGCAAAAAATCCGAAGAAAAAACTTTTAAGAAAGAGGCGTTTTTTCCTTCGATTCCTTTTTCCCAAAGCTTTTTTCCGTTTTCAGAAACTGCGCAAAGCATTTTTCCGTCTGTAAGAAAGGCAAATCCGTAAGAAGTAGTCTGCGGTTTGCACAAAGCTTTTCCGCCGCTTACAACCGTCCAATCGGAATTTGAAGTGTTCAATTCTTGCTCAAAAACTTCGGACGAAAATAAAAAAAGAGGAAAAACTAAAAAAAAAGATAGAAACAGTATTATACTGTATATTTTTTTATACATATTGATAATATTTACAAATCCTTTTCTAATACAGCAAGACTTTCTATATGGCTAGTATTTGGATAAAAGTCTAAAAGAAATAGCTTTTCAAGTCTATAACCTGCCTTTAATAGTTCTGCGACATCTCTTGCGTGAGTTGCAGGGTCGCAAGAAACAGAACGTATCTGCGGGATATTTGAATTGCAAAGCCATTTTCGAACTTCTACTTCCATTCCGCTTCTTGGAGGGTCGATTACAACAGCGTCAAACTTTTTTTCATCATTTTTAGATAGGAAAGAAACCCATTTTGCACCAGAAAGACCGATTAATTCGCAGTTTTTGCCAGAAAGATTTTGAGCCGCAAAAACCAAAGCGTCGCGGTTATGTTCTACAAGAGTCACTTTCTTAAAAAAATCCGCAAGAAAAACAGAAAAAGTTCCGCAGCCTGCATACATATCAAGAACGTTTTCTCCGACAAGCCCTTTGCAAACTTCCTTTATTGCGCTTTCAAGAACTTGCAAATTTGACTGAAAAAAGCCTTTTACATCAAAAGAAATTTTCTTTCCTAAAAGGCTGACCGTAACTGTATCGCAAGGATTTAGAACAGTTCCTGCGTAAACTTTTTTTGCAGTTTTTAATTTTTTTGCATTTGTAGAAAAATTTTCTTTATTTTTTGCGTTTTTTACAGAACAACTTTCAAAAGCAATCACGGCCTTTTTTTCAAAAGGATTTTCCGAACCTTCATAAATCATCTTTTCAGAGCCAAAAAGGTGGCATCTTCCTTTTGGCCTTTTTTCAAAAGGGGTTTCCGAAAGCCATTTGTTTACAGTTTTTTCTGCAACTGGGCAAAAATCCACAGGAACAATTTCATTTTCTGCTCGTTTAGAAAGTCCACCGTTGTTTAGCTGAAACCTTGAACGATAACCTAACGGAGCGGACGACAAAACTTGAATAGCTGGAGTTCTTATTCCGTTGCGGGAAAAACAATCTTGCAAGACATTTTTTCTAAGTTCTTGTTGAAACGAACTTTCTATGTGCATCATATTGCATCCGCCGCAGATTCCATAGTATTTGCAAGCAGGTTCAACTCTATGCGGAGAACTTTCTATTATGTTTACAATTTTTGCGACATCGTAATCTTTCTTTGAAGAAACAATTTCGACTTCAATTTTTTCTCCTGGAACAGAAAATGGAACAAAAACAGATTTTCCGTTAATTTTTGCGATACATTTTCCCCCAAAAGTCATTTTATCTGTTATAATAGTATTCATAAGTTTCTTTACAATACCAAATTTTTATTTATATGTGGAGCGTTTTTATGCAAACAGAAAAATTTTTTCAATTGATGAACGACGGAACAGAAATTGCCGTAAATCGCTGGATTCCTGATGATGAAGAAAATATTAGAGGAATTATACAACTTTCACATGGAATGCAAGAACATTCCTTGAGATATGACAGGCTTGGCTGTGTTTTAGCAGAAGCTGGATACGTATTCAGCGCTCATGACCACAGAGGACATGGTAAAACTGCATATAATGCCCAGCAAAAAGGCAAGGGTGAATTTGGAAAACTCGCAGACAAAAATGGTTTTGAAAAAGCTGTAATCGACCTTGACGAAGTAATAAACGAAGTCCAGAAAGATTATCCAGGAAAAAAGATTGTTCTTCTAGGCCATTCGTTCGGCTCTTTTGTTTCTCAAAGTTATATTGAAAATCATGGAGAAAAACTTGCAGGTTGTATTCTTTGTGGAACGGCAGGTCCTAATAGAAGCAAAATAAATGCTGGCAAGATTTTTATGAATGTTTTGAAATTTTTTAGAGGCGGAAATTCAAAGTCAAAATTTGCGCAAAATGTCGCTTTTTCTGGCTACAATAAGAAATTTTCTGGCAAAAACGGCGATTTAGATTGGCTTAGTGCAAATCCTGCAAATGTGGAAATGTATAAAAATGATGCTTGGTGCGGTGGCGTTTCTACTATAAGTTTTTTCTGCGACCTTATGCACGGTCTAAGTTTGGCTCATAATGAAAAAAATATGAAAAAAATTCCACAGAACTTGCCAGTTTTGTTTATCTACGGTTCTGATGACCCTGTAGGAGATTATGGCAAAACAATAAAAAAATTAGCAGATACCTACAAGAAAAATGGAATGAAAGATGTTTCATTGATTGAATATCCAGGAGACAGACACGAGCTTTTTAATGAACTAGATAGCGACAAAGTTACAGCAGATGTTTTGAATTGGCTTGAAAAAAACGTCGCTCTGTAATAAAATCGCAATATTGTGTTAATTCGTTATGGTACTGATAAGAATGGTCGTCCAATAAAAAAAGCGATTGTTTACGTAAAAGAAGAGCATGGCATTCAAAAAAGTAAAATAGATTTTGATGCCATTCATATAATAACAAAGCTTAGAGATTATGGATTTCATTCATACATCGTAGGTGGAGCTGTAAGAGATCTTATTGTAGGTAATATTCCTAAAGATTTCGACATTGTAACAGATGCTACTCCTTCAAAAATTAAAAAGATTTTTAGGAATTCCAGAATAATTGGAAAACGTTTCCGTATAGTGCACGTTATCTTTGGCACAAAAATTTTTGAAGTCAGTACATTTCGTTCTATTCAGGAAGGCTCTACCGGAAATGAATTCGGTACCATTGACGAAGATGTTCAACGAAGAGATTTTACACTAAACGCATTGTACTACGACCCTGTACAAGAGCAAGTAATCGACTATGTAGGTGGTATGCGGGACATAAAAAAGCATATAATTCGTCCTGTAATTCCACTAAATAGAATTTTTGTTGAAGATCCTGTCAGAATGCTGCGGGCTATAAAATACGCTGCGAAAACAGATTCAAAAATTCCTTATTTAGTGCATCACCGCATAAGACAAGATGCACCCTTGCTTGCCCAAGTTTCGCCATCAAGACTTACAGAAGAGCTTTTGAAAATAATAAACAGCGGACATGCAACTGAAATTATTGCAGACGCGTTAGATACAGACCTTTACATGGCATTGCAGCCTGCAGCAACAGCTCTTATGTATGATAACAAAAAATTTGAATCAGCATATATGAAAAGCATTAAAAAACTTGATGACCTTGTAAATAAAAATAGCGAGGCTAGATTAGGGGAAAAATTAATTTTTTTAATAGAAGACTTTATAAAAACTCTTACGGATTGGTCTAAAGAAGCAGAAACTAAATCTTCTTGCAACGAGTTGTATGTTCAAACTTGGACAGAATGCAGGAATTTTGTTTTGCCTATGAATCCTCAAAGATTGGAACTAGAGTACGCAATAAAATCTGTATTAAGTTCTTTAGGAATTACTGTAAAGCAAAAGAAAAAGATGCCTGTAAAATCAGCAAAGGCTAATTAATATCTTCTGTTCCTGTGATTTTATCAATAATAATGCTTACTTCTTCGATTAAAATTCCTGTATAACTTTCAATTTTATCGATTATGTACTTTTGCATTTTATGGATTTTTCCAGTAAGCTGAGTTCCAAAAGGAACATCTATGGTGATTATTATTCTGTAGCCGCGGCTGTCTGTTTTTATTGACATTTTTTTTATGCGAACCGCGCTGTCTGCTTCGGCGACGCAGTGCATGACCATTTGTGTCAATGCGGCTTCTGAAATTTCTATTCGTCCTTTTTTGGAAAATTCTGGCTGGACTATTGATTTTTCAAAAAGTTTTCCATCGTTTTGATTTAGAATTTTTTTCTTTCTAAAAAAAAGTTTTATTGAATTTGAAAAGATTTGTGGATAATTTCTTTTAATTTCGATAGAAGGAACAGGAATAACGTGTTTTCCTTCGATTTGCCTTGATTTTATGGCTTTTTCAATTTCTTCTCGGCTTGCGATGTCTTCTATGTGAATGATTTTTTGAGGCTGGGGCAACTGCAATCTAGTTGCAATTTTTAGAACCATTTTTTCGGAGGTTCCCAAAATAAGAAGTTTTTTTATATGAGCTTTTTTCCATGCCTTAGCAACTTCATCGCGATGTTCTTTGTCATCAAAAAGAGCAACTCTAACAGCCCCCATATAGGTCTTTTCTCTTTTTGCAGAATGTCCTGCAAGAATTTTGTCGTTTTGAATTAAAAGTCCGTCATCGATTATTGCATCTATTCCATATTTTTCTGCAAGCAGTTTGGATCTAAAACTTTTTCCTGTTCCGCTTTCGCCAACAAGAGCATATACAGTACAAGGTTTAAATGTGCGGACAATATCTTCAAAAAGGTTGCTCATATACTACTATTATAATCGCAGAATTGGTGATTTTCAAGAAAATCTTGAAAATCCTTTGGCAATGGAGCATTTATTTCTTGCTCTAAATTAATTCCGAGCAAATTTTCTTTGTTAAAGCAAATTTTTTGAGCATGCAAAAAAAACTGGCGCTGCGCTTCTATTTTTTTTCCTCCGTAAGCAATATCCCCTAGAAGCGGAAAACCATGACTAGCAGACTGAGCCCTTATTTGGTGTGTTCTGCCTGTAAAAATTTGAATTTGTGCAAAAGTAAAATCAGTATTGCTGTATTTGCCAAATCCCAAGGGGATAACTTTTGTAAGTGCTTTTTTCGCTTCTTTTTTATCATTTTTTTCTACAGAGACTGTATGAAAATTATTAAATGTTTCTTCTTTTTTCTCTATAAAATCAGTCCATTCTTCGGATTTTTTTATCTTTCCTTCAAAAATTCCTAAATAAATCTTTTTGAGATTGTGGTTTTTCATAGTCTGGCAAAACCACCTAGCTCCGTTTATGCTCCAGGAAAAAAATAAAATTCCAGTAGTAAGCCTGTCAAGGCGATGAAGAGGACCTGGTCTAAATGAAATCGACTTTTTTTGCGCAGAAGAATCGTAATATTCTTGAACAATTTTATCGAGGGAACTTTCGCTTCCGTGTACGGTTATATCATAAGGTTTGTCTATGACAAGAAAATCTTCATTTTGAAAGATAATATTAAGATTTTTTATTAAAAGCTCTTTATTGCTTGAACTGCTAGAGGAATTTCCTTTAGTATTTTTATTGTTTTCTGATTTTTCAAATAGAAAAGAAGCTATTTTTATAGAATCGCCATGCTTTACATGATAGGATTCTTGAACTTTTTTGTTATTAACCTTTACAAGACCTTTTCTTATCGCCTTGTAAATTCCAGAAAGGTTTTCCTTGCTTATAAAAATTCTAATAACTTTATCAATTCTTCTGCCGTCGTCATCTTTGCCAGCAGTAAATTCCTTAAAATCCATGTCTTTATTATAAATGAAAAAGTAAACATTTCTACTAGTAAAAATCTTTTTTGAATGATAGAATATAAGATATGTTTTCTTTAATAAGTGCTAATGTAAAATCTCTTTTAACAAATCCTGTTTTTTTAGCTTGTATTTCAAGTTGGTTCAGTGCTCAGTTTATAAAAACTGTTTTAAATATAATTTATGGAAAAATTCATAGTATTTCAGAAATGTTTGAAAGCCTTATTTGGAAAACTGGAGGTCTCCCTTCTAGTCATTCTGCACTGGTAACTTCATTGTGTACTACGATAGGTTTTAGAAATGGAATTTCTTCTGACATTTTTATGATTTCTTTAGGATTCTTTTTAATTACAATTCGCGATGCTGTTGGAGTTAGGCGTTCAAGCGGCGTTCAAGCTAAAAAAATAAATGAAATGGGAAAACTTTTAAAAGAAAAGGGAATACTTGATTATTCTCCTATAAAAGAAGTTAATGGACATACGCCATTAGAAGTAACTATCGGTTGCTTGCTAGGTTTTTTTATTGGATTAGCATATTCGTTGTTTTAAAATGACTTACATAAAAAAGTATGCGGTTCCTCTGCTAATAATAATAATTTCGCTATCTCTAATGTACGTATTAAGAAGTTTGCCTTCTGCAAAAATGTGGAATGGTTACACAATGATGTACGTAGATGCAGCTGTGGAGCCTTCTTTTGTTATTCAGCTGCTTGAAAAAAATGGTTGCAAAGATTTTATCTGCCTTGAAAATCAAAAAGTTCCACTTGCATTTTCTAAGCAAACGCCAGAAGCAGCGCTTGCAACATCTGGAATAGAGAAGTCTGACTATTACCAAAAAAGAAAAAATTTTTTTTATGATAAAAATAAGCAAGTAAAAGTAATTTATGTTCCAGAAAAATTTAAAAAAAATACGCTTCAAGTAATTTCAATTTTGTCCAAACAGGGAATAGACTCTGGTTGGGGCGAAAATGTTTCTTATCCTTTTATTGCTGTTCTTGTATGCATAATTCTTGCCATCGTATTAACTTTTTTTTCGGAGGAAAAAGTTTTATATGCAGTTTTATCAGTATTTCCAATTCTTTTTAGCGTTGTTCTTCCTTTTTACAGAGTGCTTGCAGGAAATTGCCTTTTTATTTCTGGAATTTTTATATGCGAAAAACTTTGGAAACGAGAAAAAGCCTTTTCTGTCATTTTAAAAAATGTCTATATAAATATATTCTTTTTATCAGCCTTTTTTATGATGCTTCTTTCTGGATTAAAGTGCTTTCTTTTATTTTTCTGCGTCGTTCTTTCTGATTTGTCTGTAATGTGCTTATATAGTTCTTTAGAAAAAAGACTTGAACAGAGATTTTCTTTTGTTCCTATAAAAATCCGTTCCGCAAGGTTTGTTCCTGCGTTCACTGAAAAAATTTCTTTTCAACTGCTTTCTTGCTCTTGCGCAATTGCCGCTATCCTTTTGGTGGCATTTTTATATTCAGCATTTTCTATAGGCCAGTCGTCAAGGGACGCAAATCTTCAGCTTCCAAGTCAGAACGGAAACGGTCAGTTGCCGAATATTAAAGACTTTGTGGAATGGAAATGGGAAGCTACGACTTTTCCTTATATATCATTAAATGAAAAAAAATCTTCTACAAAACAGATTTCGTTTTCTCAATTTAAAATGGAAAACGGACTTATAAAAGAGGAAGTAAAATCTATTGCTTTTAATCAAAATTTTATTGAAGAGTCCATAAATGATATTGATGATTTAAATTTCCCTGCCATAGAAAAAATGCTGAAACTTCAAAAAAAAGATTTTTCAGGCGGATATGCTTCTTCCACTTCCCAAAATCTTACAATTTTAACTATAATACTTATTCTTCTTTCTTTACAAATTCCTTTAATTTGTAGATTAGTTTATAAAATTAGAATAAAAGGTTTTAAAAAGAGGTGATTATGACAACTTTTCATAACATTCATACCTTAAAAAAAGAATCTTACAAAACCGCAATTTCTGGCTTTGTACCGCCTTATGTTATGGTTCCTTTAAAACAAGAACAGGGAGATGAGTGCAAAGCAATTGTTTTTGAAGGAGATATTTTAAAAGAAGGGCAGCTTATTGCAGAATCATTAGATAGTTCCAATTCAACAGGATTAAAAAAATATATATATTCTCCAATCCCTGGTAAAGTTCTAGAAACAGAACTATGTACAGCTCCAGATGGAAAAATTGTTCGAGCAATGAAAATAAAATTGCACGGAAGCTTTTCATTTCTTGGAAAAAGAATAAAACCAAGAAATCTTGATATTTTTTCTTCATCACAGCTGATTAGAGAAATTTCTGAAAAAGGGATTTTAAATACATTTATATCTGATAAACCTGAAAATCTTGCTTTGCAACTAGAAAATGCTGCAAAGAATAATAACAAAATTTTGATTGTAAGACTTTTTGACGATGACCCTTCAAGGCTTTCTGACAGGTTGATAACATCTTTGTATCAAGAAGAAGTTGTAAAGGGAAGTGAACTTATTGCAAAAACTATGAATGCTCAAGGCATCGTATTTATCTGCGAGGAATCCTTTATAAAATCAGAAAAAATTAAATCCATAAAAACGAATTTTCCTGTTTTGTTTGTCCCTCTAAATCCTAAAAAGTATCCGTGCAGCTTTAAAAAACTTGTAGTTCCAATTGTAAAAAAAATGTCTATGGGAAATGGCTCCTTTTGCAAAATTTCTGTAAAAGATGTTTTTATAGATTCTTCTACGGCGTTTGAAACCTATAACCATATTTCAAAAGGTATGCCAGTTATTGAGCGGTATGTCCTTGTGGATGGCGATTGCACTGTGGCAAGCGGTCTTATAAAAGTTCCAATTGGAACTACAATTGATTCTCTTGCAGAACATTGCGGTGGCTTTATAAAAAAGCCAGGCGCAATAATAATAAACGGTCTTGTAACAGGTTTTTCTGTTGGAACGTTAAATGTTCCAATAACAAAGTATGTAAAGTCTGTGACTTTTGTAACTTCGTTAAAAACTCCAGACCAAAGAATGTCCGTTTGTGTGCGTTGCGGCAGCTGCAGAAGAAGCTGCCCTATAAAGCTTTCTCCAGATATTATTTATAGACACATTACTGGCGGACTTTGCGCAGAAAAAGAATATCTAGAATCATCTTTGATGTGCATAGACTGCGGGCTTTGCAATGCGGTTTGTCCAGCAAGACTTCCATTAAGCCAGCGGATAAATGATTTTAAAATAAAATATAATGAGGTTAGATAAAAAATGTCTGAACAGAAAAAAAGAAAAATTCTTATAAGGCCTTTTATTTATATCAATCACTCAATAGGTTGGAATGCTATAAAAATTGCAATTCTTTTGGGCATTCAGCTTGTTCTTTTAGCCTGTGCAAAAAGCTGGAGTGCTTTGCTTGTTATATCCGCTTCTACGCTAGGAGCTTTTTGCGCCGAAACCATAAGTAACAAGATTACTAAAAACCATATTCAAGACCACTATAGCACAATAATAAGCATAGATCAGGGGCTTATAGCAGGCATGCTGATTCCTCAAACTTTTTCGCCAATTGCAGTTTTTTTCTTAACTGTATGCGTAATGCTTGTAATGAAACATTTTTTTGGAGGCTTTTCTTACGCTTGGGCAAATCCTTCTATTTTCAGCGTTATTGTTTTATGGATTGTAGGTTACGAATTATTTCCTCCATTCGGCGTTACTACTGACATTCTTGCAATGCGTAATCCTTCCCAGTTTTTGATTGAAAATGGATTTTTTCCCATTTATAAATTTGATTCAAGCCTTACCGAATTTCTAAACAATTCTATATTCAGTATTTTTAAGGTTTCCATTCCTGAAGGGTATATGTCTATATTTTGGGACACTCAATCAATTATTCCTGCCTTTAGGTTTAATTTTGCAACACTGATTTCATCTTTATTTCTTTTTAGTGACAATTTTGTAAAAACTATCATTCCAGGTTGCTTTCTTTTTGTTTATATGCTGCTAGTAAGATTTGTTTCTCCGTTTTTCTTTAATGGGGTTATGTTTCAGGGAGATATGTTATTAGCTTTGTTAACAAGTGGAACTCTTTTTTGCGCAGTTTTTCTCATCCCTTGGTATGGAACTGTTCCCATTACAATTGGGGGAAAAATCATTTACGGCTCTTTATCGGGAGTGATTGCATTTTTCATGACTGGCTGCGGAACTTCTCCGTGTGGAACTGTTGCCACGGTTTTGATTGCAAATATTATTTCCATAATAATTCAGCAATACGAAAATAGAACAGATAGATTAAGAGTTGTAAGAATGGTTGGAACATATAAAAATAATAGTGATTAAAATCGTATTTAAGACGGTCATTTAAAAAATTAAGCATTTTTCAGGCTTAATCAGACTTGTTTTTGGAGGTAATAGAATTGCAGAAGATAGATACCAAAGTTTTTTTTAAGAATTATGCAATTTTTTTGGGAATTCTTGTTGTGCTTTTTTCAATATTAATAGGCATGACTAGACTTTCTTCAAAAAAATGGACTGAAGGCTTAAAAGTTTCTGTTCAAGCTGTATTAGATGAAAAAGAGCCTCAAACCTGGATTGTAGGCCAAAACTTAAAAATAAAATCTGCATTTTCAACAAGCGCAGCAGTCTATGAACTGAGCTGTAAAAACGATGCAGAACGCTATTATGCTGTAACTTTAAGAGTTGTAACTTTTTTCGGGCCTATGCCGACAGTCTTTGTTTATAGCAAAAATAAAGGCTGCCATTTTAAAGGGTATTATGCAGTAAAGGGCAGGGTAAAAAAAATTCTTGAAAATACGCCAAACGACACAAGAATCGCTTATTGGGCTGAAAAAGTTCGCGATATAGTAGAAAATTCTGAAAGAGAGGCAAGCAAATGACAAGAAAAGCAATTTCCATATATATGTCTGCAACTTGCGCAATGCTGATAGTTGCTCCTGGCCGATTTGTATGCGGGATTCTGCTAGCTTTAGAAGTAATCTTGCTCATGCTTTTTGGAACTTTATTTAGAACTCTTTTGAAAAAAATCGGACTTCAAAAAAGTTCTCAAACTTGTGTAATGCTCCTTACAATATTTATAGTTATTTTTTACAAGCAGTTGCTAATCTTGTTTATGCCAGAAATTGCAATGCAAATGGGTTTTATAATTTACTTTCCGGCAATTACAACCTTTGCCACAGTATTTTTAATGGAAAATCAGCAAGGTAATTTGAAAATCGAGCTAAAGCAAAATATGATTCCAGCGCTTCTTTTTTCAATATATTCCCTTTTAACATCTCTATTTAGAGACATTTTAGGTTTTGGAACAATAACTTTGCCTGCAATGGGCAAACAACTTGAAATAGTAATCTTTAATGAGGATAAAGTTTCTGCCTTGAATTTTATAGCCACAATTCCAGGTTCATTTGTGCTTTCTGCGCTTTTACTTGCAGGCTATCTTGCAATAGAAAGAAAATTAAATATATTGCAAAAAGTTCAACAGGAGGAAGATAAATGATATTTTCTGCGCTGTACTATTTGTTTATCAGTTCAGCTGTGCTTGTTTATGGAATTGGAATAAATGATTCCATAATTTTATGTGATTCAATACATAAAGCTTTTCTTCCAGTTATAAAAATTTTTGTTACAATCCTTAGCACAGTTATGTTGAGCTGGTTATTAATTACAAAACTTTTAGTTCCTCTAAATCTGGCGGAATTGTATCCTTTTGTTGCTCTTCTTGTGTTTATTGTAATTTCAATTCTTTTGGAATCTCTTGTAAGAATTACATCTAACAGAGTTACTTCTGAATTTTGTTTATCTTTTCCAATAGTTTTGCTGACATTAAACGAAGGAATAAGTCTTTCTGATATTTTAATAATATCTGCATCTTCTTTTTTATCCTTCGTAATTATTCTTCCAGTAATTTATTCTATAAAGAAAAGAATCAATATAGTCGGAAATCAAGAGATACACGGAAACAGAAAGAGTCTTATTATGATTTCACTTGCAATTCTGTCGCTTGTGTTAATTTTATGCAATATATCTTGGTTAAATCCAGGGGTTATACCATGATTTTAAAAATTATTATTCTAGTTTTGATTTTAATAGTTTTAGCGCTCCTTGTTTTTTTTCTTACAACTGTATATTCTCCAGCAGTAAAAGAGCAGACAAAGATAGATTCAAATATGTTTTTTGCAGAGCATCAGTATATCTTTTATAAACTAAAATCTACGGAAAAAAACTTGCCTGTAAAAGAAAAAGCTGTGGTTTTGTGTTCTTGCGAAAAAGAATTTTCAAAAAAATCTGCCTTGAAAAAAACTTGGGGGCAAACTTGCAATCTTATAAATTCTGTGTATGGCTCTATAAATGATTGCAAATTTTCTTGCATAGGCTTAGGGGATTGCTTAAAAGTTTGCCCGCAGCAAGCCATTGAAATTAAAAATGAAACTGCCGTTATAAATTCTTTATGCAATGGCTGCGGAAAATGCATTGAAGTTTGCCCCAAAAATGTAATAAAACTGCTTCCAATATCGCAAGGTGATTACTTAGAATGTAACAACAGTTCAGAAGAATTAACTTCGTGCGATAAGATAAAAAATAGCAAAAAAAAACTTGGCAAGCACCAAAAGGCTTTAAAATATGGCAATCTTGTTATAGAATATTTTACAAGAAATAATGGTATTTCATAAATGAACCCAGTTAGCATTTGTTTTTGTTTAAAATCATCAAGAATAGGACCTTCTCGAGCAGATATCTTTGAAAAAGATTATGAATCTGTATATAAGCCTATTACTCAATTTTTATCTACTCACAAAGATTTTAAAATGTCATTTGCTTTTAACGGGGTTCAACTTGAACATCTACGAAAAAAACATCCAGAATTTTTAGAGATTATAAAGCAGCTTGTTTCTAAAAAACAGGTTGAACTTATAGGAGGCGGATATTACGATCCTGCTTTTCCGCTTCTTTTTCCAATTGACAGAAATGGGCAAATCGAGCTTTTAACATCAGAAATAAGGAAACTAACTGGAAAACGTCCTAGAGGAATAACAATTTGCGCAAGTATATGGGATTATTCCCTTGTAAGTTGTTTTAATAATTGTGGAATGGATTATGTTTTTTTAGATGAATCTTTAATTCCTAACGACAAGCTAAAGTTTATTCCATTGATAATGTCAGACAAAGGAAAATCTATTTCCATTTGTCCTCTTTTTAGTTCTTTAAAACCAGATTCAGAATCTTCTTGCCAAAATTGGCTGAACGAAGTTTCTAAAAAGGTTCAAAAAAGCGCTAAAAATCTTGCGGAACGTTTTTCTGACTGTAGAAGCGGATTGTCAATTCAGTTTACTCACGCAGAACTAAAAAAAATTCTTGCTTCTGGCTGGTTAGAACAATTAAACAATGAAGTAGAACAAAATGATGATTTTGTTTTTAATACACCTTCATCTTATTTGAAATCTGCAACTTCAAAAATCCCTGTTTATATTCCAAGCGGAATGAGCAGCGAAGTCGGGCAATGGGGAATACAGGCTTATCAACCTGTAAAAATGGACAAGCATTATCCTGTTACGATTTATGATTTTTTTCAGATATATCCGCAAAGCCGAGCCTTGTATGACCGGATGCTGTATGTAAGCCTTCTTGTAAACCAAAGTCACGGCGACAAAATGCGAAAAAATGGGGCTCGCGAAAAGCTTTGGGAAGCTCAAAATGGAGACGGCTTTATTTGCACTTCAAAAGGTGCTTTTGTAACTTCCACTTATAGGCAGCAAGCTTATAAAAATCTTACCTCTGCTGAAAAAATTTTACGCGAATGTGGAAAATTTTCTGAAACAGCCACTAATTTTGACTACAATAGCGACGGTCTTAGCGAATATGTTTTTAGAATGCAAAACTATTTTGCGGTAATTTCACCGCTTGGCGGAATGATAAAAGAACTTGATATTTTGCAAAATTCTGGAAATTTCGCAGACAACCTTAATAGAGTAGAAGAATTTGAAGGCATAAGCGACGACTATGAAAGAGGGCTTTTTGTAGACCACCTTTTTGATGAAAATGAGTTTAATTCTTATGTTTTTAACAAATCCACAGGGAATACAATTTTTTCAAAAATTCTTTATTCTGAAACAAAGTTTTCAGAATCCCATTGCGAGCTTCAGTTTTATGCTCAGGCGCTTTTCAATGGGAATCAAAAAGTTTCACTCAAAAAAAATTATGTTCTTTCTTCAAGCGGAATGATGATTCAGTACATCATTAAAAATGAAAGCGAATCCGTTCTGGAAGCAAAGTTTGCCGTTGAATCTAGCTTTGCTCAGACAAATTTTAATGCCGAAAATTTTAATCCTTTTAAGCTTGAAATTCTTTCTGATGGAACAAAACAAGAAGTGAACACTAAAGTTTCATCTCATCAAGTTAATAAATCAGGGAAATTGAGCAATGTTGAAGGAATTTGGGTTACTGATACAGATAACAATATTTCGTTTATGTTTGAACCAAACGAATCTTGCGGGCTTATTTTTGTTCCAATCGTATTTAATAGACCGGAATACATAACTGGAGAACTTTTACCAGCAGGAATGACCTTTGCCAATACAATGTTCTGGGACGTAAAGTTAACTCCTGGAATGGAAATGGAAAAAACTATAAACTTCAGCATATTCAATATGCACAGAAGATAAGATAAAGATATTCAAATTTTATCTTTATAAGTTTGCGTTGCAGACTTTTTTACTTAAGGTTATAAACCTGAAAAGCGACTCGGGCAAGACCTAGAGCGCGAACGCGCCTTGATTAGACGTATTTAGGTTTTTATAACTTTAAAAGACAAATCTAAAAATAAATTTCATTGTTGATTTTTTATGGGAGCAAAAATGAACAGAAGACTTATTACCTCAGCTTTACCTTATGTAAATAATATTCCTCACCTGGGAAACCTTATACAGATGCTTTCAGGCGATGTCTTTGCAAGATTCTGCAGAAGCCGCGGATATGATACGCTTTATATTTGCGGAACTGATGAATATGGCACAGCAACAGAAACAAAAGCTATTGAAGAAAAAAAGACGCCTCGCGAGCTATGCGACTATTACTACAAAGAACATTCAAAAATTTATGACTGGTTTAAAATTGATTTTGATAAATTTGGTAGAACTTCGAATCAAGAATGTACTGAAATAACGCAGCAACTTTTTAAAGAACTGGATAAAAATGGTTTTATAAAAGAACATACAAACAAGCAGTTGTTCTGTCCAAAATGCCAAAGGTTTCTTGCTGACCGCTATGTTAATGGAACCTGTCCTAAATGCGGTTACAAGGGCGCAAGAGGCGACCAATGCGACGATTGCGGAAGCCTTTTAGACCCAACAGAATTACTTGAACCAAAATGCGCAACTTGCGGTTCAACTCCTGAAATTCGAGAAACAAAACATCTCTATATAGATTTGCCGTCTATTGCAAAAAATCTTGACAGCTGGATGTCTAAAGCAAGCGTTGAAGGCAAGTGGTCAGAAAACGCAATCAACATTACAAAAGCATGGATTAGGGACGGCCTAAACGAAAGAGCTATTACAAGAGATTTAAAATGGGGAATTCCAGTTCCAAAGGAAGGCTATGAAAACAAAGTATTTTATGTTTGGTTTAATGCCCCTATCGGCTATATGTCAATAACAAAACAGCTTGCAAATGAGTTAAAAGAGCAAAATAAAGATAGCTTTGACTGGAAATCTTGGTGGCTGCCATCTGAAAGTGTAGAATCAAAGTCAAAAGAAAAAGTAGATTTGTTTCAATTTATAGGAAAAGATAATATACCATTTCACACTGTTATTTTTCCATGCACACTTATAGGCTCTGGGCATGATTACACAAAGCTATTCCACATGAGTTCAACGGAGTATTTGAATTACGAAGATGGAAAGTTTTCAAAAAGCAGGGGTGTAGGTGTTTTTGGAACAGATGCGATTGATACAGGAATTCCTGCAGACGCTTGGCGTTTCTACATTTTTTACAATCGTCCAGAAAAACAAGATTTTCAATTCACATGGAAAGATTTTATGGAAAAAATGAACAGTGAATTAATTGGCAATCTTGGAAATCTTGTAAATAGAACGTTGCTATTTGTAAATAAATACTATGAAGGCAAAATTCCAGATGCTCCTATAGAAACCGACTTCTGGAACGAAATAAAGGCAAGAGAAGAAAAAATTACTCAATTGTTAGAATGGGCGGAACTAAAAGAAGCTTTTAGAGAAATGTTCATGATTTCTGATTTGTGCAATAAAAAGTTTCAAGCTGCAGAACCTTGGAAAACCAGAACTTCAGAGCCAGAAAAAGCTGCTTCTTTGCTAAAGAATTTGTGCTATGTTATAAAAGACCTTATGATAATGATGAATCCTTATATGCCGCAATATACTCAAAAAGTTATGAGCTATTTTGGAAAAACCATTCAAGAATCTAAAATAGGTTTTGAAACAAAAACTGGATACAATTGGTCTGATTTAGGTAAAACAGAAGGGCTTGATAAAATTGGTCAAACTGAAATTTACTTTACTCCAATGGACCAAAAAACAATGCTTGCTTTTAAAGAAAAATTTAGCGGCAAACAGAATGAGCGAAACAACAAAAAAAATGAAAATAAGAAAAAGCAACCTGAAATTTTGCCGTTTGAACAGCAGTCAGACTTTTTTGCAAAAAACATTCGCTTAAAAGTTGCGAAAATTGTAAAAGTTGACAGAAATCCAGAAGCGGAAAAACTTTACATAGAACATCTTGACGATGGTTCTGGAACAGACAGGGTTATTCAAAGCGGATTAGTTCCTTACTTAAAAGAAGAAGACCTGCTTGGCAAGCACGTTATAATTGCGGACAACCTCGCTCCTAGAAAAATAAGAGGAATTGAAAGCAGAGGCATGTTGCTAGCGGCAGATTACACTGACGAAAATGGAAAAGAATGTGTAGAAGTTCTAACTGCTCCATTTGCAAATCCTGGAACAGTTATTTCACTTGAAGGCGAAGAGCCAAATTCTTTGACTCCTGAAAACATTGATGCAGAAACATTCTTTAAAATAGAAATAAAAGTAAAAAACAACTGCGTTGAAGTAGGCGGAAAAAAACTTGCAGCTAACAGTCAAGTCATAAAAACTGAAAAAACTTCAAATGGATTGGTATGCTAAAATGTTTAATTTTACAATTCTGCCCATAAAGGAAAAAACAGAGTTTATAAATTCTGGAACATTTCTTCAAACTCCTTTTTGGTGCAATTTTAAAGCTAGACATGGCTGGAAAGCGTTTTGTTTTAAAGTTCAAGTTGAATATCCAAAGGAAGACTGTAAAAATCTTAGCGAAAGCAATTGCGCTGCTGCAAAAAAAATCCGTTGCAAAGATTTTGAAATAGAAGTTCTGTGCAGAAGTTTTGCAAAAGGACTGTTTTCAATTGCTTACATACCTTTAATGCCGAAACTTCCATATCTAATTGAATCAGAACAAGATAAAGACTTAATTAATAACAAGGTCTTGCAAAATGTTACAGAAGAATTAGAAAATGCTGAACTTCAAACAATCGAATTTACTCACTATTTAAACGACTTTGCAAAAGCACTAAAGCCTCTGTTGCCTAAGAATACGATTTTTGTTCGCTTTGACCCGGACGTTTCTTTTAAAAGCCCGGAGCAAAGAGATGCGTTTAATTACGGCATGAATCTTGTAAGTTTTGCAGATAGATTAAAGCTAAAAAAAAGCAAGGTCGATATTCAGCCTCCAGATACAACTTTAGTAGACTTGACTGCCGAGCAAGAAGAAATTCTTAATAGAATGCATTCAAAATGGAGATATAATATCAGACTTTCGCAAAGGAAAGGCGTTATTATACATAGCTATACTGGTGAAAATCCTGAAATTGATTCAAAAATCCAAAAATTTTACGAACTGACAAAGGAAACAAATGCCCGCGATGGAAACACGTGCCATTCTTTGGAATATTACAAAGACCTTATAAAATATTCAGCAGAACTTCTTGCCAAAAAAGAATCAGTTCCTCTTGTTTCGTTATACCTTGCAGAAAGTGAGGGGGAAGAAATTGCAGGAATAATGACACTTTTTAGTCAGACAGAAAGCATTTATCTTTATGGCGCTTCCAGCAATAAAAAAAGAAACCTTATGCCAAATCATCTTCTTCAGTGGACTGCGATGCAAGATGCAAAAACTTATGGAAGCCAGTATTACGATATGTACGGAATGCCGCCAGAAGGAAAAGATGAAGCGCATCCAATGCATGGTCTTTATATGTTCAAAGCAAACTTTGGAGGCGAAAATATTCACCGGATTGGAAGCTGGGACGTTCCATTAAAGTTTATATACAGATTTTATAAACTTGCAGAAAGTCTCAGGGCTTTTTGGGTTAAAAAAGTCTTAAAGAAAATTCACAGAAGGTAAATGCTATAAAGCAGGTTAACTTTCAATCTGTTTTATAGTTACTTTGAAATTATTTCAGCAAGTTTTTTCGCATTTTCGTAAAAGACTTGCTCTATTTGGTCTGGAAATAAAGTTTTTATTTCGTCTAGTTGTCTCATAAGGCAGGAAAGCTCTTTATTGTTTCCAAAAATAACTTCAAGATAGCCGACTTCCCTAAGTTGCTTTGCGCCTTTGTTTTCTATTTGATTTACACAAAAAACATAAGGCAAAGAGGCAAGTTTTTCCATTAGATTTTTTTCAAGCAGCGGAAATTTCAAATTCATAACGAAATTAGAAGAAAGTCCTTTTCGCAAAAATGGTTTATTATCATTTAAGGAATAAATTAGCTCGATTAAAAATTGATACAACGACATTCCATAGCTTGCGGCAATAGTTTGCGTCATTCCTGAAATTCTAGAATTTACTTCGATTATAAACCATTTCCCTTTTGAAAAAACTAAATCAACTTGAGCAATACCTTCAAGATTTAATAATTCTGCAAGCCTTATAAGTTCTTTTTTTAGTTCGCTTATAAAAAAAGAATCGTTTGCAACAGGCCCTAGCTTTACATTTTGCTTAGGACTTGTAAGTCCGAACTGATTTACTGAATTTATCAAAACAGGGGAAACTGAAAAATTTTTGCCAGAACCGTAAATTTCAACTCCAAAAGAAAGCCCTTCTAAAAATTCTTCTACAAGCCGGTCTCCATTATTCTTTTTAGAGTTAAGAACGTGAACAGCTTCATTGTAAGTCTTGCAAACATCCATTCCAAAAGAACTTAAGCCAGCTGTATCTTTTATAACAACAGGAAAATTCAATTCTTTTATTTTTTCTAAAATGTATTCACGGTATACATTTGTTTTTATTTCATTTTTGCTTCTGTGAATAAAAAAAAGCTCGTGATGAACATAAACACTTTTTGCACAGTTAAAGTTATTTCTTTTTAAAAATTCTGACATTCTAAACTTGTCAAAGCAAATAAGAGCGGAGTCTGCGCTATGGCAAAAAGCTTTTATTCCGTTTTCTTTTAGCTTTTCAGTTATAAGAGCATCTTTTATTGGCAACCAGTCAAAAGGAGCTGCCCAGTAAGTTGCGGCAAATGCGCAGTCTGGCTTTAATGACACAATAAGATTTGAAATCTCTTGAACAGAATCACAATCTTCGCTTATAAAAACATAGTTTATTCTTGAAGATTTTTTCACAGCATTATTACAAATATCTATCAAAAATATTCCTGGCAACTGTAAAACTAAAGTTATTTCTAAGTCAGTATAAATGTCAAGGACTTTTTCCCATTGCTCAAAACAGCTAGGAAGCGAAAAAAGTTCCATAATCCCCGGATTATATTTATTTGAATTTGTGCTAAAAAGAACCAGTTTCATAATTGAAAATTGTAAAACAACTTGAGTTTTTTGTCATCTAATAATAAATTGTAGGTATGTGTTTAGAACTAAAAAATATGGCGACATTTGGAATTGCAGGCAATTTTACAGGCCATTTGGAGCAAGCTGGCGAAGCTAAAAACTTTTTATCCGTAAAAAGCAATAAAAATGCGCCAAAGACAATTTTTCCAACCTACATACCTTCAAAAAGCGATGAAATTCCTATGTTCTTAAAAGAATTTCCTTTTAGCTCAGAAAAAATTGTCTTCCCGAAAAATGAGCAAAACCTACAAATAGAGCCAGAGTGTGCCATTATCTGCGAAATTGAATATAAAAATGAAAAAGTATTTTCTATAAGCCCTATTTATTTTGCAGCCTCAAACGACTGTTCAATCCGGAAGGAAGGAAATGTGTTTATCAGCACAAAAAAGAATTGGGGCAAAAATAGCAAAGGACTTTCTAATCAGCTGATAAAAATCGACCGTTTTGAACCGGGAGGAATTCTTGACGACTATAGAATCGCAAGTTTCTTGCAAAGAGATAAAGAGCTTTTTGAATACGGCGAAGACTGCGCTGTAACTGGCTACAGTTATTTTTATAGAACGCTAATCGACTGGTGCATTGAAAAGTTTAATACCCAAACAAATTCTGTGCCAGAAGAAAATATTCTTTTTTATTTAAAAAAGGCGAACTTTCCAAACCACATTATGATTTCTGTTGGAGCAACTAGATACACAGATTTTGGAATAAAAAATTATCTGCGTTCTGGAGATTCTTCCATTGTAGTCTTGTATCCGCAGAGCAAATATAATAAAGATGCAGTAATTAAAATGATAAAAAACAACGATTTTTCAAAAAGCGATATTTCAGTTTTAAAACAAAAGGTTATTTTATGAAAAAAGAAGACTTTCAGTTTATGATTGACTCAAAAAAAGAATTTGAATTCGTCTATAATGGAATAAAATACAATCTTACGTATGGAAAAGACAGCAATGGCAAAGAATATATAAATTTCGGCAGACTCTACGAAGGAAAAAATTATTATTCTTACAAAGATTTAATGAACAATGCAAAAATTGAAAATCATTTTTTTAAGGACATGGTTGAAATTTTATAGGAATTTAATATATGAAAAATGTAAAATTGAACATGACAGAAGGACCTGTCTTTTTTAAGCTTCTAAAATTTTCTATCCCATTAATTTTTTCAAATCTATTGCAATTGCTTTTTAATGCCGCTGATGTGATTGTCGTCGGCAGATTCGCTGGCGACAATTCTTTGGCTGCGGTGGGTTCTACAACGTCACTTATAAATCTTCTTGTAAATCTTTTTGTAGGATTAAGCATAGGATGCAATGTTGTTACAGCAAACTATTTTGGAGCAAAGGAGCAAAGCGCAAAACAGCTTTCCTCTAATGACAAACTATGCAGAAATCAAAAAAAAGACTTAAATGACTGCATACACACATCTATACTTTTAAGTATCTATGGCGGAATTTTTTTAACAATTATAGGAATTGTATTTTCTAAACCGCTTTTAATTTTAATGCAAGCCCCAAAAGAAGTTTTAAATCTTGCTACTGTATATCTAAGAATTTATTTTTCTGGCGTAACCGCAAGCGTTGTCTACAATTTCGGAGCTGCCATTTTAAGGGCGAAAGGCGACACAAAAAGACCGCTATATATTTTATTTTCAGCAGGAATAATAAATGTAATTTTAAACTTAGTTTTTGTAATCTTTGCAAAAATGGATGTAAAAGGAGTCGCATTAGCAACTGTGATTAGCCAAATAATTTCTGCTGTTTCAGTTATTTTCCTTCTTTTAAATGAAGAAGAAGATTTCCGACTAGATTTAAAAAAACTTGCAATAAACAGAACAATTCTTATAAAAATAATAAAAATCGGTGTTCCAGCAGGTTTTCAGGGAATAATATTCAGCCTTTCAAATGTTGTTATACAGTCAAGCGTGAACACTTTTGGAGCGACAATTATTGCCGCGAACAGTGCTGCCCAAAGCATAGAAGGCTTTGTATACACCGCAATGAACGGTTTTAGCCAAGGAACGCTCACTTTTACAAGTCAAAATATGGGAGCAAGAAAGAAGGATAGGGTTATACGCGTTACCTGGATTTCGCAAATTACAGTATTTGCAACTGGTCTTATACTTGGATTTTCAGTTATAGTTTTTGGAAAAGAGCTTCTAGGAATATATTCAAACAGCCAGTCAGTTATTCAGATAGGACTTTCAAGATTAAAAATAATTTGCGCAACTTATGCAGTCTGCGGATTGATGGACTGCATGGCAAACACAATTCGAGGCATTGGATACAGCACAGTTCCAATGCTTATAACTTTAATAGGGGCGTGCGGAACAAGAATTTTATGGCTCGCGACTATATTTCAAATGCAAAAATTTCATACGCTTAGCTGTATATATTTGTCTTACCCATTAAGTTGGTTTATAACCTATGTTTCCTTAATCCTAGCGCTCAAAATTGTAACAAAAAAAGCCTTTTTAAACTTTGCAAATAAATGAATAAGTGGTAGACTGCCTTTATGAAAAAGACACTTTTAATTTTTCTAGCCATTATAAGTTTTACTTTTAACGCAGGCTGCACAACAAAAAAGCAAAATCCTAACATCGCAAAAATAGATTTGGCAATGTCTAAAATGAGTCAAAGAGCCCAAAAAGAGTTAGTTTTTCAAGATAAAGAACAATTTTTAAAAGATTTGCAAGAAGTCTTAGAAGAAGAAAAAAAATACACTTCTGAAGATTTAAATTTATATTATCTTATTGATAAAAAACACAATGTAGGTGAGTCTTACGTTCCAAAAGATTTAAAACTTCTTGTAAAAAATGACCTTTACAATATAAATCGTAATAATCTTTATTTGCGCCCGGATGTAGAATTTCAGTTGCAGACTTTGGCAAAAGCCGCCCTTGATGATGGCATAAAACTTCTTGTAAGTTCCACCTATCGTTCTTATGAATACCAGAAAACCGTTTTCCAGTATTGGGTAAAAGTAGATGGGCTTGAAGAGGCAGAACGAGAAAGCGCAAGACCAGGCACAAGCCAGCACCAGCTTGGAGTCGCCATTGACTTTGGAAACATTGACGATTCATTTATAAAAACAAAGCAAGGTCAGTGGCTTGAAAAAAACGCTGCGAAATATGGCTGGAGCCTTTCTTTTCCCAAGGAATATGAAGATATAACTGGCTACCGTTGGGAATGTTGGCACTACCGCTATATAGGAATTCCAGCATGCGAATTTCAGAAAAAGTATTTTAATGATGTTCAGCAGTATATGATAGAATTCATTGATTTATGGAAAAAACTTACTATCAAGGAAAATGCAAAATGACAAGAAAAGAATCTTACATCCAAGAATATAATAAAATGAACCACGCTTACAACCAAATTTTTGACTCTTTGGAAATTATTTCTCAAGCCGACAATCCTGACAAAGCCCTTGTAAAAGGTTTGAACTATACATTAAATTTACTAAGCAATCTTTTAGACGTAATTAAGGAAGAAAAAAATCAAGTTGAAGAAGATACTTCTGAAACTAACACAAAAAAAGAGAAAAAAAGTTTTAAAGGCTGGAAAGTTCATTAAAAGTCAATTAAGTCAAAACTCGTTTTTTTATGACTGCGAAAAAAACGCTGTCAGCGAAAATAACGTGTTGTTAGAATAGTTTATTTTCAGTATTATATTTGCATGAATATGGAAGCTTTTATTTTAGGCTGTGGGGGAATGATGCCACTGCCATACAGACATCTTACTAGCGTTCTTCTTAGACGAGATGGCAGTCTTTTTTTGTTCGATGGGGGCGAAGGAACTCAGGTAAGTCTAAAGCGTCTCAATCTAAAATGGAAAAAAATAAACGCGATTTTTGTAAGCCACACTCATGCAGATCATGTAACAGGACTTCCTGGAATATTAATGCTTAGCGCTCAAGTTGAGCGTAGCGAACCTCTTTACATTTACGGTCCTCCAAAAATTGCAGAATATATTGAAACTAGCCGCAAAGTTTTAGATATGTATATAAACTATCCCATTGTGGTAAAAGAAATTACAGCCCCTTGCATTGTTCACAAAGAAGCAGACTTTCAGGTTCGCGCATTTCCTTTGGATCACACAAAAACCTGCGTAGGATACACTCTAGAAGAATTTGACAGGCCTGGAGAATTTAATCCTCAAAAGGCGCTTGAATTAAAAATCCCTATGGGTCCATTATGGGGAAAACTGCAAAAAGGTGAATCTGTAACTTCTGAAGATGGAAAAACAATTCTTCCACAAATGGTAATGGGACAAAATAGGCACGGCAGAAAGTTTAGTTTTGTAACAGACACGCTCTACAAACCGTATATCGCTGAGGAAGTAAAAAACAGCGACCTTCTTATATGCGAAGGAATGTTTGAAGACGAACTTATAGACCAGGCTAAAGAAAAAAAACACATGACCGCAAGCCAGGCGGCAACAATTGCTAAAAATTCTGCTTCAAAAAGAATGTATCTGATTCATTACAGTCCTAGATACACAGATAAAGAATTGCCAAAACTTTTAGAGCAGGCTAAAAAAATCTATCCGAACGCAGAGCTTTCTAAAGACAGGCTCTGCATTGAAATTCCATATATTGACTGAATCCTATAAAATAATGATAAAACTGATTAATTTTTCAAAAAGGTATAACTCAAAATCATACGAAATTGTAAAAAACGTAAACTTTTCTGTAGATAACGGCATTACAGGTCTTTTAGGACTAAACGGAGCAGGGAAGACAACAATTATAAAAGCTATTTGCGCAATTCACTATCCAACAGCTGGAAAAATTATTATAAGCAATAAAAACGAAGTTTTCTTTGATGTTCAAGAAAATCCTGATATTGCAAAAGCGTTAATTGGATACGTTCCTGAGCAACCTGCTTTTCCGGAAAATCTTACGGTAATTGAGTATCTTAGTTTTTCAGCGGATTTGCATGGACTAAAAAAAGATGAAAAAACTGAAGCCGTAAAAAAAACTGTTTCAGAATGTTTTCTGCAGGAAGTTTTAACTTCAAAAATAAGCTCTCTTTCAAAAGGATACAGGCAACGGCTGGCATTTGCAGGCGCAATTATCTTTAAGCCAGAAAATTTAATTTTAGACGAGCCTGTAAACGGTTTAGACCCGGCTCAGATTATTCAGTTCAGAAAAATGATAAAAAACTATGCAAAAAATGCAAGCGTGCTTATTTCTACTCATCTTATGCAAGAAGTAAATGCGCTTTGTGCAAATGTAAATATTCTTTCAAATGGAATAATTGCTGCCAGCGGAACTCCAAAAGAAATACAAGAACATTACAATTCAAATACACTAGAAGAAGCATTTTTAAAAATAACAGGAAAATTAAAAGGATAAGAATGAATTACTTAAAATACCGCCTTTATTCAGATTTAACAAATCCTCTTTTTTATGTATGCACGCTTATTCTAAATATTTTTTGTGCAATGCAATTTTTTCTATTCCAAAACTTTTTTACTTCCACAAGCATAAATTTGCACTATTTTTTTTCAGCAATTCCATATATAGGCACAATTGTTATTCCATTGCTATGTATTCAACGAAGCAATGAAATAGACATAACTCAAAACGATTTTTTTAAAGTTTCAATTTACTTAATCTCTAAAGAAATTCAGTTTATTTTAATATTGCTTCCTTTGTGGCTAGTTCCGCTTTGTGTTAGTTTTTTTGGAGATGTGGATTTTTTCAGCATTTTTCTAGCATTTTTTATCCTGATTTTATACGGATTTTGCTCATGTGCGCTGTGTATATTTATTGAATCTTTAATTCCATTAAGGTCAGTTGCATTCATAATAAATATTACTTTTTTAGCAATATCTAATTTTATACATATATTTTCTCAATATTTACAGTCTTCTTTATTAAAAAAAGCGATACAGCTTTTTAGTTTTTCATGGCATTTTGATGCTGCCGGAAAAGGAATTTTTGATACAAGAGATGTTTTATTTTACATTTTGATTTCACTTGCATTGCTTTTTCTTTCTGTTTTTTGCATAGAAAAGAAAAAGGGCAAAAAATATTGCAAAACTCAAAAAATTCAAATATTTTTCTTAATTACCACAATGCTCTTTATTTTTGGTGATTCAAGACTCTACTTTTTAAGAAAAGACTTTTCAAAAGATAAAAAATTTACAGTAAGCGAATACAGCAAAAGTCTTATGCAAAACTTACAAAGCGTAATGAATATAACTTATTTTTATAGCGAAGAACTTTCGGATTTAACAACACAAGCAAGAGATATTAAAGACTATTTGCAAGAATTCTGTTCTTCTAAAAATAATATAAAACTTTCCATAAAAAATGTGGAAAAAAATTCTGCAAAAACACTTCTTGAAAACTATGGAATTTACGGAAAACAGCTTCCAATAAGCGTAAAAGGTCAAATGGAATACAAGACATTCTATTCAGCAATAATTGTTGAATATGCAGGAAAATGGGAAGCTATTCCTTTTGTCATAGAAGCAGGTACACTCGAATACGATTTAACAGAAAAAATACTTTACCTTATGACAAACCGCCAAAGGATTGTGAACATAGTTTGCGCAAACGGAATGAACTTAAATTCTGATTACAGCTATGTAGTTCCATATTTAAATCTATTAGGTTTTATATGCAATGAAATAGACGCTTCTGATGGAAAAAGCCTTTCTTCTCAGTTTTCGCAAGAATCAAAACTTCTTTTGGTCTTAGGCTCTAGCAAACTTTCCGCCTCTCAGTGCGCAGAAATAGAAGATTTTATTCTTTCTGGTTCAAACGCATTTTTCGCAGTTTCCCCATATTCTGCCGATATAGAAAATTCTTGGTACATCTCAAAAGATAAAAATGAGAATTTAATAAAAATGCTAAGCAAGTATGGAATAATTTTTTCAGAAAATATTTGCGCAGATATTTCTTGCTCTAGAATAACAATGCAAACGCAACAAAACGAAGATGGCTCTTATTCAGAAAACACTTATACTCAACTAATAAATTATCCTCTTTGGGTTCAGCTTTTGCCACAAACTAATGCAAACCAAGGACTCACACTTTTTTGGCCTACGATTTTAAGAGCTCAAACTAAGGAAGAACAAGCAAACAATAAAAATTTAAAAGATATATCACCTTATCTTCTTTCTTCTGCTTCTTCGTGGGAAATAGAACCAGACTTTGAAAATAAAAATTCGTTATTTCAAACAAATCCTATGATTTTAAATGAAAAAAAGACTATATCCAACGAGCAAAAGCAGAATGTATTGGCTCTAAAATTAAATGGAGAAATACAAGGATTCTTTTCAAACGAAACTAGAAGCGATGCCCAAATAATAGTTATACCAGACCAGTATTTTGTAAATTCGCTTATGCTAGGCTATATTGGCGGAACTTACGGTGATTACAGAAATTTAGATTTTCTTTCAAATCAGCTGTTAGAATTAAACAATGAAGAAGAACTTGCAGCTATACAAAAAAAATCTTTAGAAAATCCAAACGCTATGTATAAAACAACAGATGCGCAAAGCTTTTCTAAAGCCCGCGCAAAAACACTTGCCATAGAATTTTTGGTTGTTCCCATTTTTATAATCGCTTGTTTTGTATTTGCATTGCTTTACAGAAAAAAATATATTTCCACGACACTAAAAAAAACAGGAGATTTTGATTGAAACTCTTAAAATATAAGCTTTATATGCTTCCAACTCTGACAGTTTTCTTCGGCATAATTTTTTTCCTTTCTTTTTTGCCCAGTAAAAATTCTGAAAAAGGAGCAAAAACCGCTATTTTAAATCCAAAATATGAACAGCAAATTGATTCTATAGTGCTTTCAAAAAATGGCAAAGAAATTAAATTACTTAAAGAAAATAATATATGGAAAGGTTCTGTTTCTTCAAATTACTATAAAGAATCTAAAAATTTTTCAGAAAAGAAAGAAATAATATTTCCAGTAGAGCAAAAATTCGTAGAAAATCTTATAGGGAAACTTAAAAAAATTCGCATACTGTATAAAAATTCAGACAACTTAACAACCTTTCAATCATTTTCTTTAGACGATTCTTCATCCTTTTTGATTTCTTATTCAGGAAAAAACTGTCCTTCGGCTTCAATCTTTTTTGGAAAACAAGATTTTTCAAAAACAATGATTTATATGCGCATGAATGAAAACCAGTCTGTATTCAAAACAGAAGATGACTTTTCTGCTTTTCTAAACAATGATTCCAGGTTTTGGATAGACCCTTACATAATTCCACGAAATATAACAGATCCGGCAAAAAAAATAGAACTTCAAAAAGTTAGTTTTATTTCAAAAGGCATGCGAAAAAATCTAATTCCAAATACAGAAAAATCTCAAGCTTCTATTGAAAATTTGCAAGAACTTAGGCATGGCGCTGTATATACAGACGTTGTTCCACAAAAATTTATAGGAACACTTCAAATAGAAAGCGATGAACTAAATAAATTTTCTATAGATTTTTATGAGCACAATGAACAAGACATTGTTATTTTTTATAATTTAGATTCTTTTTATTATGGAACTCTTGTAAGCAATTGGACTTATTCAAAAATTCTTGAGCTTTTTGAAAATTCATAAATATTTTACAAGGCGGCAGAAAGAAAAAAAGACATTAAATTGTAAAAAAAATGAGCCATAAAGATAGTAAAGAAGTTTTCGGTTTTTATATAACAAATTCTTAAGGCAAGGTGCGCAGCAAAGGCATTTATAACGGCCGGCCATCCCAGATACCTATGCGCAAATGCGAACAAAAGAGCAATTGTAAATTCCGTAATGACACAAGCAATTTTTTTATTTTTAATTTTTTTGATTATCAAGCGCTTTGATTCTTCTGGAAGATAAATCCTAAAAATTATTTCTTCATAAAAAACGGCTAATAAGAATTTTAGAAAAAAACAAGTATTTTCAAAAAGTCCACTAGGAACAATAACCGTTGAATTGTTAGAAAAGTGTGCTGCATAGGCTATAAACTCCATAAAAGCAGAAAAACAACACAAAAAACCAAACGTAATAAGAGTTTTTCCAGAATTTATAAAAAAACTTAATTTTTTATTTCCTACCGATGATGAAAAAAAACTATTCTTTTCAAGTTTTTTATCTAAATAGAGCAATAAAAAAAAACTGCATATTGCAAAAACAAGCTCATTTATTGGAAAAGTCCATGCTGCAAATCCTGTAAAATCAGAAGCGGAAACCAAAATAGGCGGCAAGACATAGATAAAAAAAACGCTTAAAAAAATAACAATTTCTGCAAAAAACTGATGTAATTTCATACAGTATCTGATATTATATTAAATGGAGATAAGTGTACATATATGTATATTGTAATAGCGATTGTTCTTGCCGCGGTAATTCTTGCAGGATTAATAAAACTTTACCTCATTTTTAAGGATAAAATAAATTTTTTTATTGAAGGACTTGATAGAAAATTTTCTTTGAACGAACTTTCTCTTTTATGGAAAGTTGCAAAATTATGTGAACTTGAACATCCTGTATCAATATTTATATCGTTGCCATCATTAACAAGGTGCATTTCGCACATAAAATCGCAAGCGGAAAAAGAAGGTACCGTATATTCTGCGAAAAATCAAAATCTTCTTTCAAAGCTGTATTCATTTAGAACTAAAATTGAAAAAGAAGAGGACAAAAAAAGAGGACTGGAATCAACCCGTTCTCTTTCTGCAAAACAGAAATTAAGAATAATTCTGCCTGGAAAAGGCGTTTTCTCTTCAGAAATTGTAAACAATGCCAGGGAACTCGTAGTAAGGCTGCCTACTCAAAAAGAGCAGATAACAGTAGAAAGCAAAGATTGGGTCAATAAATCCATAAATGTCTACTTATGGCGGACTGGAGATGCTCGCTATGTTTTTGACACAACTGTTACGAATGCTGGTGTTTATATGGGGCGGGCTTGCCTTTTTTTGCAGCATACTGACAATTTAGTACGCACAAATAAAAGAAATGCAGTCAGGGCAAAGTGCCATTTGCAGGCTAGCCTTTATATTTTAAAAGAAAAAGTTGTTGACTACAATCTTATAGAAACAAGACCAGGATACAGATGTATTCTTGAAGATATTTCTGAAAAAGGCGCTTTAATACGAATTGGAGGCAAAGGGCTTCCAAATATCCAGATACGGCTCCAATATCAACTTGAAGGACATTTGATTGTAATGTTCGGCGTGGTAAGAACAGTTGAATATAACGAAGAGCACAATCAATCCAGATTGCACTTTGAATGTCTTCACATAGATGAAGCAATGAGGAATCAAGTTTTAAGCTTTGTTTACAATATTCTTCCAGAAAACGAAAAAGAAATTTACGATGCAATGACTTTAACCGATAAAGATGAACAAGAACTTGAAGATTCTTCTAAAACTAACGAAAATAATAATTCAAATGAGTCAAAAGAAATTCAAGAAGATGCGCAAAGGGAAAAGACAGAGCAGCTTCTTCAAACTTTGCCAGAAACAGATGATGTTCTAAAAAACATTCCAAAAGAAGAAGTAATAACTTCGAACGAGCAGACCAACGATGCTGACGATTTGCCGGCATTAGAAGCATTAGAATAAGAGGGAAGATATGAAAAAAGAATCAAGAAAGATATTAATTTATTTAGCGACGATTATATTTATTAGCGCTGACTTATGTGCAGAAGGCTCTTTAAATCAGAAAAACTTTATAAAAGGTAATATTATTGACAAAACAAATTGCGTTAGAGAAGCGAGCGAAGATGAAGCGGCCGAACTTTCTTGCGCGGCAATAAACTTTACAATTGAAAATAAAGAAATCTTAGGGGAAGACAGAGACCTTGCAGCTCTTGCCGTTTCAGGAATTCTTTCTCTTCCTGAAAGCTATGTGGAAACACTTTCTTCTGAAGAAAAGACAAAACTTTCTGAAAATTTTTTTACAATTTATTCTATTTTTGCAGACTACACAGTAAAAATCGCAATATTAAACAGAATAACTTCTTTGGACATTCCTCATGAAAATTTTACAACAATGCTCAATAACTATATAAAAACCAGCAATCCTAGTGTAGAAAATTCAGCAATCTTAAAAACAAGCATTACTGTCCTTGCGAAAATTGGAAACAAGGATTCCTTTAGCATATTATACAACGCATATTTAGATAATTCTTGGAATTCATATATTTCGGAAATTGAAACTGCGATTTCTGAATTGAGCGAAACATCTTCTGAAAAGCTTGTAGAATTTATTAGAATGGGCTCAGAAGTTGAATGTAGGCGAATATTTTCTCTAGTCATGAAGAATTCTCAAAATTCTCAAATTTTCCGTGCAGAAATTGCAGAAAATGTACTATTGCGAACGATTTATATAGTAGAGAGTACAGGTTCTGCGAATGAAGAACTTATTTCGCTTCAATTAGATTCTTATGACGTACTTGTCAGACAAAAGTGGACTCGCTCTTCAAAAACTGCGTTAAGTTTTTTTGAGCTAGCGCAAAAAGAGTATCTGCAAAACGTCTTGCACGAAGAAAACTTTATCGAAGTAATTAATGGACTTCCTGCAGTTGCGCCTATAGAATCCGTAAGCGCGCTATCTTCTTATCTTTCTAAGTTGAATAAGCTTAAGGAAAAAGATTCAAATGCAGTGTCAGAACCAATTGTACTCTCTGTAATTTCATCATTGGGAGCTATTGGAAATAAGAATGCGTTCGATACTTTGCTTGCCGTCACATATTTTGATTATTCAGATTCAGTTATTGCCGCAGCTCGCGATGCTTTGGCAAAACTGAAATGGTAGAATATAAAAAAAATATTGCTTCTAAAAAAATTAATATTCTCAATTTAAGCGCTATTTTATTTGCAGTTCTGTTTTATTTAGGAATTATAAAAACAAAGGAAAGTTTTTACTTTAATAGTCTTTTAAAAACTGAAAACATTATTTTCCTAAAGGGCAAAATTATTTCAAATCCTGTAAAAAATGAACAAAAAAAAATTTACAAAGCATCATTTAAACCAGATTTTGCACTTGATTCAACAGGAAAATCTAGTGAATGTGATGGACTTATTCTTCTTGAAATTCCAGAAAACTTCGTAGAGGCTTACTTTCCTGGAAAACTTTACACCCAGGCAAAAAACAATGCCCTTATTTGTGAACAAAATTTTAAAATTGATGTCTACGGGAATTTTAAAGGCGATACTTTTTATGTAGAACAAGCTGTGCAAGGAAAAAAAGAACATTCCTTATTTAATAAAATTCAATACATAAGAGGTTTATGCAGAATTTACTTTAGAAGATTAATGTATGCTTGGGGAAAGCCTGGCGGATTTTTTATGGCTCTTATTTCAGGAATAAAAGAGTATGCTGAGCCTAGTCTTTGCAAAGATTTTAAAAATGCAGGGCTTTCTCATATTCTTGCATTATCAGGAATGCACCTTTCACTGTTTTCTTCTATTTTTAAAAAGATAGGGAAAAAGACAAAAAACAAGTTTCTATCTGCTTTTTTACAAACTTTTGCAATTTGCACATTTGTTTGGTTTGCAGGTTTATCGCCATCTTTATTAAGAGCAATGATTTGCAGCCTTATATTAATTTTTTGTTCAATATGCAATTTTAAAGATATAAAAATGTTAAACATACTTTCAGCCTCTTTTTTAATCCATGCGATAATAAAACCCTGCGATTTGAACGAAATTTCTTTTCAGCTTTCGTACGGCGCTCTTGCAGGAATTCTTGCGTTCAGCGAATTATTTAGTTTTATTACCATTTCAAAATTGCCTGTAAAACTTTCTGCTGACTTAGGAGCTAGTTGCGGAGCGCAAATTGTAACGGCTCCAATTTCGATTGTAAAATTAAATTCATTTTCTCCGATTGGTATTATTTCTAGCATAATTATTTCACCATTAATAAACATTTTTATTTATACGGGACTTTTCTTGTTTATTTTATGTTTGGTATTTCCTGTTTTATTGCCTTTTTCAATTTTTATAATGAAAGTAATCTATTTTCCTATTGCAAAAATAGTGTCAATTTTTGCAAAGTGTCCTTCATTTTAAAAAGAATATTTAGCCCTTATTTTCAGTTTTTTATAAATTGAAAATTCGCTTACGTTTTTATTTTTTTACTCGATTTTAGTCTAATTTTTTTGAAAACTTCTGCTTTCGACCTATTTTTTTATTTTGCATTGTGGTATAATACTCATGTTTTTCATTTTAAAGGAGGAATAAGTTAAAATGGAAAGATTATTCAAAATTCAAGAAAGGGGTTCTACTGTTAGCCGCGAAATAATCGGTGGAATTACAACATTTCTTGCAATGTCTTACATTCTTGCTGTAAATCCAGGTATGCTCGGTGGTATCGAAGGAATGAACTTCGGCGGAGTATTTACAGCAACAGCAGTTTCTGCAGCTATTGCAACTCTTGTAATGGCTTTTCTTGCAAATATGCCGGTTGCTCTTGCTTCTGGTATGGGACTTAATGCATTCTTTACATATACAGTATGTTTTGGAATGGGTTGCTCTCCATGGTTTGCGCTTACAGCAGTTTTATTAGAAGGTTTACTCTTCATAGTTCTTTCATTCTTTGGAGTCCGAGAAGCGATTATCAACTCTATTCCTTCAACAATGAAAAAAGCTGTTGCAGTTGGTATCGGTCTTTTTATTGCGCTTATTGGACTTAACAATGCAGGAATTGTAACATCTCAAAATGGAACAATTATTGGCTTCAATGCTTTTGATATGGAACACACGACAGCAATAGTTGCTCTTATTGGTCTTGTTATTACAATCATTCTTTACATTCTTAGAGTACCAGGCGCGATTCTTATTGGTATTATAGCAACAACAATTATTGGTATTCCTTTTGGAGTTACAAAAATTCCTGAAGGTTTCAAGCCAGTTTCTCTTCCTGCAAAACCATTCTTGTTCCATTTTGAATGGTCTGGTGTGCTTTCTTTAAAATTCTTCGGTGTATTCTTTACATTTTTGTTCACTGATATTTTTGATACTATAGGAACTCTTATGGGAGTCGCTGAACAGGGAAAACTTATAGACGAAAATGGCAATATTCCTAAAGTAAAGGAAGCTCTTCTTGCCGATGCAGTGGGAACTGTAGCAGGGGCTTGTCTTGGAACTTCTACAGTAACATCTTTTGTAGAATCTTCTTCAGGTGTTGCAGCTGGCGCTAAAACAGGGCTTGCATCTGTTGTTACTGCAATTTTGTTTTTAGTTTCTTTGTTCCTTTCTCCACTGTTCGCATTGGTGCCATCTTGTGCCACCGCTCCTGCACTTATTTTTGTAGGATTCTTAATGATGCAATCTGTTTCTTCAATTGACTTTACAGACCTTACTGAAGGAATTCCTGCATTTATTACAATTTTAGTAATGCCATTTGGATACTCAATTTCAAAAGGCATTGCATTTGGAATTATTGCTTACGTAATTGCAAAAATTGCAGGCAGAAGAATCAAAGAAATTCCAGTTATTACTTGGATTCTTGCAGTAGTATTTATATTTGCGCTTGCAATTAAGGCTATATAATACTTTTAGTAAGACAATACGTCGGGAGCAGGGTTGATAGTTCGCATGCGTTCTTAAAACCTTGAACTCGACTTTTAGTTTTATAAAAACAAAAGGGATAGAACATATCCATCAAGTTAAAATGCTTTTTGGATTTGTCTATCCCTTTTTTAGATACTAAACTAACAGTTCGTTAAACCTATTTATTTAGCAAGATTATTTTCTAGCCATTCCTTAAATTTTTTGTAATCATTTTCCATAGAAATAGCGTTATCAGGCAAAGCCATAACTTCTTGCAACCTTTCAGGAATTGCAGGTTCACGCCCTATAACCTCGCTTACTATTGAGCCAAACTTTGCAGGATGAGCAGTTTCAAGAATAACGCATACAGCTTTTTTATCTATAACAGAGTCCGCCCAGCAAGGAAGGTTAGGAGTTAGACCTGTTTTTTGCCAATCATTTTTGTTGCCATTTTTTAGTTCTTGCATAGCGCCATTTTTAATGTCGTTCCAAGCTTGCCAAGCAATTGCTCCGTGAGGATCAATTATATAGCCTGTTTTTTGATTGCATTTATAAATAGCGTCTTTTATTCCGTCATTGTCAAGCCAATAAGAAGCAAAAAATTCTCGAACCTGTTCAAGACTGTACATTGCTTTAATTCTTTCGTAGTTACTTGGAGCGCCAACATCCATTGCATTCGCATAAGTTTCTACAGATGGGCGGGCATCATAATTTCCTGTAGCAATCCAATCTGGAATCGTTTTATTTTCATTTGTGGCAGCAATAAAACCTTTTATAGGAGCTCCCATTTCTCTAGCAATCAAACCTGATGTAAGATTACCAAAATTACCAGAAGGAACAGACATTAAAATATCAGGATTTTCAATTTTGCTGTCTAATTCAGCTCTGTTGCGGACAACGAGAGAAGAATACATATAATAAAAACTCTGAGGCAAGAGCCTTGAAATATTTATAGAATTTGCAGATGACAGTCTAAATTCTTTTCTTAAATCAGAATCTGTAAAGGCTGTTTTTACAAGTTTTTGACAGTCATCAAAAGTTCCTTTTACTTTTAAAGCACGAACATTTCCTGTAAAAGTAGAAAGCTGTTTTTCTTGAATATAAGAAATTTTTCCTTCTGGATACAAAATTGTAACATCAAGACCTGGAACATTATGAAAAGCACTTCCAACAGCACTACCAGTATCACCTGAAGTTGCAACTAATATATGCAAAGTTCCATTTTCTGTTCTATTAAAATAAGACATAACGCGTGCCATAAATCTAGCCCCGAAGTCTTTAAAAGCACAAGTTGGACCATGGAACAATTCCAATATGTAAGATACTGAATCTAAAGGAACAACTTTAGGAGTAAAAGGATAAGCATCTTGAATAATAGCCATTAAATCTTCATCCGGAATTTCACCTTCTACATAAGGTTTTGCCATATTGAAAGCGACATCTCTAAAAGAAGGCTCTGGATTTTTATTTATAAAAGATTTTTCTAATTTAGGAAAATCGATAGGAATATAAAGTCCTCCAGTAGAAGAATTCATTCCATTCATAACTGCTGTACGAAAATCGACTTTTACGTTGCTATCTCTTGTATCTGTATAAATCATTTTGTTCTCCCATTTTATTGCGATTTCGCAACAACTGTAAGAAATTGCAGTTGATAAGAAAGTTTGCAACGCAAACTTTTCAAGATAAAAACAGACGCTATTTTCGGCTGTTTTTATCTTACCTTCCATAAAAAGTCAAGATTAAAACTTCAGTTTTATGATTGACTTTTTAAGTTGTTTCGCAACGGAGTGAGAAACAACAGTTGATAAGAAAGTTTGCAACGCAAACTTTTCAAGATAAAAACAGACGCTATTTTCGGCTGTTTTTATCTTATATCCTTTTACATTCCAAAAATAACTGATTCAGCTGCTTTTTCTGCAACTATCTTTCTTGCAGCCTGCTCTGCAATACTTTTTGTCTTTCCAGAAGATTCTTCTGTTATTGAAGTTTTATATACTACTGAGCCAGTTTTCATTTCGATGCAAGTTATATCTGCTGTTATTGCAACGGTTGCACTTGTTTCTGTTACTTCTGCAGGCTTTGCATATTTTATGGAGCCCACCACCAAGAAGTTTGCCGCACGCTTTATTTCTCCAGAAGTTATATTTATACATTCTTTATATACATCAATAGGTTCTTTGTTCAAATAAGAAGGATCGCTTACAGGCGCATTTCCTGCGTTTATTCCAGAATTTCTTAGATATTGAAGAAAACTAAAACTGTTTGTTGTAGGTTTTCCTTTTTCGTTTACATCATATACAAAAATGATTCCACCCGGCCATTTTGTAAGAGAAGACTTTACTTTATAAGGAGATTCAACAGCAAGCGCATAGGCTTCTTGAACTATATTAGAAGAAGAACTTACAGGAGTAGGATAGAATGTCACTTTATCATCGAAAGCTACACTAGCTGCTTGTGGTAAAAAAGAAATTTTGCCTTCGGCATCTGTTTTTAGTTTAGTTGTACCGTAGGAAACAGTATCATTAGTTCTTGAAATAGGCCATGAAACTGTAATATCAATTCCTTCTGCAGCTTCATTTTCATTTAATACTTGAACTACATAAGGTACTGAAAACTGTTGCCCTGTATAAACTGGTTTGTTAGAATTTGGAGCAGAAATAACTTTGAGCTCAAGATTTTTTAGCATATTTTTAAAATTCTGCTCTTTTTGATTTGATGTATTTTGCACGGTAATTGGTTTAGGTTCTCGTTTTACTTTTTCAGCAGGTTCGTTGACTTCTACAAAAGAGTCTTCGCTATTGCCGTTTTCGGTTGAAGAAGATTTTGAAACTCCTGTTGAAACGCAAGAAAACAAAGTGGTCAGGCTAGTTGCAATAAGAAATGTTTTAAATATTTTTGATTTTTTCATTTTTTTTCTCCGTAAAAAGCGGAATCCTCCCATATTTACTAGTTTAGATATTTCTAAAAAATCTAAAAAGAGACTTTTTAAAAATATTAAAATTTTGCTATAAAGAATCGCAATATTATAATATTTATTATTAATTTTCTCAATATAATAATGACCTATAATAATAGCCTAGTTTTAAGATTGATAAAAAAGTTATTTTACAATCCTTTTTACTCGTTTTGAAAGGCTTGTCATAACTTCATACGATATTGTTCCTGTCATTTTTGCAATATCGTTCGCATCAAAAATAGAACCTCTGTCTTTTGGACCAAAAATAATAGCTTTGTCCCATCGTTTTACATCTTTGTTGTTCAAGCCGATATCTACCATGCACTGATCCATACAGATTCTACCGACGATAGGATAGGCTTTTCCATTTATGCTGACCTTCATTCCTGGGCTATTTCGGCGCAGAAGCCCATCTGCATAGCCAACTGGAAGGACTGCAATATCAGTTTCTTTATTGCAAGACCAAGTGCAGCCATAGCTTACTGGATGATTTTTTAAAAGACGCCTTATAGAGCAGACTTCTGTTTCAAATTGCATAACAGGTTTTAAATTCAGCCTAATGCCTTTTTTTTCAAGATATTCTTTTGTGACTTCGTCTGCGTAATAGCCGTACAGAATAATTCCAGGCCGAATCATATCGAGCTGCATTTCTGCAAGCGCAATTCCAGCTGCGCTTGCGCAGCAAGTTCTAATTCCAGGATTGATTCCAATTTTTTTAACATTATTTATAGCTTCTAAAAAATCAGCATATTGTTTTTTTGTGTATTCAATGTCTTTGCTCTTTATACCATCACTAACTGCAAAATGAGTAATTATTCCAGCTAAATGAAGATTTGAAGATTCTTCTATAATTTTTGCTAGAGCTGCCGCCTCTTCTTTATAGCAGCCGATTCTTCCCATTCCAGTGTCAACTGCAAGAAAAACTGGATAATCCTTTTTTTGCAGTTCGCAAGCGACTTTATTTAAAACACCGATATACTCAGAATCAAAAACCAGGGGAGTTATATTGTTTTTAATCAAATCAGGGAACTCTTCATAAGTGCATAGGCTCAGCATCAAAAGATTAGCTTTTATTCCTGCATTTCTTAGTTCAATGCCTTCATCTATGGTTGCAATTGCAAGATATTCAGCTCCCATTTCTTCAAAAATGCGGGCGCTTGTAATTGCATCATTTCCATAGCCATCAGCTTTTACCGCGCAGCAAAGTTTTACACCCGAATTAAGATTCTTTTTAATTTCATTTATGTTATTTATAAGATTTTCTTTATATATAATAGCTTTAGTACATCGCATAATTGTTTATTTTATGGCTATAAATGTTTTTTTTCAATATACAGGTTAAAAACTTCTGACAAAAGATAAAACGAACCTGTTATCAGAAGAATAGAATTTTCAGTTTTCGCTTTTAGCAAAGCGTTTTTTATGGCTGTATTGCAGTTGCTATCTACAGCACATTCTATATTATTTTGAATAAATTGATTTTCAATATTTTTTATGTCAGATTTTCTTTCAAAACCTGGCAAAGTGATAAAAACATTTTTAAACGTTTCTTTAAAAATCGGAACAATGTCTTTTACATCTTTATCAATTGCACAGGCAAATAAAAGGCAATAAGTTCTATTTGGAAAAACCTCTTTTAGCGTCTTTACGCAGTTTTCAATACTTGACGGGGTATGGGCGCCATCTAAAACACAAGTTGCCCCCTTTATATTTTCAATTTGAAACCGTCCCGGAAGCAATGCATTTGAAAGACCTTGTTCGATTTGTGTTTTTGTTGCATTTGGAAAAACAGTTTTTAAAGCGGCGATTGCAGTCTGCGCATTTTCTACTTGAACATTGCCAGCCATTTTTAATAGAATTTCGTATTCCTCATCCTTTCTTAAAGGATTACAAGCAGACAAATATTTTAACTTAAAAAAAAGACGATTGTTCTTATAAGAATAGTTTTCATTTTGAAACATCTTTTCGGCAAGAATACAGCGACTTTTTAGTTCTTCCGATTTTTTTTCAAAGACTTTATAGGATTCATTGTATTTTTGATGAGCAATCACACAAGGAATTTTTTGTTTGATTATGCCGGCTTTTTCTGTGGCAATTTTTTCGACCGTGTTTCCTAAAATATCTGTATGTTCCAGTTCTATTAAGGTAATTACGCTTGCCTGCGGAATAACAATGTTGGTGGAATCGAGTCTGCCGCCAAGACCGGTTTCGTATACGGCAAAATCAACTTTAGCATTCTTGAAACATATAAATGCATACAATGTGACAAGTTCAAACCAAGTAATAGGACGCTCCGCAGGAAATTCTTCTTTGGGAATTGAAGTAACAAGAGAATAAAGCTCATCAGCAGATTTTTCGTAAACAGACTCTTCAAAAAATCCTGTCGCGCTTCCAATTCTTTCTCTAAAATTGCAAATATGCGGGGAAGTGTAAAGTCCGCATTTTTTTCCGCCGGCTTCTATCATGCAAGCGAGCATTTTGCTCACAGAGCCTTTTCCTTTGCTGCCAGCAACATGAATGCACGGAATTAAATTTTGTGGATTTCCAGCTTTTCTGCACAAGAATTCCATTGTTTCTAGCCAAAATATATTTTTTGTCCGTGTTTTTTCAAAATTTAAAAAAGAATCCAACCACTGCTGAAATAATTTCATTTTCATAATAGATTTATTCTATTACTTTTCAAGGCTAAAGTCGAGTTTTCTAAAAACTCAACTTTTAACATGATAAAAAACAGTTGCGAAAAAGGGCTTTTTTATCTTATATTTGTTATATACATTTTTTAGGAAAAGTAGGCGGAAATTATGGCAGAAACAATAAACAGTTCAACTTATGAGGCAGCTCTTGCAGCAAGCAAAAGACTTGAAGAAGATTTAACAAAAAATCCTACAAAATACAGAGTTCTTACTGGCGACAGACCAACAGGAAGACTTCACATAGGTCATTACTTTGGCTCTTTGCAAAATCGCGTGCGTCTTTCAAAAATGGGCGTTCCAACTATGATTTTAATTGCAGATTATCAAGTTCTAACAGATCACGATGCTTATCAGGAAATTAGCCAAAACACAAAACAGCTTGTAATAGACTATCTTGCGGCTGGAATTGAACCTAGCGAAAATGTAATCATATATCCGCACAGTTATATTCCAGAAGCGAATCAACTTTTAGTTCCTTTTTTGACGCTTGTTTCAAATGCGGAACTTAGCAGAAATCCTACGGTAAAAGAAGAAATTCAATCTGCAGGGCTTACAAATGTAAATGCCGGAATGTATACTTACCCTGTGCATCAGGCAGTCGATATTCTTTTTTGCAAAGGCAATGTTGTTCCTGCAGGCAAAGACCAGCTTCCTCACGTTGAACTTGCAAGAACTATAGCAAACAGATTTAATAAAAAATTTTGCTCAGGAAAAGAAGACGTTTTTCCTCTTCCACAAGTTTTGCTTTCAAAAACACCTAGCATCATGGGACTAGATGGAACTCAAAAAATGAGCAAAAGCCGCGGAAATGCTATAATGCTCAGCGCCACAGAAGACGAAACCGCAAAGCTTATAAAAAAAGCAAAGACAGATGGAGAGCGTCATATAACTTACGACCCGGTAAACAGACCGGAAGTAGCAAACTTATTGCAGCTTATTTCCCTATGCACAAAGGAAAGTCCAGAAAAAGTCGCAGAAAGAATAGGTGAAGGCGGAGGCGGCATGTTAAAGAGCGAACTTACAACTGCTCTTAACGAAGAGCTTAGACCATTAAGAGAACGAAGAAAGCAGCTTGAAAAAGAGCCTGAATATATTCGGCAAGTTTTGACAGACGGTGTAAAGCATGCCAGGGAAATTGCTATAAAAACACTGGACGAAGTCCGCGAAGTAATGAATATGGTTATTTAGCCCGAATTTCAAGTTAAAAAAATAAACAAAAAAGCAAGCGTGCCTTAGTCAAACAATTGGAGGTAAAAATGAAAAAAAACTTTGGTTCAAAAACATGGCTTTATCCTATGCCTGTTCTTATTATTGCAACTTATGATGAAAACGGCATTCCAGATGCAATGAATGCCGCTTGGGGAGGGATAGCTGATGACAATCAAATTAATATTTGTTTAAGCCCCGAACATAAAACTGTAGAAAATCTTTTAAAAACAGGAGCATTTACTGTAAGCCTTGCAGACGCAAAGCACGCTAGCCAATGCGACTACTTAGGTCTTGTCTCTGCAAACAAAGAGCCTGATAAAATAGAAAAATGCGGATTTCATGTTACAAAAAGCGAATTTGTAAACGCGCCCGTAATTGAAGAATTAAGTTTTGTGCTTGAATGTAAAGTAATAAGCTATGACAAAAAAACTTGTAGGCTGCTAGGTTCTATTGAAAATGTTGGCATTGAAGAAAACCTATGTCTTGAAGACGGAAAAATCGATGTTCAAGCCCTTTCTCCAATTACTTACGATCCTATAAACAAAGACTATCTTGCGATTGGGAAAAAAGCTGGCAAAGCTTTTTCCGATGGAAAAAAATACAAAGACTAATTCTCCTCTGAAAGTATTTTTTACATTTACAAAACTCAAAATTGAACCTAATAAACTGAAAGCCGGGGAAATTCTGAGTAAAAAGACTTTTAGATTATAATGTGCTTTGATACATTTTCAAGGCACATTCTGTAAGTTTTTCTTCAGTATTCATTGAAGGATCTTCTAAAACCATATTAAAAAGTTCTTTTAAGATTTTACCGAGCTCTTTGCCAGAAGGAATTCCAGCCTTAATTAAGGTGTTCCCGTTTATAGCAAGATTTTTCATATTCAAGACAGAAGAACTTTTTTCAATTTGTTCAACTCTGTCTTTTAGCTCATTTAAAAGAATGCAAGCAGGATTATCATGAATGCGAACAGGCTTGTTGTATTTTCCATACATATCGGCAAGCCTCAAATCAATCAAGTCATCGATGTTATCTTTGCCAATCTTTACGATAAACCTGCGGACTGCGCTGTCAGACCAAGCAGATTCGTAATGAAACATGTGATTTTCAATCAAATGACAAACATATTTTATTTCAGCATTGCTGAACTTTAATCTTGTCATAAGAATTTCCGCTTTTTCTTTTGATTTTTTTTCATGGTTATAAAAATTTACAATCTTGATTCCATTTTCGTAGTGTTCCATTCTTACATCTGGTTTGCCTATATCGTGAAGCAAGGCTGCTAATCTAAGCAAAGGCTTTTCGCAGGACGCTCCGTCGCAAGCGTAAAGACAGTGGTCCATAACATCAAAGACATGATAGCCTCTGCCATCGTTCTGCATGCAATTTCTGCATGGCGTTAACTCTGGCATAAAAAAATTTAAAATGCCTGTTTTTTCTAAAATTTTAAGTCCTACGCTAGGCTTTTTGGCTTTTAAAAGTTTTATAAGTTCATCTCTAAATCGTTCTACGCTTATAGAAGTAATTTTTTCTTTAATCTGATTGTCAAAAAGAGTTTTATATGTGTTTTGTTCTATTTTAAAATTTAGTTGAGCAGAAAAACGCACTGCGCGAATTGGACGCAATCCATCTTCTAAAAAGCGTTCTTTTGGACTTCCTACAGTTTTTATAATCTTTCTTGCTATATCTTTTTTACCATGGAAAGGATCCACAAGTCTTCCTGTATCTAAAGAAACTGCAATAGCGTTCATTGTAAAATCCCGTCTGCTCAAATCGTCTTGAATATTGCTGGTGAACTTTACAAAATCAGGATGCCTACCGTCAGTATATTTGGATTCTGTTCTAAAAGTGGTGACTTCAATCTGTTTTCCCATATAATGAACCGTAACAGTTCCATGAGCAATGCCTGTAGGAATTACCTTTTTAAACATAGACATAACTTGCTCAGGAAATGCGTTTGTGGTCAAATCCCAATCAGAAGGCTTTTTTTTCATAAGAAAATCGCGGACAGCGCCTCCGACTAGGTAACATTCAAATCCATTTTTTTTAAATACTTTGTTAATTTTTTTCAAGATTTCAGGAATTTTTATTTTATTTGTAAAAAAAAGAAACATCAGTTTATCCCCATTGAAAGAATTTCTATTGTTCTAAAGATGATTAAAATCGCCATTCCATAACAAAACATTAAAACTAAAGATATCAGCTTTATAAATTTCAAGATGCCGCCATTTTTCATCGAATAGAAAACTCTTAAAAACATTATAAAAATAATTTCTACTAAAGTAAGCACGCAAAGACTTATTGCTGTGAATTGAGCGACTTTTAAAATCATAATTTGACTTTCTGGCAAAAATGACTGGTAATTTCCTATAAGATAAAAAATTATAAGCACAGAAAGAAATAATGCGCAAAATAAAATCGACCTTTTTATCAAAGTACGGATTAGAGGAAATGTATTTTTTTTATCGAAAAATTGCCTTGAAGTTCCCATAGACCACTGCTATACTAAAAAAGAAATTTTTACCAGTCAAGAGGCTTTAATGAAAAAAAAAGGGGCTAGCTCAATTGTCTGTCTTTTTATACTTTTAGTTTTTGCAAGTGCCATTTTTTTTATAGGGTGGGGGCAATTTAAAATTGAACAGAATTCTATAGGAATCGTTATTTCAAAACTAGCAGGAATATCTTCAAACCCTATAGTTCCAGGTAAATTTTCATGGCATTGGGAATTTTTAATTCCAAAAAATGCGACAATAGTGATATTCAAAACAGAACCGATTTCTTTTACGCAAAAGATTTCAGGAATTTTGCCTTCCGGAGAGGATTATTCAAAAGCCTATAAAAGACAGCCAAATTTTTCATATAATTTTGATTTTGATGTTACAGCAGTTTTATATCCTGAAGATTTTGTAGAATTGATTAAAAATTCTTCTATATCAAATCAAGAGACTCTAGAAAAATATTTACAGAATTCAGCTTGCGAAGTCGCTAAAAAAGCCGTTTTCTACTTTTTAGAAAAAACCAAGACCGACAGGCTGTTTGGACCTGAAACAGCTGGAACTGAAGAACTTCTTTATTTAACAAATGCCGACAATCTTTTTAAAAATATACACTTTCAGAACTTTTCTGTAAAATCAGCAGTCTTCCCAGATTATTCACTTTACGAAAGCGCGCGTTCTATTTACATTTCCAATGCAGAAGATGAAAAAACTGAAGACTCAAACAATGTTTCTAAAGAAAATAAAACTTCATCTTCTAAAAAAAGGGCAAAAGATGAATCAGAAAAGCTTTTAAGCAAAATTATACATGAATTATGATATAAAATAAAACTAACAAACTTTACGTCTATTTTATCTTTAAAAGTTTGCGCTGCAAGCTTTTTTATAGGAGTTCAAAATGAAAAAATTGTACTGTATAAGAGGCGCTGCTTGTGCCCAGAATTCTGCAGACTCAATAAAAGACGCAACTTTGGAAATGTGTTCCAAAATAATTGAAGAAAACAACCTAAGCGAGCAAGACATTGTTTCTATGCATTTTACATTAACAAAGGATTTAGACAAAACAAATCCATGCGCCGCATTCAGAAAAAATTATACAAAAATAGACACTTCTAATATCCCTCTTTTTTGCAGCCAAGAAGCTTATATTGAAGGAGGGCTAGAAAAAGTCATAAGAATTATGCTAACAGCCTATATGGAAGAAAATTCTGTTCCAAAAGGAATTTACATAAGAGGAGCTGAAAAACTTAGACCTGACCTAAAAAAATAAATGCTTAAAAGAAGTTTTTCAAAAAAAAATTAAAAATATTCAAAAATATTTAGTTTTGTTATTGACTATTTTTTTAAGAAAGTATAATATAAAACACGTTCGACACGAACAACCAGTAAATATGCTGCCTTAGCTCAGCTGGTAGAGCACGTGATTTGTAATCTCGGGGTCGTGGGTCCGAATCCTACAGGCAGCTTTTTACGGGGAGTTTCTAGAGTGGTCAAATAGGACAGACTGTAAATCTGTTGGCCTTGCCTTCGTAGGTTCGAATCCTACACTCCCCAAAAGCCGGATTTTTTATCCGGCTTTTTTTTTATAAAAGTTTTGAATTTTGAATTGCAATTGTCATTTGACAAACTCATGCTATATAGATTAAATTAGTAGAAAGAATTCTTTTTCAATATATAGAGAGGAAAAAGTGAAAATCTATTTTTGGGGTGTAAGAGGTTCTGTTCCTACACCTTTAACATCGCAACAGATTCAGTCAAAGATTATAGCAGCAGTTCAGCGCATTTCCTCAAAAGATATTGAAACTACAGATTCCAGAGAAAAATTTGTTTCATCTCTTCCTGAATGGATTTTTGGAACGACTGGCGGAAACACACCTTGTGTAGAAATTGTTAGCGACGATGAGACTCAAATCATTCTTGATGCAGGCACTGGAATTCGATGCTTTGGCAAATCTGACCACTTACCTAAAGACAGGAATTACAATCTATTTTTCTCGCATTTTCATTGGGATCACATACAAGGACTTCCTTTTTTTGACGCAATCTATGATAAAAAATCAACTATCAACATATTTTCAGCTGTGCCAGAAGCTGAAAAGTTGCTTAAAGAGCAGCAAAGAACTCCTTTTTTTCCGGAAAACGCCTCATTTGAATCTCTTGCAAGTAAAATAAATTTTCATACAGCGCAAGAGGGAAAATCATTTTTTATAAACAATGTAGAAATAAATACTTGCAAAATGTCGCATCCGGGAAATTCCCACAGTTTTTCTTTTTCTGAGAATGGAAAAAAAGTTGTTTATGCAACAGATGTTGAATTAACACGAAACGACTTTATAAAAATCCCAAGCCGCATAGCAGTGTTTGAAAACGCAGATCTTATAGTCCTAGATTCTCAATACACGGTGGAAGAATCATATAGAAAAGAAAACTGGGGACATTCTGCATTTTGTTATGCAATCGATTTTGCTGCTTTTTGGAATATAAAAAGGCTTGTTTTGTTTCACCACGAGCCCGTATACGATGACAAAAAACTTGATTCCATTTTACAAGCTGCAAGATGGTATGCAAAGTTTATAGCGCACAAAGATGACATGGAAATAATGCTTGCAACAGAAAATCAGGAGATTGTATTTTGATAGAATCTTCAAAAAATCAAGATGATTTATTTGAGTATAACTTTACTAAAAAAGAAGTACGTGCATTAGCCTTGTTTTTTAGAAAGTATCAAGCGCAAATTCCTAATGAATTGCTTAGATTTTCTTCAGAAATTGAAAAGGAAATTTATAAATCTTTATCAATTGAGGACGTAATAAGGTTTTATTCATGAAATTTCAGAAAAAAATTAATTTACTTATAATTCTATTGGCGGCAATTGTTGTTTTATTTGTACTCTTGTTTTTTATAGGAACAAAGGCAGTTTCTTCAAAGAAAAATTCAGTGTCAGTCAGGGTGGAAGTTCCTTCGGGTACAACTATAAAAACTATATCCCATACGCTAAAACAAAAAAAACTTATCCGCAGTAGTTTTGTATTTTACACTTGCGCTAGATTTCCACTTATTAAAACCGTATTTACAACAGACTCTTCTAATTTTTCTTTAAAAAGTGGAGTTTATAAAATCAGCACAGATATGTCCGTCGCTCAAATTTGCAAAGTTCTTTCTTCTGGACAGCAAGAATATATAAAACTTTCTTTCCCAGAAGGGCTTACAATTTCTAAAATTGCCGCAAAACTAGAAGCTTCAGAAGTCTGTTCTGCTCAAGATTTTTTAGAGGCAACGCACAGTCTGGAACTTCTTGAAAAATACAGAATAGATGCGCAGACATTTGAAGGCTTTCTTTTCCCCGATACATACTTTTTTACGCCAGGAATGACAGGCAAAAGCGTTGTAACTCAGATGGCAAACAATTTCTTTGAAAAAACAAGCGACATTCCTGCATTAAAAAATTTGAATGGAGAACAACTTTATAAAACAGTGATTTTAGCATCGATTGTAGAAAGAGAATATAGAATAGAAGAAGAAGCTCCTCTTATTGCTAGTGTTTTTGCAAATAGGCTTGCACACAACATTGGTCTTTATTCCTGCGCAACAATCGAATATATAATAACAGAAATTCAAGGGAAACCCCATCCAGATGTCATTACCTATGACGACTTAGAAATAGACAGTCCTTACAACACATATAAATGGGCAGGGCTGCCTCCAGCTCCAATTTCAAATCCCGGTCTAGTGGCATTAAAAGCAGCGGCTTCGCCAGCAAGCACTAACTATTACTTTTTTAGATTGACAGATGCAACAACTGGAAAGCACGTATTTTCAAGCAATTTTAATGCTCACAAAAACGAAAAATATATAAACAGAATAAAAAAATAGCGTATGCCAGGATTTATTTCAAAAGAAACAATTGACGCTGTACAAAAATCCTCTGATATAGTTTCAATAATAGGGGAATACACAAAACTTGAACCACGTGGAAACGACTGGTGGGGGTGCTGTCCATTTCATGGCGAAAAGACACCATCTTTCCACGTTGATGCTGAAAAAAAATTCTATTACTGTTTTGGCTGCCATGCAGGTGGCGACGTCATAAAATTTATAATGGAACAAGAAAAACTTTCCTATACTGAGGCTATAGAATCTTTAGCAAAAAAAGCGGGAATTACAGTTCACTACGAAGATGGTTTTCAGCAAAAAGTCGATCCTAAAATAAAACTTATTGAAGAATACACAGAACTTTATGAACGAACGGCTTCAATGTTTCATTATATTCTTACAGAAACTACGCAAGGAAAAACTGCTCTTGAATATATAACAAAAAGAGGAATAAGCCTTGATACTATAAAAAAATTTAAGCTCGGCTATGCACCTTCAGACAGATTCTGGTTAAAAAAATTTTTAATAAGCAAAAATTTTTCAAAAGAATTTCTTGAACAATCGGGACTTTTTAGCAAGAAGTATCCTGAAATCGCTTTTTTTTCAAACAGGCTTATGTTTCCAATCTTTAACAGACAGGGTAAAGCCGTCGCTTTTGGCGGCAGGCAATTAGACAGCAATCCTAATAGTCCAAAATATTTAAACTCAGGCGATTTAATCCAATATAAAAAAGGGGAAACACTATATGCATTCAACTTCGCAAAAAAATCAATAAAAGAAAATAAAAAAGTAATTTTTTGCGAAGGTTATATGGACTGCATTGCGTATCATCAGTGCGGAATAGAATTCGCTGTAGCGCCACTAGGAACAGCACTTACAGAAAGTCAAATAAAAATAATTCGACCTTTTGTAAACGAAGTGTTGCTTTCATTTGATAGCGACAAAGCTGGCCAGATGGCGACAGAAAGAGCAATTCTTATGCTAAGAAAAGCTGATATAACTGTAAGAGTGATAAAACTTTCTGGTGGAAAAGATCCTGCAGAAATTATGATAAATTTTGGAAAAGAATTCTTGACTAGTGCTGTAAACAATGCTATATTGGATAGCGACTTTTTATTATCTAAACTAGGTGAAGAGTATCCTATTGATACTCCTGAGGGAAAAACTAAGGCTTCTCTTTATTTTTTCTCTTATGTAGATTCATTAAGTTCAGATATTCAAAAAGAGTCAAGTCTTGAGCAATTATGTCAAGTTTATAATTTAAAGCCGGAGGCCGTTAATAGAGATTTTCAAAATCGAGAGCAAGCCCGTAAACGTCTAAACAATCGGCAGCCGGCAAACAAAGATGAAAGCAATCCTACAAAATTAAAGCTTACTGCAGAACTGCGAAGTGTTATTGCCATAATTGCCGATTTAGAAAAGTATAAAACAATCAGAAACGAATTGACTTCTGAAGATTTTGAAGAACCTATAGCAAAAGAACTTTATAACATTCTTGAGCAATGCTATTTAGAAAATTCATTGTCGTTGTCGACCATCTTAAACCGTTGTTCTGATGACCGCGTAAGTAGCCTGATAGTAAGTGCTATATCTTTGGGAGAATTCAAAGATGAAAATGAAAGCACTATACAGGATTCAATTAAAATGTTTAAGCGTAGGAATTTGGAAAAACAAAGAGAAATCTTAATGCAACGTATACGGGCATTTACCGTGCAAACCGATGATGACAAAAATCAATTAAATGCTATGCTCGAAGAAAAAATTGAACTAGACAAAAAACTCAAATGTTAACTGTAAAAGCAAGGTGTTATATCCAATGGAACAGGAACAGAATCCTATTATACAAAAACTTTTAGACTATGCAAAAGATAAAACCGTTATAACATGGGATGAGATTAATGAAATCGCAGGTCAGGATTTTATTAATTCTCCAAACATGGAGGAAGCTTTAAAAATCTTTACAGAAAGAAAAATTCAAGTAATCGAAACAGACCCTTTTGAAGATGAAGAACAAGATGATGATACGATTCTTGAAGATGACGACGAAACTGAAAACACCCCTGATGAAGATGTTGATGACATAAAAGAAGGTTCTTCTAAGCTTGTAAACGGTGATAAGGAATCTAGCGTTGATGATCCAATCCGCCTTTACCTGCGCGAAATAGGAAAAGAAAATCTTTTAACTGCGGAACAAGAAGTCATACTTTCAAAGCAGATGGAAGATGGTAACAATATCATAAAACAAGTTGTGTTGAATTCTGGAATAATGATACCTGAATTTTTCGCAGTCGCACAGAAAGCGTTTACACGTATCGATATTCAACCTGGAAGACCTAGAAAAGAAATAAATGAAGAAATGGCTGAAAAAAAGAGATTAAAAGCTTGCTACAGTGAGCTGATTAAACCAATTCTTCCAGAAATGAAGTTGTATATGTCTTTAAAAAAGCAGCTTTTCGAAACGAATCAAACGAGCAAGATTTTCGATGATCCGCAATTAGTGGAGCTTAGAGAAAAAATTCAGCCTCAGCTTCAAAAAATTGATATTCAATCAGAAGAACTTGATCGCTTTACGGCAAAATTTCTTGATGCAACTCAAAAAATCGAAGAATATAGGCAAAAACAAGAAAAAAAGATGAAAGAGCTGCGAATTTCAACACCAGCAGATCTTAGACGTCTTGGCCGCCGCATTTCAATGCGTTCTGAAGCTCCTAAAGTTGAAGCTGAATTGAATATGACAACAGACGATATCCGCGATATATATACTCAAATTCAAAAAATTGACAGAAAGCTTTCCAGGCTTGAGTATGAATTTGAAAATACGATTGATGAAATTCTTTCAAAAGCTAAAGAAATAAAACGCGGCAGTCTCATGATGGAAAAAGCCAAAAACAGGCTTATCAATGCAAACTTAAGGCTAGTTGTTTCTATTGCGAAAAAATATACAAATCGTGGACTTCAATTCTTTGATTTAGTGCAAGAAGGCAATATCGGTCTTATAAAGGCTGTTGAAAAATTTGAATATCGAAAAGGCTTTAAATTTTCAACTTATGCAACCTGGTGGATTCGTCAAGCTATAACAAGAAGCATTTCTGATCAAGCAAGAACAATCCGCGTTCCAGTCCACATGATTGAACAGATTAATAAAGTTGTACGAGAAAGCCGTCAACTTATGCAAAAACTGAACAGAGAGCCTACAGATGAAGAAATTGCTCAGCAGTTAGGCTGGCCGCTTGCAAAAATTAAACAGGTAAAGAGCGTCGCTAGAGAACCAATCTCCTTGGAAACACCGATTGGAGAAGAAGAAGATTCTTCGCTAGGAGATTTTATAGAAGATAAAGAAGTAGAAAATCCTTCTATTCAGACTTCTTACAAATTGCTTCAGGAACAGTTAAGGCAAGTTTTAGGAACCTTGCCTCCAAGAGAGCAGGAAGTTCTAAAAATGAGATTCGGTTTAGACGATGGATATTCATTAACATTGGAGGAAGTCGGTCTTTATTTCAATGTCACTAGGGAACGAATTCGTCAGATAGAAGCAAAAGCCTTGCGACGTCTAAGACACCCTAGAAGAGCGAACGGACTTAGGGACTATATTGAAACATAAACATTGTTTGCATAGAATAGACATAATTGCATATTTATTATATATTTAAACGATATTCAGAAAAAAAAGGAACATCATTATGGTAATGACAGAAATTTTTGATAAATTAAAAAGCCTTCAAGTAATACTTGGCAGAAAATATGAGCTTGAACAGTTAATAGAAGAAGCGCCTAAGCAGTTGACTTCGCAAGAAGAACTTCTTGCCAGAATGAAAAAAGAATATATTGAAAAGAACAGGGATTACGAAGCTGTAAAAGAAAAAGTTGGAAACATAAAGCTAGACCTTGAAACAGCTATAAAGACTCGCGAAGCCGGCGAAAAAAATATGGATAATATAACAACTCACCGCGAATACGAAGCTCTTGAAAAGCAGATTTCGGAAGCATCTGTAAAAGAATCAGAATTAAGAAAAGAACTTCAAAAAGAAGATAAAATTTTAGCGGAACTCGATGATACTTTAAAAACAACAGAGGCAATGATTTCATCTCAAGAAACAGATCTTGCTTCTAGCAAGGACTCCCTAAATTCACAGATAGAATCTTATAAATCAGAACTTGCAGACTTGAAATCACAAGAGGAAGGCATTACTCCAGGACTTGATCAAGAAGTCTTGTTCAAATTTCAAAGAATTATCCAAAGAAATTCAGAAGGTATTGTTGCTGTAAAAAATGGCGTATGTACTGGCTGCCATATGATTCTTCCTGCACAGTTTGCAAACGAAGTTAGGGAAGGGGAAAATATCCTTTTCTGCCCATACTGCAGCCGAATTTTGTTTTACGAAGAATCTGACGAATCGGAACAGGAGACTTTCTTTAATGATGCAGGAAGCCTTGCTGACTTTGAAAGCGAAATTACTGATGATGACGAGTATGATTCAGACGAATATGAAGAAGATTCAGAAAACAATGATTTGTATGACGACTCTGATGATTTATCAGACGAAGAAGATGATGATATTGTAGAATCGGACGATTCTGAAAACTAAAACAATACAGACGAGATGTAATCGCATGGCGTAAGTTAATGATAATTTATTGCCATGAGGAAAGTCCGGGCTCCACCGAAAAAAATGCCGGGTAATAACCGGGCGTTTTGCGGAAGATGCATTTTTATGTATATCCCCAAAGCGACAGAAAGTGCAACAGAAAATATACCGCCTAAAAAGGCAAGGGTGAAATGGCAGTGTAAGAGACTACCGTACAAGTGGTAACACTTGTAGCAGTGCAAACCTCATTTGGAGCAAGATTAAGCAGAAGTTTGGATTTCGGCCTTTATACTTCGGGTAAATCGCTAAAGTCCACTTGGTAACAATGGATTTGGATAGATGGTTACGTTTATCGCAAGGTAAATGACAGAACCCGGCTTACTATCTCGTCTGTTTTTTTATAAAATATGAGTAAGAACATTATAGAAGAAAGTAATTTCGCAAAAAAGAAAAGTAAGTTTATTCCTCTACTCGTTATTTTCTTTATGGTGGCAGTATTTCTTACTGTTTCTGTTATTTTTTTGTGCAAAAGTATTCGTCAAAAGTCTTTAAAATCTGCCACAACAAGCGCTCTTATTGAAAAATGGAATGTTTATGATTATAAATCCGTATACGAAATAAGCCAAAAAATTCTTGACACAAATCCTTTTAACAATACCGCCCTTACATATCACGGTTATGCAAGTTTTTTTCTTGCAGTTTCTCAACTTGATTCAGCTTCTGTTCAAAGTTATTTAGATGAATCTATTAATTCCATAAGAATGGCTTTGTTAAAATCTAGAAAAAAATTAATTCCTCAATTAAACTATATGCTAGGGAAGGCATATTTTTATAAAAACACCATTTCATCTTACTATTATGCAGATCTTGCTGTAAAATATCTTGAAGAATCAAGGCGACTTGGTTATAAGGCTCCTGATACAGCAGAATACTTAGGATTAAGTTACGCCGCTTTGGAAATGCCAATGGAAAGTATTTCTGCATTTACGGAAGCCTTGCTTACAAGGGAATCGGATTCCCTTCTTTTATCAATTGCGGAACAATACCACAAAGTTGGACAGGCAAATGCAGCAAAACAATATTTATTCCGCATTAAAAACGATTGCGAAAATGAAGAACTCGTATTAAAAAGTATGAATCTTCTTGGAACAATATACATTGAAGAGAAAAAGTATGCAGAAGCAAAGAACGAATTTGAATCAATTTTGAAAAAAAATCCAAATTCAGCAGACGCATACTATAATCTTGGTGTAATATATGAAAAACAGGGCGATTTGGTGAAAGCTCGTGCGGAATGGAGAAAAACCTTGCGCATTCAGGTAAATCATCCAGGAGCTCTTGCAAAAATAGCTGAATTTTAATCCGGGAGTATTTATGGGATTTTTTGACAGATTTTCTACTGATATCGGTATAGATCTCGGTACATGTAACACACTTATTTATGTTCGCGGAAAAGGAATTGTAATAAACGAACCTTCCGTTGTAGCCGTAGAAAAAGGAACTAAGCGAATTGTTGCTGTCGGTTCAGAAGCTAAAAATATGCTTGAAAAAACTCCGAGCAATATTATGGCTATTAGACCTCTTGCAGATGGCGTTATTTCTGATATTGACAGTTGCGAAAGAATGATAAAATATTTTATCCAAAAAATAACTCCAAGACATCAGATTATAAAATCTACAAGAATGAAAATCGGTATTCCTTCTTGCATAACAGAAGTTGAAAAAAGAGCTGTAATTGAAACTGCATTAAAAGCAGGCGCAAAAGAAGTTGAAATAATAGAAGAATCAAAAGCTGCCGCTATTGGTGCAAAAATTCCTATTTATGAACCTGCAGGACACATGATATGCGATATAGGTGGTGGCACTGCCGAGATTTCTGTAATTTCTCTAGGAGGAATGGTAGAAACTAGTTCAATTCGCGTCGGTGGCGACAAATTTAATGACGCCCTCGTAAAGCACGTCAAGAGTGTTCACAACTTGATAATAGGTCACCAAGCCGCAGAAAGACTTAAAATTCAAATTGGCAACGCTGCTCCTGATAAAACTATCGAAAAAATGGAACTAAAAGGAACAGATGCAATCACAGGTCTTCCTAGAAGACTTGAAATAGACAGTGTTGAAGTTCGGGAAGCCTTAAAAGAACCTGTAAAACTTATTGTTGAAGAAATCAAGAACGTAATTAGCAAGACTCCTCCTGAACTTGCATCTGATATTATTGACAGAGGAATCGTAATGACAGGCGGCGGATCTATGTTAAAAGGGCTTCCAAAGCTTATTTCAAAGGAAACTGGAGTACCTGTTATTCTTGTTGAAAATCCTCTTGAATGTGTTGCTCTTGGAGCGGGAGAAGCTTTTGAACTATTTAAAGACATGTCGTCAGGTCGCTCTGTTTACGACAGTTTAAATGATTAAGTAAGATGTCTTCAAAAAAGAAACTTTCTCTGAAATTCAAATTTTCAGAGTTTATGCTAATTATATATCTATTATTCTCTGGCGTCATGCTGGCATTTAGTTCAGGAAGTTTTGTTCTAAATTTTAAAAAAATCGGATTTTCGATTTTTTCTTCAATCGAAAGCGGTTTTCATTCTGTTGTCTCTGGAATTACTGGAACTTTTGGAGCCGCAAAAGAACTTAGCAGACTTCGAAAAGATTATGACGAACTTGTTATAAAATTAGAAAACTATGAACAAATGCAGCGTTCAAATGCAGAAATACGCAAAGAAAATGAACGATTAAAAGAGCAGTTAGACTTCGCAACCTCGCTTGAAGAAAAAAATTATCCAGCTCAAATAATTTCTAGGGAAACTGACAATTTAAATGCTTATATAACAATAAATAAAGGCAGTTTTCATGGAATTAAAAAGAATATGCCTGTAATTGCATACGAACACGGAACATCTGGACTTGTGGGAAAAATTGTTCAAGTAGGAGCTCTTACAAGCGTTGTAATGCCAATTTATAATTTGGATTGCATAATATCTGCAAGAATTCAAAACACAAGAGATTTAGGTCTTGTAAATGGAACTGGCATTCAAACAGAAGTTTTAAAAATGCGTTATATACGAAAAAGGGTATTGGAAGAACTGCACTACGGCGATATAGTTGTAACTTCTGGCGAAAACAACAATTATATGAGAGATATTCCTCTAGGAACAATTTCGAAAATAACAGTTGTAGATTATGATACATCTTTAGATATTGAACTAACACCTATAATTGATTTTTCTAGACTCGAAAATGTAATAGTTGTTAATCTTAGAGAAATAAATGATGCAAGGAATTAAAAATGCTAAAATCTTTTTCAGTTTCAGCACTTATCTTATTATGTTTTTCTTTACTAGAGACTGCTATTCTTTCAAATATATCAATTTTACCTGCGATTCCTGACCTTGTGTTGCTGTGCGTCCTCTATTTTTCATTAATGAATGGCAGAATGTATGGAGAATCAACAGGTTTTATTTCGGGTCTTTTTCTAGACTTCCTTTCAGGAGCGCCATTCGGTTTTAACTGCATTCTACGAACTTTGCTTGGATACCTTTCTGGCTGGCTTGGTGGAACTGTAAATTATCTGGGCTTTTTTATGCCTGTTTTAATAGGATTTTGCGGAACTTTTGCAAAAGCACTTATAGTTTGGCTTATGTCGCTATTCTACACATCGATTATAACATATCAGTTATTTTCAGTTATGTTCCTTTTTGAACTCATAGCAAACTCTTTGTTAGCTCCATTTGTATTTAAATTCCTAAATCTTTTTAAAAATGTTTTAAGCACCAAATCGGAGGAAATTGAATAATGGGTTTTCGTAGAAGCATACGGTCAGCCCGAAATTCATCAATAGATAAAAATAACAGAATTCTCTTTCTTGGTTTTATGATAATCATTTTCTTTCTTATTTATTTTTACCGGCTTTTTTTTCTGCAAATAAGAAACGGAAGCTCATATCGCTCGCAATCTGAAATAAATTCAAACCAAGTGAATGTATTGCCAGCACAGCGAGGAGAAATTTTTGACCGAAATGCGACCTTGCCAATGGTGGTCAATACAAACGCCTTTGCTGTAGAAATAACTCCAGGTGAAATTCCTTCAGGACATTACGATACTGTCGCAAACAAACTAGCTGCTATGCTTGGAATTTCAAAACTTGAAATAGACAAGAAAATCCCTCCACGAAGCAGGCGTTCTTATTCTTCTTTTCAGATAAAGTCAAATGTTCCCTTTTCAGTAATTTCAAATATTGCAGAAAACAAAACAGATCTTCCAGGTGTTTCTTGGATTTCAAAGCCTATACGAACCTACATTGAAACAGGCTCTTTATCTCATGTTATTGGATATGTTGGCGATATAACACGAGAAGAAATGAACTTAATGTACAATCAAGGATACACAAGAAACAGCATTGTAGGAAAAACTGGAATAGAAAAACAGTACGACGCTCTTCTTCAAGGAAAACCAGGAAGAGAAAGCCGCCTTGTAGACGTTCGCGGACGAGTAATTTCTGACAAACCGATTATTGAGCCGCCTAAAACTGGCAAGAGTCTTATTTTAACAATTGATACCGAAATACAAACTTTGGCTGAAAAAACTCTTGGCAACAGAGTTGGGGCAGTGGTTGTGTTAAAACCTTCCAATGGCGAAGTTCTGGCAATGGTTTCATATCCATATTTCGATCCAAATATATTTAATACAGATGAATCAAGTTCCTATTATCAATCTCTTATAGAAGATTCTAAAAATCAGCCGCTTTTAAATAGAGCTGTAAATGCGGCTTATCCACCTGCATCCACATTTAAAATAGTGATTTCAACAGCAATGCTAAACGAAGATGCCTTTCCTTCATCAAAAAAAATTGAATGCAAGGGAGAATTAAACTACGGAAACAGAATTTTCCACTGCCATGTAAAAAAACCTGGACACGGTTGGCTTGATTTAAAAAACGCATTGGCGCAATCTTGCGACGTTTATTATTGGATTGTGGGAAGAGACCATCTTGGAATCAATTTAATTTCTTCATACTCAAAGGAATTTGGGTTTGGACAAAGGACGCAGATAGATTTGCCTAGTCAAACTTCAGGTTTTGTTCCTACAGCAGAGTGGAAAGAGCGAAAATTTCACGAACGCTGGTTAGGAGGAGATACGATGTCCGCATCTATTGGACAGGGATATATGACGGCAACTCCTTTGCACGTTGCTAATATGGCTGCGATGGTTGCAAATTCTGGTGTGATTTATAAGCCTCATCTTTTAAAAGAAGTTAGAGATCCTGTTACCAACGAAGTTGTTCAAGAAATAAAGCCAGAAATTCTTTTTAAATCAAATGTAAATCCGGAAGTATGGCCACAAATACAAGAAATAATGAGATATACAATATCAGATGGTACTCCCCAGTATCCAATGCATAACAAAATTGTAAAAGCTGCTGGAAAAACAGGAACAGCCGAAGTAACAGGCTATAAAGACAGCTGGCATTCTTGGATGGTTGCCTACGCTCCATACGACGCTCCTGTTGAAGAGCAAGTTGTTGTAGCAACCTTGGTAGAAGCTTGCAACCCATGGGAATGGTGGGCTCCTTACGCAACTAATATAATTATCCAAGGAATTTTTGCAAAACAGACTTATGAAGAGGCTGTAGCGGCGCTTGGATTTAAATATCTTATGAAAAACGGAAATAGACAGGAATAATACACTATGAAAGGCAGATTTTGGGACGCGTTCGATTATATATTGTTCATTTGTGTAATCATTTTGGTTGCCACAGGAATTGCTTTTATATATTCTTCAGGAATAGACGCAGATGGTATTTTAAGAACCAATGAATATATAAAACAAATTATTTGGACAGCAATCGGCCTTGCCTTTATGATTTTTTTTGCGCTCTACGATTACAGAAAATTAGAACGTCCCGCGCAATGGATTTATGCAGCTTCAATCATACTTCTAATCATAACATTTCTATTTGGAAAAAAAGTAAACGGTGCTAGAAGCTGGCTTGGAATAGGAGATTTTGGTATACAACCTTCAGAGTTTACTAAAATAGTTTTTATTTTGGCACTTGCAAAATATTTAGATATTTCTATAAACGAAAATCAGATTAAAAGATTTATAATCGCATTAGCAATTTTTATTATTCCTTGCGGACTAATTTTAATTCAACCAGACATGGGGTCTGCCTCCGTGTACATACCGATTTTTCTTGTTATGTGTTTTGTATCAGGAATTCCAGTAAGATTTTTACTTTTTATTATAGGTGCAGGATTTGCAACAATCTTCTTTACGATTTTACCAGTTTGGAATCAATATATAGTAAAAAATTCTTTTAGATTAATAACTTCTCTTACAACATTCAAGTTAAAGCTTATTTTAATCATGGCTTCCGCTTTAATCTTTTTTATAGCTTTGATTGTAAGAAAGTACTTTCATGGAAGACGATATTTTTATTGGATTGCATATACTTTTTCAATTATAACAATAGGACTTGCAATGTCATCTATTGCAGATAAAGTTCTAAAAGCCTATCAGTTGCAAAGACTCATTATCTTCATGAATCCAGATATAGACAGGCTAGGGGCTGGCTGGAACATAATTCAATCTAAAATAGCAATTGGATCGGGAGGTCTTTTCGGCCGCTCTTTTTTACATGGCACTCAAAGCCATTACAGATATTTGCCTCAGCAATCTACTGACTTTATTTTTAGTATCCTCTCTGAAGAATGGGGATTTTTAGGCGGATGCTTTGTTTTTTTAATATATTTGGTACTCATGTTGAGAACCTTAATAATTGTAAAAAATGCGTCTAACAGATTTGGAATGTATATTTCAGCTGGCATTCTAGGTATGCTTATGATTCATTTTTTTATAAACGTTGGAATGGTGATGGGAATAATGCCTATTACGGGTATTCCACTTTTGTTTCTTTCCTACGGAGGTTCATCACTGCTAACTGCAATGACCGCAATAGGTCTTTTAATGAGCATAAACAGCAGAAAGTTTGATTTTATTTAATTACACTTACGCTTTTGTTTATTTTTCTAAAAGCTCGAAGTTTGGGCTAATCGGCTAAAATGCTATCAACTTAGTTATTGACTATAAATTAATATTTTTGTAACATACAAGAACACCCCTTGAGACTAGTAGTAGTCTCCATTCGTCCATAAGGAGAAATTATGAGAAAGTATGAACTTATGACTATCTTCCCACTTGATGAAGAAAAGTCAAAAAAAGCTACTGATGAAGTACGCGAAACTCTTAAATCTTTTGGTGCTGAAATCGAAAAAGAAGACCTTTTTGGTGACAGAGATCTTACCTACGAAGTAAAGAAACAGAAAAAAGGAAGATTTATTCTTTTCACACTAAAACTTAATCCTTCTAAGATTACAGAAATCGACAAGGCATTCAAGATTCAAAGCAATCTTTTAAAATACCTTTTCGTAAAACTTGAAGAAAAATAATTAGTTTTAGAGGTAAAAACAATGGCGACAGATTTAAATCACGTAGTTCTTGTAGGCAGACTTACTAAAGACCTAGGAGCAGATGAACGTTCTTTCGGATATGTTGGAAACGGTCAAGCCAGGGCTACAGTGAGCATAGCTGTCAACAGGAGCCGTAAAAGCGGTGAACAATGGATCGAAGAAGCTAATTTTTTCGATGTAACAATTTGGGGAAAAACTGCAGAAAATCTAAAACCTTATCTAACAAAAGGAAAACAGATTGCGGTTGATGGTTATCTAAAGCAAGACAGATGGGAAAAAGACGGACAGAAATTTAGCAAAGTTTCTATCGTTGCAACAAATGTTCAGCTTTTAGGAGGAAGAGCAGATGGCGGTCAGACGACTGGGGGTGCATCGGGCGGATTCCAACCTAAACAGAATTTCACTCAACCAATGGCAGCTCCGTCACCTAGCTATGACAACGATTCATACGGTGGCACAGGAGGAGACTTCCCCGAGGATATTCCTTTCTAAATTGGAGTAAATACAATGTCAGAAGAAACAAAAGATATGTATGAAGAAAAAGAAGTTGCTCAGAAAGCAGCTTCTGTAGAAACAGAAGGTCGCGAAGACGACGGTCGCGATAACGGTCGTGCAAAAGGAAAGACATTCTTCCGCAAAAAAGTTTGTCGTTTCTGTGCTAACAAAGCAAAAATTGACTACAAAGATTCAGATGGCTTGCGTCGATTTACAACTGAAAGAGGTAAAATTCTTCCTAGACGCATTACAGGAACTTGCGCAAAGCACCAAAGAGAATTGGCTGGAGCAATAAAAAGAGCTCGTTCAATTTGTCTTCTTCCATTTGTAACAGAGTAGTTTATATTTTAATTTTAACTTATTTATAAAAGCTGGCGATCCTACTCCTGGTGACGTCAGTAAAAAATCAAGAGGAGCTTGAAAATGAAAGTAATTCTTAATGTTGATGTAAAACACCTTGGTGAAGAAGGCGATGTAAAAAATGTAGCTAATGGATATGCTCGCAACTTCCTTCTTCCTAGAAATCTTGCTGTTCCTTACAATGATGCAACAGCGGCTTTATTCGAAGCAAAAAAAGCTGAAATTGAAGCACGCAAGGAAGTAAAAAGACAGAACGCTAAGAGCCTCAAGGAAAAACTTGAAGCCCTTGCATTGGAAATTGAAATGCCAGCTGGTGCAAACGGAAAACTTTACGGTGCTGTTACATCTACAATTCTTTCAGAAGCATTTGCTAAAAATGGCTTTGAAATTGAAAGAAAACGCATTGAAATTCCAGGTCTTGCAATAAAATCTGTAGGAAACTATCATGCAATTATAAAGCTTTATGAAGCCGCATCTGCTGAAGTAAAGTTTACAGTAAAAGCACAGGGTGGAGCAGAAGTTTCTGAAAAGAAAGAAAAACCTGCAAAAGATGAAGTTCCTGAAGAAAAAAAAGAAGAACCTAAAGATTAATTAAATTAAAATCTTTAGATTTAGATAAAGGCTGTTCTCTTTTTGGGAACGGCCTTTATTGTATTTAAATATGTTTGACGTTTTGTGGACAACTTGTTTATAAATTGTTGATTATTTTTTAAGGAAGGTCAGATAAAACAGTTGAAAACACCTGTCGCTTTTATCGTCAAAAGTTTGCATTACAAACTTCCTTACTATGGAGAATAAAGAATGGAACACGTGGAATTAAAAGATAAAATACCGCCTCATAACCTTGATGCTGAGCAAGCAGTTTTAGGGGCTCTTCTTCTTGATTGGGACGCTATGAGCGATGTCGCTACACAACTTTCTCCTGATCGTTTTTATTCATTTCAAAATCAAGTTGTTTATGAAGGACTTTCTTCTCTTAATAGGCAAAATATTCGTGGCGACATATTAACTCTAAAAGACGAACTTACAAAAACAGGAAAATTAGAACAGGCTGGAGGAGCAGCTTATATTGCTTCGCTTACTGAAACAGTTCCTACTAGCGCAAACATTTCTTTTTATGTAGAGATTGTAAAAGAATGTGCTATAAGACGCGATATGATTAGACTTTCTGCAGATATAAAAGCATTAGCTTTCGATGAAACAAAAGAAACAAAATTTCTTTTAGAGGAAATTGAAAAAAGAATTTTTAGCTTAGCAGATCACAGTTCTACTTCTAATGTTTGGACAATGCAACAAGTTATTCCTTCTACAATCAGCATAATTGACATGAGATACAAAAACAATGCTGACCTCACAGGAATTCCAAGTGGAATTGCAAGATTGGACACAATGACTAATGGGTTTCAAAATTCAGAACTTATAATAATTGGAGCCCGTCCTTCTATAGGAAAAACAGCTTTCGCGCTTTCTATGATGCAAACAATAGCTGTGGAAAAACATATTCCATGCGGATTTTTCTCTCTAGAAATGTCGTATCAATCAATAGGACAACGACTGCTTTCTCAAGTAGCAAGAATTCCTGGAGGAAAAATCAGAAGCGGAACCCTTAGCCTTTCAGACTTTAAAAAACTTCAAGATGGAGCTTCCCTTTGCTATCAAGCGCCTCTTTACATTTGTGACACTCCTAATATGCAGCTTTTAGAATTACGTTCAATGGCTAGAAGAATGAAAGCGAATTACGATGTAAAAGTAATTTTTATAGATTATATCGGTTTGATTTCAACCGATGATCCAAAAGCAAAAGTTTTTGAATCTGTTTCTGAAATTTCAAAATCACTAAAGGCTCTTGCCAGAGAGTTAAACATCCCGATTATTGCGCTCTGCCAAGTTGCAAGGGATGCAGAAGGTCATGAACCTAATTTAGCCCAACTTAGAGGCTCAGGTTCTATAGAACAAGATGCAGATGTTGTTTTATTTCTTCACAGAGACCGTCTTGATAAAACTGACGACACAACTGTTCAAGAAGCAAAATGTATAGTTGCGAAACAAAGAAACGGAGCCTGCGGAAATGTAGATATGATTTACTTTCCTTCGCTTACTAGATTTGAAAACAAAGTAAATGGAGAAGGCGAATAAAATTAAAAAAAAAAGAATAATTTTTTCTATAAGTGATTGACTAAAGTTTATAAATTTTATATATTATAAACATAGAAATGCGGCAGTCATATAACGGCTCATTATCTCAGCCTTCCAAGCTGATGACGAGGGTTCGACTCCCTTCTGCCGCTATACTTAATTCTTTATAACATAAAGAGTTACAAATCTAAAATGTGTCCGTGATAGCAGATTGATATCAAATCTATGTTTAGGATACTGATTAAATGAGAGTTACTGAACCTTATATTATCTTTCCTAGAACTTTACCAAGTGGCAAAGTCGTTTATTATTACCAATTTAGAGATGAGAATGGAAAACGTTCTGCATCTTATTCTACAGGAACTAGCAAGTTATCGCAAGCAAAACGCACTGTGCAAAAACTTTATAATGAAGGTGAATTTAAAAAAAACAGTGCAATATTGTTCAAAACCTTTTCTGCAAATTTCTTTGATGATGATTCACCTTATCTGAAATGGAAAAAAACAAGCGGTACTGACCTTGCTCCGTCTACATTGTCATCTTACAGAAAATTATTGAAACTCCAAATTTTGCCATATTTCAGTGATATGCGACTTGATAAAATTTCTGTTGATACTGTGAAAAGCTGGATTATTTGGCTAAACGAATCGTGGTCAGCAAAAACATCGAATAATGCCCAGTCTGTTTTTAACATCATAATGAAGTCGGCAAAAGAAAAAAGGCTTATAAAAGAAGTTCCTTCTGCTGATTTGTCTTTTAGAAAAATAAAGAAAAAAGACCGTGTTCTTTTAACAATTGAAGAACTTAACAGAATATATCATTCTGATTTATGGACATGGAAATGTGCAAAAAGAGCTTTTCTTATTTGTGCATTAACAGGTATGAGAATAGGCGAAGTTACAGCTTTACAATCTTTTGAAGTTGGAACAGACAGACTTAATGTAGAACACTCTTTGCACCCACATTTTGGACTAGGGGAGACAAAAACAAGAGTTTGTCGTTTTGTTCCTATTCCGAAGTCTTTAAAATTAAAAGAACAATGTGGCAGCAAATGGGCTTTCCAAAAACCCGACAAAAAAGAACCTTGTTCTGCAAGTTTTATATATAAAAAATTTATAAAAATATGTGAAAGTCTAGGTATTGACCATAAGACTAGAGGAATAACGATACATTCATTACGAAATCTGTTTATTTCATATATGAGAGGCTCTTCTTTTGGAAATAGTATAGATTTGAAAATTAAAGCCGTTGTTGGTCATGCAGATGGCTCTATGACTGATTGGTATACGTACTGGAAACCAGAGATGTTTCCCGAAATATATGAAGTTCAAGAAAAATTGTACAAGGAAATAACAGGAGAATTGTAAAAAAAGGTGGTTAGAAAATTATTATTCTAACCACCTTTTTTTTTGCGAAGTATTAAACCTAAGGTTTTAACTTTTTTTCAACTGCCGTTTGTAATAAATATCTAAAATTTCTTTTAAAATTTCAACGTCCTCCCTTGATAACAATTCCAGTTTTTTTATTATTTCCAAAGTATCGTCTGGAAAACTATAAATAGTATTTTGCGGAACAGATTCATTTCCTACTAAACAATCCAAAGATATTTCTAAATATTTAGAAATATCTGCCAAAATGTTTAAACTAGGATTTACATCATTTTTTTTCCACATTGAAAACGTGGCTTGGTTAATGTTTAATTTAGAACACATCGTGCTAACCATTTCATTTCTTTTTTTTAATAAATTTTCACAAAATTCTGCAATCTGTTTGGATGTTCTCATTCTATCACCTCTAATGAATTTCTCGGCATTTTTATTAAATATAATTAATATTTTCATTGACTTATTAATTAAAATAAATATAATAAACATTAGTTTTAATTATAATTAAATTACTGTTACTAGTTTTAATTATAATCAAAATCAAGGTTAAGTATGTGTAAATTCGAATTATTATTAGGGGATTGTTACAAAATAATTCCCACTATCAATTGTAATATTGATTGTGTTATAACAGACCCACCATATCATTTTCCAGACGGAGTAAGAGGTGGCGGACTTTTTTCTTCTGACCAGTCAAAATATAAAAGGGGGGTAAGAAAAGTTCTGGATAATCTTGAAAAATTAAACTCTACAGTATTCAATCCTAATATTTTTTTAGATTTATTAAAATCTAAAATGAAGAAGTTTTATGGTTATTTCTTTTGCAATAAGACTTTAATTTCCAGCTATATTAACTGGGCTGAAAAAAATAACTTCATTTATGATTTACTCACACTTATAAAACAAAATCCTATTCCTGCTCATTCTACCCATCACATGAGTGATATTGAATATATCGTTTTAATAAGGGACAAAGGAACTTTTTTCAACGGCAAAGACTGTTCTTTTGATGACTATAGAAAATGGTTTTTAAAAACTTGTAAAAAGCAACTTCATCCTGCTGAAAAGCCTGTTGAGTTGTTATCAAGATTTATAAAAGTTTCTTGCAAAAAGGGGAGCTTAATTTTAGATGCTTTTATGGGAAGTGGCTCCACAGGTATTGCCGCATTAGAGAATAACTGTCGTTTTATCGGGATTGAAAAAGATAAAGATTGTTTTGAATTAGCTTCAAAACGAATACAAGAAACAGAAAATGATATAAACGGAATAGGAACTATGTTTGAGGGAATTTTATAAAGGAAGAGGTTTGCTTTGGAAAAGGTTTGTGTTGTTTGTGGAAAATCATTTTATACAGAATCTCCAATAAAAATTTTATGCTCCGAAGAATGTCAAAATAAAAGAGCTAATTTATTAAAGAGAAATAAAAAGGACAAACTTGTTTGCACAACTTGTAAAAAAGAATATTTTCTTACGAAATATTTCAGGAACAAACAATTTTGCTCAGAATGTGTAAACCAACAAAAAAAAACTAGAATTGTAAAAAAAGACGAACTTGATTGGCGAAAAGTGATGTCTGTTCAAGACGGAAGTTTGCTTATCACAGCTTTTGTTTTTAACGGTTGCTTAAAAGTTGAAAAAAGAAACTCTGCAAGTATCTTGCAAAAGAAAACCTATTTTTACACTCCAAATGGAAGGGTTTTCGTAAACGAGAATGATTTAAAACGTTATATGCAAAAAGTTGTAGAGAAAATTGGGTGAGGAAAAAAATGGTATATCAAGGAAGCAAGGCAAGACTAAGAAAAGACCTATTGCCTATCTTGCAGGGTTGTATTGTCAAAAACAAGGTTGATACATACATAGAGCCGTTTGTAGGCGGAGCGAATATGATTGACCATATCAGATGTAAGACACGCATAGGCTCGGACATTAACGAGGAACTTATAGCACTTTTGCAATATATGCAGAAAGACCCTTTACTTTCCATTGCTCCAGACGACTGTTCTTTTGAGCATTATACAGAAGTAAGGGAAAACCGCAAGAACAAGACTGGAAAGTATTCTGCTGAATACACGGCACTAATCGGCTATTTTGCAAGTTATGGCGGAAGATATTTTAGTGGAGGCTATGGCAGGGATTCAAAAGGTGGTAGATGTATATATACAGAGCGTCTTGCCAATGCAAGAAAACAAGCTCCTTTACTAAAGAGGATTCAGTTCTTTTGCAGAGATTATAAAGGGTATAAAGATGTGAAAAACGCTGTCATCTACCTTGACCCCCCATATAAGGGAACAAAGGAGTATGTAAAAAGTAGTATGGACTATGAGGTATTTTACAGCTTCGCACGGCAACTTGCCTATGATAACTACGTGTTTATCTCGGAGTTTTCCATGCCTGATGACTTTATCTGCATTTGGAGCAAGGAAAAAAAACTTCTACAGAAGTCTGACAGAAAAATGGGTAAAGTGGCGGTTGAAAAACTGTACACCATAGGACTGTCAGCTAAATGGATAAAAAACAAAGAAAAGATACAAGAAGAAAACTATGAAGTTTGAGAACATTTCTGTTTACAATTTTGAAAACGCACTGCGTGGCATGAGAAACCCTATGAACAGCTGGAATAAGACTGACAGTTACATAAATAAATTAGGGCTTTTTATATTTGGCAAAAACGACCTAGACCTTGCCCAAAGGCTGATAAAGGCAGGAAGCGTAACGCTTGAACAAATGATGTATGTGATTTTCGGAGAGAGGGTATGAAAGGACAAAGTCTTTTTGACTTCCCGGAAGTGAAGGTGGAAAAGAAAATCAGACTTATAGAATTGTTTGGCGGAATCGGCTCGCAGGCAATGGCATTGCGCGATATAGGTGCTGATTTTGAACATTACAAACTTGTTGAGTTTGACAAGTACGCAGTGAAAAGTTACAACGCAATTCACGGCACTAACTTTGAGCCTACGGACATAAGAAATTT